>JAFZRN010000037.1 GCA_017619835.1 Eubacterium sp.
CCAACCTCAGTCTCACAGGATGAAATATTGTTCAGCATATCCGTATGAGGATTATGGTGGCATATTAAGATTTGAAATGGATATTGAAGATACAACTGAAGCGGGTGAGTGGAAAATAAGTTTTCTCCAACTCTATGACAACTCGAGTAATTATTCTGTTGTATATAATAAAGAGTTTTATCCTAATAATGAGAATGCAGTAGATATTTCTGCCAGCTTTACCGTCATGGAACCTCCTCAGCTTCCTTCAGATTTAAGTATTACCGGCGAAAATGATTCCGGGTACAAGATTGTATTTAGTGGAACTACGGATAATAAGAATTATTATCTGAAGGATGAAGACAGCGTCACACCTGATATTAAGGTATATTATCAAGATGCAGATGGTGCAAGAGAACTCCTGAAATCTTCAAAATATACATTAAAGGTTGAACGTCAGACTTCTTCTGAGGGAGATGGTACCTATGAAGATGCAGAGTTCCCGCTGACATATGGTGAGAATCGGACAGCCACCTATAGAATCACCGCAATTGCAAAAGAGGACAGTGGATATACCGGACAGACGAAGCCATTTACATTTAATGTGATCAAAACCTTTAGAGTATATTTTAATACCAATGGTGGAAACTATATCAGTCCGCAGTTTGTTGTTCCGGGTGGAAAAGCGACAAGGCCGGATCCACGTCCGACTAAAGATGGTTTCGTGTTTGATGGATGGTATGAAGACGAAGCTCTGACCCAGAATTATTACTTCTCTGATGAGGTAAATAAAGACCTTACATTATATGCCAAGTGGAGTGTTATGTTAGGCCTGAATTCCTTTGATAAAACTTCCGGGGAATGTTCTTGTGGTGGGCAGTTTGCAATTATCGAGGGAGGTTATAATGATAAGCCAACCTATGGCTGGATGTTTACTACATATGAGATAGGACATGCCGTAGTTCTTAAGGCATATCCGGATAAAGGTTATAAATTTGCCGGCTGGTATAAAGGTAAGACAGAGGACATTTACAAGGATGGCAAGATATATTCGCAGACCATAGTGCCGGTTGATCTGGATGATCCTGACACGCTCATAAGTGCTGATCCGGAGTATTCTTTAAATGTAAATGTGATCTCGTGCATATGTGCTGTTTTTGAAAAGTGTACTGATCATGATCCCGGTGAACAGTTGATCAAGAAGGCTACACCGGAAGAAGATGGATATATATATCAGATCTGTAATATATGTGGAGAAGAAGAAATCGTAGCTCCGCTTCTAAAGGTAAATAGCATCAGCCTTGAAGCAACATCATTCACTTATACCGGAAAAGAGATAGAACCGAAGGTCACTGTTGCAAATTCAAGTGAAGAGCTTTCTTCAGACTGCTATACAGTTTCATATAAGGATAATGTTGAAGTCGGAACGGCGACGGTTACAGTTACATTAAAGGGAGATTATTATGAGGGAAGCAAAGAGCTGACCTTCGAGATCAAGAAGAAACCAGAACCGACAGCAACACCGGAACCGACAGCAACACCGGAACCGACAGCAACACCGGAACCGACAGCAACACCGGAACCGACAACAACACCGGAACCAACAGTAACACCGACACCTCAGGTAACCCCGACGCCTGAAGGCAAAGATAAGGATAAAACTGATACTGAAAAGGTTGCAAATACATTAAGAGTAACCGGTAAAAAGCTGAATATTAAGTATAAAACCATAAAGAAAAAATCAAAGAATTATAAGCGCTCCAAGATAATTAAACTTACAGATAAAGGTCAGGGAGATCTCACTTATAAGCTTTCATCTGCAAAAAAAGGAAAGAAGAGTTTCAAGAAATACTTTAAGATTAATTCCAAGACCGGAGAGCTTACAGTGAAGAAGAAGCTGAAGAAGGGTACTTATAAGGTTAAAGTAAAAGTTACGGCAGCCGGAGATGATACACACCTTCCATCAAAGGCAAAGACAATTACAGTAAAAGTAATAGTTAAGTGATAAAAGCGAAATAGGCTTCCCGCACAAGGGAAGCCTATTATGATGGATTAAAAGTTTTACTATTCGATTATCATGCTGCGGAGAATTCCGGGAACTTCGTGTTCACGTTTGCCGGCACCGAGACCGGTCTTTATTATACTGAAGCTTTCGGGGAGTTTATCTGTGGTTTTTACCGTGGCTGCAAATGCCGCACCGGTCGGTGTAACATACTCACCCTTTCGATTTGTTATCGAAAGTTTTATTCCGGTAAGCTCCGCAATCTTTAAAACTGCGGGAACCGGAATTGAAAGAATTCCGTGCTGGCATCTTACTGTTCCTGTACCGTCAACGAGATGTGTGATGATTATATCATCGATATCATATTTTGTAGTGATATCATCAAGACATACTGCTGCCGAGATTATATCTACTATCGAATCAATCGCGCCAACCTCATGGAAATGAACCTCTTCGATACTTCTTCCATGAACCTCTGATTCGGCTTTTGCAACGAGTGTGAAAACATTTGTCGCAATCTCACGTGCGCCGTCTGTCATATCTGCTGAGTTGATGATTGCAATTACATCTGAGAGCGAACGGTGAATGTGATGATGGTCATGATGGTGGTCGTGGAGGTGATGCTCGTGACTATGTTCATGTTCGTGGTCGTGATGATGATGTTCGTGACTTTGTTCATGTTCGTTATCTTGTTCATGGTGATGTTCGTGATCATGATCATGATGATGCTCATGATGTTCGTCATGTCCATACAGATATCCCATGTCATGATCATGATTATCTTCGCCGAGAACTACATCGAAATCAGTAGCCATGATACCCGCCTTGGAAACCTTTGTGATATTGATATCAAAACCTCCGACAGTTTCTTTCAGGCTGTCGAGAACCTTCATCAGTTTATCCTTATCGGCTCCGAGATCAAGAAGTGAAGCGACACTCATGTCTCCGCTTATTCCCGTGTTACATTCGATATATAATTTCTTACCCATAATACTTCTCCTGGTTTTAATTCTGCATATGTAATGTTACTTTTACTATCTCCGGATAGTTATTTATCCTGACCGGGGCGGCGCTGTTTCCGAGCCCGCGGCTTATGATCATCGTCATGTTATTAAATAGGTGCACACCTTCATATAATTCCGGGAAGAACTTAAGATCTGATGAGATGAGTCCGCCCTTCTTCGGAATAATGATCTGGCCGCCGTGATTATGTCCGCACAGAACAAGATCGGCGTCTGCCTTTTTATAATTCTCATGAGGGTTCGGCTCATGAGCAAGCATGACTTTGAGATTTCCCTCCGGACATTTAGAAGTAAGCCCCGTAAGATCAGCTTCCCGGGATTCTTCGGCAACACCAATCAGGGAAATGTTTCCGATATCTATAGTCTCATCATCTATAAAGTTAACCCCCAGCTTTTCAACGTCATTTACAAACTTATCAAAGTCTTCATCTTTGAGCCAATCTTCGTGATTGCCGGTTATATAATAAACAGGAGCAATCTTTACAGCTCCTTCGAAAAATGATTTCGCAATGGAATAGCTTGTGTGGTACTTATCTACGGCATCTCCCGTAACTGCGATGATGTCGGGATCACATTTTTCAATCTCCTCGAGAAGATAGGACTGGCCGGGGCCGAACCACTGGTTATGAAGGTCTGATATCTGGACGATCACGAAGCCGTCCTTTGAAGCATCAATCTTCGAATTGACATAGTCATATTCGGAGGTGGTCAGCCTGTAATTCTGTTCAAGGCAAAATCCCATCAGCAGAAGATAGACGATAAAAAGAAGCGGTACGGTTATCGCGAACTTCGGCTTTCTCGTCTTATGATGGAATATAAACATTCCGAAGAGAGCACCGAAGGCTCCGCCGAGGGCGGCAACCAGTATCAGTCTCGATTCCGGAATACGCTGCTTATCATTTTGTGCAAGACCTTTATCAATACCGTAGATCGCGAGAGCGAAGATATTGATGAAGATCATGTATATCGCAAGTATCATTTTCAAATCCTCATTAGTAATATCTAATATCCTAACATAGAAAGAGGGAAATGTCATGCAACGCGGAAATTTATGTTGCTTTTATCGCGGTGAAACAATAAGATAAAGAGTAAGGTGTTTTATTATGAAATATGAAGAAATGAATTTTGCAAAACTGGATACTGACCGCGAGGCGAGGACCGGATTCCCGGAGGTTATTTTCTGCGAGGGAAAACCGGATGAGTATCTGCTTCAGATATATAAAAAGCTCTATGAAAAGGACGGCCGCGTGTTCGGAACAAGGGCAAGCGTGGAGCAGTACGAAATGATAAAGGCCGAGCTTCCCGGGGCTGAGTACGATAAGGTTTCAAGGATTCTTAAGGTCGTTTCCGTAAATGATGTCGAAGCCGGAAGCACTGAAGAGACAGATACTGGTGCAGCTCCGTATATCGCAGTCTGCACGGGTGGGACCGCGGATATTCCGGTAGCCGAAGAGGCTGCTCAGACAGCGGAGTATTTTGGAGCACGTGTCGAGAGGATCTATGATGTGGGAGTGAGTGGGCTTCACCGAATCATTTCCAAAAAAGAGGTGCTGCAGGGGGCCTGCTGCACTATTGCCATCGCCGGAATGGAGGGCGCACTTGCGAGTGTTATCGGCGGGCTGGTTTCAAATCCCGTTATTGCGGTTCCGACCTCGGTTGGTTACGGTGCAAGCTTCGGCGGAATGTCGGCGCTGCTTACGATGATCAATTCCTGCGCCAACGGGATCACGGTTGTCAATATCGATAACGGCTACGGTGCGGGTTATGTTGCAACTCAGATTTACAGACTTGCGAAGAATTAGATTTTGGAGACAGAGATGAATATTAGAAGAGCAACCGAAAATGACATGAAGCAGGTTATCGAACTGCTGGAGCAGGTGGACATGGTTCACCACATCATAAGGCCCGACCTTTTTAATATAGGAACAAAATATACCGAGGATGAGCTGAGAGAGATATTTGCGGATGACGAAAGGCCGGTCTTTGTTGCCGTGGATGAAGAAGACAGGGCAATGGGTTACGCTTTCTGCATGTTTAAGTATCACCCGGATGATAATGTGCTCACCGATATCAGGACTCTTTATATCGATGACCTCTGCGTGTATGAAAACTTGAGGGGACAGCATATCGGGAAGGCGATTTATGAATACGTGCTGGACTATGCGCGTGGATGCGGCTGCTACAATGTGACTTTAAATGTCTGGGAAGGAAATGACAGCGCAAAGAGTTTTTACGAAAATGTGGGCATGAAGGTTCAGAAATACGGAATGGAGACCATTCTGTAGGGGGCCGAAAACCCTTAAAAACGGGACGTTTTCTGTTAAAAATGTTAAAAACCGACACTTTATTTGTAGTATTGTACCTAATTTTTTACAAACTATGAAAAAAATCTTGCAAAAAGAAATCTATTGTAATATACTATCTTGGTACTTCGGAGGAAGTACCCGTATATATACGGGCCGCTAGCTCATTTGGTAGAGCACCTGACTCTTAATCAGGGTGTGCGGGGTTCGAGCCCCCGGCGGCCCACTCCAGGAGGGCTGAGGACTTTGTGAATTCAAGGTTTTTGGCCTTTTCTTATGTGTCAAAAAGGGAGTTACTATTCACAGACAGTAGAGCACGAAGTGCGGACGTCCCGAATGTTTTTGAGATGTCTGTGAAAAAAACAAAGGAGAAGAAATAATGCAGAAACAGATTGGTTACAAGAGAACAGATTACATCAGCTGGGATCAGTATTTTATGGGGATAGCTCAGCTTTCAGCTTACAGAAGTAAGGATCCGAACACACAGGTTGGCGCATGCATCGTAGGCGAGGATAACAGAATCCTTTCCGTTGGTTATAACGGAATGCCGGAGGGCTGCGATGATGACGATATGCCCTGGGCAAGAGACGGTGCAGCTCTGGATACGAAGTATATCTTCGTTTGTCACTCCGAGCTGAATGCGATCCTTAACTATCGTGGAACAGGTTCCATGAAGGGCGCAAGAGTTTACGTTACACTCTTCCCATGTAATGAATGTGCAAAGGCGATCATCCAGAGCGGAATCAAAGAGGTTGTCTATATTTCAGATAAGTATGCAAATACAGACAGCACGATTGCTTCAAAGAAGATGTTTGATATGACGGGAGTTAAATACAGACAGTACATTCCCGCTGAGCGAGAGATAACACTGACCGTATAATTCTGACAGGACCATATATAAAGAAGATAACTAATGAGTATATTCGAATCCAACAGTCGTGAAGACACATATAACTTCGCCAGGGCTTTAGGCGAGAAGGCCGAGCCGGGACAGATCTTCTGTCTCAGCGGCAATCTTGGCGTGGGTAAAACCGTCTTTGCGCAGGGCTTCGGTGCAGGACTCGGAGTTAAGGAGCCTATGGCCAGTCCGACATTTACCATATTGCAGGAATATTCGGACGGAAGGCTTCCGCTTTATCACTATGATGTTTACAGAGTCGGCGATGTTGATGAGCTTGAAGAGACCGGCTTCTATGAATATGTCGGCGGTGATGGAGTCGCACTTATCGAATGGGCCGAGCTTGTCGAGGAAGTTATCCCCGGGGAAGCTGTGTGGATAAAGATTGAGAAGGATGTTGAAAAGGGCTTCGATTACAGAAAGATTGAAATGACTGACTGATCATAGATTGATTAAAAAGGATAACCTGATGAAGATATTGGGAATAGACAGTTCGGGCATGGTGGCATCTGTTGCCATCATCAAGGACGATGTGATCATAGCTGAATATACGATGAATCATAAGAAGACTCATTCGGAGACGCTTCTTCCGATGATCGACGAGATAATGAAAACTTCCGAGACGGGGATGGAATCTCTCGATGCAGTAGCGATAGCGGCCGGGCCGGGGTCATTTACGGGCCTCAGGATCGGAGCAGCAACTGCGAAGGGGCTTGCGATGGCAATCGATAAGCCAATCATTCCGGTGAAGACCTGCGAGGGACTTGCTTTTAATATGTGGGGAACCGAAGGGCTTGTGTGCCCGATCATCGATGCAAGGAGAAATCAGGTTTATACCGGACTCTATCAGGTTCTCGGAAATGTCGAGGTTATCATGGACCAGACACCCATGGATATCCATGAGCTGATCGAACATATAAATGGCCTTACTGATAATGAGGGTAATCCGTATCCGGGAGTTACTTTCCTCGGCGACGGAGTTCCCATCTACGAAGAGGCCATCTGGAACGAGATAAAGATCCCGTGCAAGCTGGCGCCCGCTTCTATGAACAGACAGCGTGCTTCATCGATTGCAACTTACGGAGAAATATTATATAAAGAAGGAAAGACGGTTTCGGCGGATGATTTTGCTCCCGAATATCTGAGAAAATCCCAGGCCGAGCGCGTCAAGGACGAATCAAAAATGTGACAAACAAATCAGATCTGTTTGTCACATTTTAGAAGGTAGAGATATGGGGAACATGTTTGGTGAGATCGCTCTTCTTGAGGAGAAATATTTCTCTGATGCATGGAGCGAGCAGGCCCTTGAGAACACATTTGAATATGATTTTAATCACCTGCTTGTTGAAAAGAGGGACGGAAAGGTTGTCGGGTACGTCATCTACTCGGATGTTCAGGGTGAGGCCGAGCTTCTGAGGATAGCCGTGGACAAAGCCTATCGTAGAAGGGGCATAGCGGCCGGCCTTATGGAAAGCCTGTTCGAGGAACTTAAAGACTACGAAGCCGAAAGGATCAGCCTCGAGGTCCGCGCCCACAACATAGCAGCCGTGAAACTATATAAAAAGTTCGGGTTTGAGGAGATATTTGTCAGAACAAACTACTACCACGAACCTGAAGATGATGCATTGATATTGCAGAGGATACTTTAATGATAGATGTTTGTTTACTCGGAACCGGCGGCATGATGCCGCTCCCATACAGAGCACTTACTTCGCTGATGCTTCGTTATAACGGCAGCAGTCTTCTTGTTGACTGCGGCGAAGCAACCCAGATTCAGGTAAGGCGCCGCGGATGGAGCTTTAATCCGATAGATGTGATACTTATTACGCATTTTCATGCGGACCATATAAGCGGTCTGCCGGGAATGCTTCTTGCCATGGGCAATTCCGACCGCGAGGAGCCGGTCACGATCGTCGGCCCCAAGGGCATTGAAAATGTCGTTCGTTCGCTTCTCGTTATCGCGCCGAGGCTTCCGTTTGAGGTTAAGTTTATCGAGCTTGACAGCGAAAAGGATGAAGAAGTTCTCGAGCTGATCGGTCTCAGGGTTAAGGCCTTCAAGGTGAATCACAACATGCTCTGCTACGGCTACAGCTTCGAGCTGGACAGAGCCGGAAGGTTCGATGCCGAGGCAGCAACTAATCTGGGACTCCCCGTTCAGATGTGGAGCCGTCTTCAGAACGGCGAGACTGTTGAGTATGATGGAAATGTCTTCACCAGCGACATGGTAATGGGCCCCCCTAGAAAGGGACTGAAGATTACCTATACGACAGATACCCGTCCGACAGATAAGATTGCCGAGGAAGCTGCGGGGTCAGACATTTTCATTTGCGAAGGCATGTATGGAGAGCAGGATGAGGAGTCGATTTCCAAGGCAAAGGAAAAGAAGCACATGACTATGTATGAGGCGGCCGAGATCGCAAAGAAGGCTCAGCCGAAGGAAATGTGGCTCACACATTATTCGCCATCGATGATAAAACCGGAGCAGTATTTTGATGCGGTGACGGAGATATTCCCGCGCACGGTTATAAGTAAAGACAGAAGAACAGTTGAACTTAAGTTTGAAGAAGAATGATTAATCTTTTTGGAGAAATAGATGAACGGTAACCCGAAAACAGTAATACTCGGAATAGAGACTTCCTGCGATGAGACAGCTGCTGCTGTAGTAGCTGATGGAAGGGAAGTCATTTCCAATGTAATATATACGCAGATACCGACGCACACTCTTTATGGCGGAGTGGTTCCGGAGATTGCATCCCGCGAGCATGTGCTGAAGATAAATCAGGTCATTAAGAAGGCTCTTTCAGATGCTGAAATGACCTGGGACGATATCGATGCGATAGCCGTAACCTACGGACCCGGGCTTGTGGGTCCGCTCCTTATAGGAGTAAGCACCGCGAAGGCCCTTGCTTATGCGAAGGATATTCCACTGGTGGGAGTTAACCATATCGAGGGACATGTCTGCGCAAACTATATAACAGACTCTGCGCTTGAGCCACCGTATATGTGCCTTGTGGCTTCGGGCGGACATTCGCATATAGTGAGTGTGGATGATTATACGAAGTATACTATAATAGGAAGAACTCATGACGATGCTGCCGGAGAGGCTTTCGATAAAGTTGCAAGAGCACTCGGGCTCGGATATCCCGGCGGACCGAAGGTTGATAGCTTAGCTCGTGATGGAAATCCGGATGCGATAGAATTCCCGAGAGCAAGTGTGGGTGATTCGCCTTATGATTTTTCCTTCAGTGGGATCAAGTCATCTGTTCTCAATTATCTGAATGGGTGCGAGATGAAGGGCGAAGAGGTAAGTATTGCCGATGTGGCTGCATCCTTCCAGATGGCTGTCATCGACGTTCTCTGCAACCACACCATCAAGGCTGCGATCGATCACGGAATGAAGACCGTTGCGCTTGCGGGCGGTGTTGCCGCAAACTCTCTTTTAAGGGAGACTATGAAGGAAAGAGCAGAGGCTGCAGGGCTGACATTCAGATGCCCCGAGCTTATATACTGCACTGATAACGGAGCGATGATCGCTGCTGCCGGATACTTTGAATTTATCGAAGGCCGACGTGCCGATCTATACTTAAATGCTATTCCAAATCTGAAAATCGGAGAAAGATAGATGGTAAGTGCAATCATACTTGCGGCAGGTTCCGGAAGCCGCATGAAATCAGATAAAGCAAAACAGTTTTTAGAGATAAACGGAAAGCCGCTTCTCTATTACAGCCTTAAGATCTTTGATGCAAGTGTAGTCGATGAGATAATCCTTGTTACGAGAGGTCAGGATATCGATTATGTCCGTGAGGAGATAGTTGATAAGTATGGATTCCGGAAAGTGAAGAGAATCATTTCCGGAGGAAAAGAAAGGTTCGAATCCGTAAGCAAGGGACTTAAGGCCTGCGATAAGAGGAATAAGTTCATCATGATCCATGATGCGGCAAGACCCTGTGTTACGAACCGTATGATCCTCGACTCCATATCCGAGGTAAAGAGAAGCAAGGCATGTACGGTTGCGATGCCCGCAAAGGATACGATAAAGATCGTAAATGACGAGGGCTTCGGGATTGAAACTCCTGACAGGAATTCTCTTTATATGATCCAGACTCCTCAGACCTTTGAGAGAAAGCTTCTCGAGGAGGCTCATGACAGACTACGGATCAGCGGTGACAGAGATATAACAGACGATACTATGATAGTTGAAAGATATATGGATGTTCCTTCCAAGATGGTTGAAGGAAGCTATGAGAATATAAAGGTTACGACGCCGGAGGATATAAGGATTGCACAGCTCTATCTGGGATAGAAAATACAACAGAATAATTGCAGCAGTTCTTGTTCTTTCTATGCTTTTTTCTCTTACGGGCTGTGGGTCAACGGCAGGATACATCTATGGTAAAGGATTAAGACAGCTTGACCTGATGGAGAAGGCAAATGAGATCCCGTCACTTTCCGGTAATGGAAATGGTTCGGATGATTCTTCAAACAGCTGGACCTTTGATCCGGATGATAACGCGGAATATGCCGAGACGGAGAATCAGGAATTCGAGGATTATTTATCGGACTGCTTCAAAAAAGCAGTGACCCAGGATTCCATTTCATATAATTATCAGGTGAAGGACGGAAGTAAGTTTGGGATAGAGCCCCCGAAGGCAACTCTGGGAGATGCTCGTCTTGATCAGAATACGCTTGAAAAGCAGAAAAAGGAAATGGAGGAGGATTATCAGAAGCTTCTTTCATTTGAAAATGCCGAGCTTACCGAGGAAGAACGTTTTATATATGAAACAATGAAGACGGATTCGGAGATCCAGCTTCATCTCTTTGATAATACATATCTTTATGAACCGTTTTCGCCGATGCGCGGAGTGCAGGCTAATATTGCGACAAACTTTACCGATTACCGCTTCGATGATAAGTCCGATGTGGAAGACTATGTTATCATGATGGGCCAGATGAGGGACTATTTTGATACCATGCTCGAGTTCGAGTATGAGAAATCAAAGGCCGGATATTTTATGGCCGATAAGATAGCCGATAAGATCATCGAACAGTGTGATGAGTTCACTGCAGAGAAATCGAATCATTTCCTTATAGAATCCTTTGACAGCCGGATCGATCAGCTTTCCTTCCTTACGGCCGAAGAGAAGAAGGAATATAAGGAGCGGGATAAGCAGGCAGTTCTTAACAGTGCGATCCCGGCCTTCGAGGATCTGAAAAAGACCATGCAGGAGCTTAAGGGTACGGGACAGAACGAGCTCGGACTCTGCTACTATGACGGTGGAAGAGAATATTATACTGGCTATGTGTTCCCGGTATATTCGGGTTCTTCGAAGACAGTGAGTGAGGAGATAAATGTCACCGAAAACCGTCAGCAGAATCTGATCCTTCAGATGACGGCGGTCTATTATTCGAACCCGGATGCATATCAGTATTTTACCGCTAACTATAAGACTCTTCAGGAAAGCTATGATAAGAAGAGCGCAAGTGAGCTTCTGGATTATTTCATGGAAAATGTCATGGATGAATATCCGGATCTGGAGAGAATACCATATAACGTGAACTATCTCGATAAGCATATGGAGAAGATCATGGACGGAGTCCTTGCATATTATATGTCTCCGCCGATCGATGATGAAGATAATAATCTGATATACGTGAACGGGGCACATCCGGATGGTATGTGGACAACTCTTTCTCATGAGGGCTGTCCGGGACATATGTTCCAGAATGCTTATTTCCAGTCCACCGATCCGAAGCCTATACGAGCTATCCAGGGTAACCTGGGTTATATGGAGGGCTGGGCTGTATATACAAGTTACAACTCATTAAACCATTGTGACTTTGACGGTTCGGAGTATGCGCCGGCACTGGCACAGCTTTATAAGCTGAACGAAGACCTCGGCTATCTTCTTTACGGCAGGATAGATATGGGAGTTAACTTCGAGGGCTGGAATCTTGATGATGTGAAGAGCTTCCTTGAGAGGAGCGGCTACAGTACGGATATCGCAGAGGACGTAATGACCATCGTCATCGGTGATCCCGGAGTATACTTAAGCTATACAGTCGGCTATTATGAGATGGAAGAGATGCGTGAATACGCAGAGCAGGAGCTGGGAAGTAACTTCGATGCGAAGGAGTACCATAAGGCCATCCTTTCATGCGGCCCCTGCCAATATAAAGATCTGAAAATAGTTGTTGATAAATATATAGAAGAAAACAGGTAAAAAAACCTTTAAATTTCGTCATTTTACTATCTTGACTTATTTTCTGCAAAAACTTATACTAAAGGGCGTTGATGTTAGTTGTTATTAACTGACACCGGCGCCTTTAAATAATTGTAATTAAATCAAATGATCATATAAGGAGGAAAATGAAAAATGGCAAATGTTGATTTAACAAAGTATGGCATCACCGGTACTACTGAAATTATCCACAATCCTTCATTCGAAGATCTCTATAATTATGAGATGGATCCTTCACTTGAAGGTTTTGACAAGGGTGTTGAGACAGAACTCAGCGCTGTAAATGTTATGACAGGTATCTATACAGGTCGTTCTCCCAAGGATAAGTATATCGTTATGGATGAGAATTCAAAGGACACTGTATGGTGGACAACAGAGGGTTATCCAAATGATAACCACCCTATGTCAGAGGATGTATGGGCAACCCTTAAGGAGCTTGCAAAGAAGGAGCTTTCTAATAAGAAGCTTTTCGTAGTAGATACATTCTGTGGCGCTAACGAAGATACACGTATGGCAGTTCGTTTCATCGTAGAAGTTGCATGGCAGGCACATTTCATCAAGAACATGTTCATCCAGCCTACAGCTGAAGAGCTTGAGACTTATGAGCCTGACTTCGTTGTTTACAACGCTTCAAAGGCTAAGGTTGAGAACTACAAGGAGCTTGGTCTTAATTCAGAGACAGCTGTAGCATTCAACATCACAAGCCGTGAGCAGGTTATCATCAACACATGGTACGGCGGAGAGATGAAGAAGGGTATCTTCTCAATGATGAACTACTATCTTCCTCTTAAGGGCATCGCTGCTATGCACTGCTCAGCTAATACAGATATGGAAGGTAAGAATACAGCAATCTTCTTCGGTCTTTCAGGAACAGGTAAGACAACTCTTTCAACTGATCCTAAGAGACTTCTTATCGGAGATGATGAGCACGGTTGGGATGACAACGGTGTATTCAACTTCGAGGGTGGCTGCTATGCTAAGGTTATCAACCTTTCAAAGGAAAATGAGCCCGACATCTATAATGCTATCAAGAGAGACGCTCTTCTTGAGAACGTTACAGTAGATGCAGAAGGCAAGATCGATTTTGATGATAAGAGTGTTACAGAGAATACTCGTGTATCATATCCTATCGAGCACATCACAAATATTGCAAAGAACGTAAACGGTAAGTCTTCAGGACCTGCTGCTGAAAATGTAATCTTCCTTTCAGCTGATGCATTCGGAGTACTTCCTCCTGTATCAATCCTTACACCTGAGCAGACACAGTATTACTTCCTTTCAGGATTTACTGCTAAGCTTGCAGGTACAGAGAGAGGAATTACAGAGCCTACACCTACATTCTCAGCTTGCTTCGGTCAGGCATTCCTTGAGCTTCATCCTACAAAGTACGGTGAAGAGCTCGTTAAGAGAATGGAGAAGAGCGGTGCTAAGGCATACCTCGTAAACACAGGTTGGAACGGAACAGGAAAGCGTATCTCAATCCCTGATACACGTGGTATCATCGATGCAATCCTTAACGGAGACATCAAGAATGCTCCTACAAAGATAATCCCTTACTTCAACTTCGAAGTACCTACAGAGCTTCCCGGAGTCTCAACAGAGATCCTTGATCCTCGTGACACATATGCTGATGCAGCAGAGTGGGAAGAAAAGGCAAAGGACCTTGCAGGAAGATTCATCAAGAACTTCAAGAAGTATGAGACAAATGAGGCTGGTAAGGCACTCGTTGCTGCAGGCCCTCAGCTCTAAAATGAGTAATCAGGGACGGGTCTCAGATACTCATTAAATATTCAGATAATTACCCTCAGGATGCAACAGTCCTGAGGGTTTTTCACACTAATACTATATAAATACTTATGATTTTGAATCAGTTATCATCTTTTCAAATCAATAATAATGTTGTAAGATATAGAGTGATGTTTTAAAATCAGTCAAGTATGTTTATATCCAATAATTGAAAAGCGAGGTATATAACATGAAGAAGAGTTTAGTATTAGTATTATCGGGAGTTCTTGCACTCTCACTCTCAGCATGCGGAAATTCTTATAAAAGTTCTGACAGCGCAATGAATACTATGACATCAGACAGTTATTCAAAATCGGATTCAGCCGGTTTTGCTGACAGTTACAATTATGATTCCGAAGCCGCTGTGGAAGAATCCTATTATGAAGATGTTGATATGGATGACACTTCAGATAGTTCATCTGTAACCGATAAAGAAAACAGCACGAATAAGATTGATATGGAGAAGCTGATCTACAGGTGCAGCATCGCACTTGAGACAGAGACCTTTAATGAGACAGTTTCTTCGTTTCAGCAAATCATTTCCAAATATAATGGTTTCGTGGAAAATGAGAATACTGCTTCGAAGGGCAGTGACTATTACGGAAATAGTCTCAGCTACTATACTGCTACCGTAAGGATCCCTTCGGAGAATTACAAGAATTTTGTAAATGAGGCCGGCTCGATCGGTAATCTCAGGAGCAAGTCTCAGAACGTGACAAATGTTTCTCAGGAATATTCCGATCTTTCGGTTGAGATGGAAGTTCTCGAGGCTCAGCGCGACGACTATATGGAGATGCTGAAGGAAGCCAAGAATCTTGAGGATATGGATAACGTTATCCTCATCAGTGATAAGATCGCTTCAGTCAATACTCAGATAAATCAGATCAAGACAAGACTTAATTCCATCGATAATGATGTCGCTTACAGCTATGTTGATATCTCGATCAATGAGGTAAAACAGGTTGTTCAGTATACAGATGATTCCTTCGGAACAAGATTCATGAAGGAAGTTAAGCAGGGATGGTATGATTTCGGATACGGCTTCCAGAATTTCATTATCTGGATAGTTGCACATATCTGGGGACTTCTGATATTCTTCGGAATCATTTTCCTTATCATCTTTATCATTAAGAAGATAATAAAGAAATCCATGAAGAAGGCAGAGGAGAGAAGACTTAAGAGAATGGGCATGGTACCGCCGCAGCCTCCTGTAAATGCAGGAAAGCCGGCAGCACCACAGGCACCTGCTCAGGCACCGGCAGCTCCCGCTCAGACTGTGGCACCACAGGCTCCGGCACAGACTGCTGCACCTGCTGCACCGCAGGCTCCGGCACAGACTGCTGCACCAGCTGCACCGCAGGCTCCGGCACAGCCCACTGCACCGGCTCAGGCAAAGCAGGATAAAAAGGCTGATTCGAAGAAAAAGTAAATCATTGATAGGTAAGATAAATGGTTAGAAATATTCTGGCGGTTGTCTTTATCATTATATTTCTGGTAGAACTATATCTGTGCGCTGCGGGAAGCAGTCACAGAAAGAAGAAAAAGCTGAGGGACTGGACTGAAGTGAAGGGTAAGATCAAATCCATCGACAAGGTCCAGGACGAGCTTACCAAGAAGACATATAAAGAGCTGACCATAAAAACAGAAAAAGGAAATACGGTTTATTCGAAACAGAGCCCGATGTTCTGCATTTACGATGTTGGCGAGGAAGTGGATCTTATCGAGAAGGAAGGTGTCCACAGATTCATCGGAAATGACAGAGTGCATGGGCAGGGCGTGAAGGAAACCCTCCTCGGAACGATTCCGATGCTGGTACTTGTCCTTCTCGCCGCGCTTATCAGTTACCTTGCACACATCTGGTCATAAATGTGAAAAAAGTGTGTCCGGGGTCTGACCCCGGACACAAAAAGTTCACAAATTGAGGTGGAGTATGGAGAAAAACGGAGTTACAAGAGCAAAGTCGGCAGTGAGCATCGCGAAGAAAGAAGCGAAGAAGGCTGCAAAAAAAGCAAAGAAAGCTGCTAAGAAGCAGGAAAAGATAGAACGTAAGGATATCAGAGCCGCCTATACTAAGGCACTTAAGAAGCAGAGCCCCGATAAGCTTCTGGCTGTTTTTGCTGTTGTTCTTACCATAGTCCCTGTTTTAGCGCAGTTTTTAATAGAGATGAAGGATAACAAGGAGGAGAAATGAGTAAGAATTTTAAAGATCTGTTTGAGAAACTTTCTCAGGTAGAAAAGAAAAAGGTTTCCGTTGCGGTAGCCCAGGACAGCGAGGTACTTCTTGCTGTTAAAGCTGCAAAGGAAAGAGGAATCGCCGATTCCATCTTAGTAGGTGATGAGGATAAGATTAAAGAGATTGCCGATGAGATCGGAATGAATCTTTCGGATTATGAGATCGTGGATGTTAAGGATCCAATCGAAGCTGCAAGACAGGCAGTTAAGCTCGTATCCGAGGGTAAGGCTGATATGTATATGAAGGGTCTTATTGATACTAAGGACTTCCTCAGAAGTGTTCTTGATAAAGAGGTCGGACTTCGTACAGGAAGAGCCCTTTCACACGTTTGTGTATTTGAGGTGGAAGGTGTTGATCACCTGCTTTTTGTAACTGATGTTGCTTTTGTTCCGTACCCCACACTTGAGGAAAAGGCTAACATTATCAGAAATACAGTAGAAATCTGCAATGCCTGCGGAATCGATAATCCGAAGGTTGCTCCGCTTGCAGCTGTTGAGGTTGTTAATCCCAAGATGCCTGAAACAGTAGAAGCATATGAACTTACACAGATGAATGAGAGAGGTGAGATCACCGGCTGTATAGTTGATGGTCCGCTTTCACTTGACCTTGCAACCTGTCCAGAAGCTGCAGAGCATAAGGGTGCTACAGGAAGAAAGATAGTCGGTGATGCAGATATACTTCTGTGCCCGGATATCCAGGCAGGTAACATTCTTTATAAAGCAATGGTGCATTTTACAAGAGGATGTAACGGAAATCTTATTACAGGTACTAAGGCTCCGGTTATCCTTACATCACGTTCGGACAGCTTCGAGGTAAAGGTTAATTCACTTGCTCTTGGTGCACTTGTTGCTGATTCACTTAAAAGGGAGAAATAATAATGATTAAGTCACTTATCATTAATCCGGGCTCAACTTCAACAAAGCTCGGAATATTTGAAGATGAAAATCTGATCTCTGAGGAGACTCTCCGTCATACGACAGAGGAGATAGCTCAGTTTGATAAGATTGTTGACCAGATAGATTTCCGTAAAGGAATGATTCTTGAATTTCTGAAGAATAACGGCGTGGATGTTAATTCCTTTGATGTTATAGTAGGACGCGGCGGACTTCTGAAGCCGATTCCGAGCGGAACTTATGCTACGACAGATAAGCTTATAGAGGATCTTAAAATAGGAGTCGGCGGCGAGCATGCATCGAACCTTGGCGGTATCCTCGCAAAGTCTATCGCAGACGAGATAAATGTTCCGTCATATATAGTTGATCCCGTAGTAGTGGATGAGCTTAATGATGTTGCAAGACTTTCGGGTGTTCCCGAACTTCCACGTGTTTCCATTTTCCACGCGCTTAATCAGAAGGCTGTAGCCAAGAGATATGCAAAGGAGATCGGAAAGGATTACGAGGACCTTAACCTCATCGTAGTACATATGGGCGGCGGTGTATCCGTTGGTGCACATACCGGTGGTAAGGTTATAGATGTCTTTAATGCACTTTCGGGCGATGGCGCATTTTCACCTGAAAGAGCCGGAGCAGTTCCTCCCGGAGCGCTTGTTGAAATGTGTTTCTCCGGAAAATATACACAGGCTGAGATGAAGAAGAAGCTCATCGGTAACGGAGGTTTTAATGCTTATCTCGGAACCAATGACGCAAGAGAGGTGTATAAGCGAAGCCTTACAGAGCCTGAAGCTAAAATAGTATTTGATGCATTTGTATATCAGGTTTCAAAGGATATCGGTGCTATGTCTACAGTCCTTAAGGGTAAGGTTGACCAGATCATCCTTACAGGCGGAATCGCCTATGGCGAGCAGGTTACTGCCGATATCAAGGAAAGAGTAAGCTTCATTGCGCCCGTTACAGTATATCCGGGTGAGGATGAGCTGCTTGCACTTGCCCAGGGAGCTCTCCGTGTAATGAACGGCGAAGAGACCGCAAAAATCTATTAAAAGATTGAGAAACCTATGTTATATAATTATTTAAATCCACGTATAAATGAAAATAAAATACTTGTAATCGCATCTGCCATCAGCTTCATCCTGACATTTATATGTATGGCAAAGCCTTTTAAGTTCCTTCCCCGTGACGGAGGAAAGTATGTCATCGATGCCGATGGTAAGAAGGTTGCGATAAATGAGAACTCGAACGGTAAGGTGACCGGAGCGGGCTTTGTGTTCGTTATAATCTATCTGGTTTGCGAACTCATTTTCCTTCCGTTTACTCCGGAGCTTCTGCTCTATATAGTGCTCTGTGCACTGATGATGCTCACAGGTTTTCTGGATGACGCTGCAAAGAGTCCGTGGGGCGAACTGATAAAAGGAATACTCGACCTTATCATGGCCGCGTGCGGTGCGATAGTTTTCGTGATATTCAATCCCACAACAGTCACGCTGTTTCATTTTGAATTCACCATCCCCAAGGTTATATATGTGCTTCTTGCGATAGCACTTATATGGGGTTCGATAAATGTCACCAACTGTACGGACGGAGTCGACGGACTTGCGGGAACCGTATCGGTGATCGAACTTCTGGCGCTGGCATTTATCTTCGGTGTCAATCTGGATGAATATGTCGGAATGGCTGTGATACTTGCCTTTACTTTAGTTGCATATCTTGCATTTAACTGGCATCCGAGTACGGTACTGATGGGTGATGCGGGTTCGAGAACGATTGGTTTTGTGATCGCACTTTTATGCATGAAGACAGGTCATCCGTTCAGTTTCATACTTTTATCATTTGTTTTTCTATTTGATGGTGGACTTGGACTATTAAAACTTGCTATAATGCGAGTAACGAAGAAACCATTTTTGGAAAAGATAAGATTTCCGTTCCACGATGAACTCAGAAAAAATCGTGGCTGGAGCATTCCAAAGATAGTGATTTTTTTCTCAATATGTGAGATAATATTTTCCGTAGTAACTGCTCTTATTGCTAAGTGAGGATATGTATGGGCGAAGTAGTAGTAAAGAATTTCACCTTTGGCGACGGTACCCCGAGAATCTGTGTACCGCTTATCGGAAGAACCGAGGATGAGATCAGAAGCCATGCAAACTTAATAAGAGATGAGCTCGACAGCCTTGATACGAGATACGAGAATTTTCCCGAACTTAAGGTGGCTGTAATTGAGTGGCGCGCGGATTTTTTCGAACCGCTTGCAGATCTCGACAGGACTAAGAGAGTACTTGAGATGCTTAGGGAGTATTTCCCTGACAGACTTATCCTCTTTACCTTCAGAAGTGAAGAGCAGGGCGGAGAACTTCGTCATGACAGAGTCGGAAGCAATCTCGAGCCTATCATGAGCTTTGTCATCCGGTCAGGCCTTATCGACATGGTCGATATCGAATGCACGCATGGGAATTACAAGATTGCAAGAGCAACTACAGGTGCTCACCAGATGGGTGTTACGGTCATCATGTCCTATCATGATTTTGAAAAAACACCTCACGATGATGAGATGATCGAGAAGATCCGTGACATGGAGATTCTCGGAGGAGATATCCTTAAGATAGCAGTCATGCCGTCAAATGAATTCGACACGAGACGTATGATGGATATCAATAAGAGAATGGTTTCGGAAAGCTATAAGCCGATCGCGATAATCGCGATGGGTGAAAAGGGAACGGCTTCCAGATTTAAGTGTAAGGAAACCGGATGCTGCATGACATTTGCAACAGTGGGACAGGAAAGTGCTCCCGGGCAGATGGAGCTCCTGGATCTGGTGGCACTTCTCAGAAATCAATAAAAAATCAACCGAGGCAAATGCCTCGGTTTTTTAATTCTACGTTTATAATTTTACGCTTTCTTGGTCTGCGGTTTATATCTCTTAAGCTCTTCTTCACCTGGAAGAGGGAAGAACTCGCCCCAGGACTTTCTTAATGCATCCGTGAAGGAGTAAAGAGCCATTATATGGCTGTTTGTGTTATAAGGAGTTTCGGTCCTTCCTACAATTATCGCTTCACGTGCTGCGATAAATTCATATTCATAACCGCTGATATATCTTTCGGGAGGAGTCAGCTCCTGAACCATCTTTCCGTCGGGAGTATAGATCCTTACTCTTTCGGGACAGGTAACGCCGTCTATCTCCATACGGCCTTCTGTTCCGTAGATCATGCATCTGTTATCAAGCACTCCCATCATTGAACTGGTGATGGTGGCAAGCTTTCCTTTCTGGAATCCCATCTGGATAGTCGAAAATGCGTCGACTCCGGTCTTAAGTTTGATAAAGTTTGAGGCAACCGAGATAGGAGGCCCGCCCATTATCATGAAGACCATTGTGATCGGATAGATTCCGAGATCGAGCAGTGCGCCGCCTGCTGTTTCCATATTTAAGACACGTTCTACTTTTCTGAGATCATAGCCGAGAGATGCGGTAACTGTCCTTACATCTCCGATGGCACCCTGCTTGATAAACTCAAGCGCCATGTTCATAAGCTGTGTATATCTGAGCCACATTGCTTCTCCGCAGTAAACCTTCTTTTCTTCGGAAAGCTTTATTATCTCAGCGGCTGTTCTTGAATTATATGAAAATGGTTTCTCGATCAGAGAAGGCTTGCCGGCATTGATACATTTCTTAGCAAGCTCTGCATGAGTGGAGTTTACGGTTGCTACATATATAAGCTCAACTTCGGGGTCTTCGATAAGCTCATCATATGAGCCGTAGCAGACCTTGATATTATGTTCGGTTCCGAAAGCTACGGCCTTATCCTTGTCACGGGAAGCAACGGCATACGGTGTAAATCCGTCCAGCTTATTCAGAGTATCGGCAATCTTTCCAGCAATCTGACCGGCTCCGAGAATACCAACTTTAAATTCGATCATATTGATTCTCCTTCGAAAAATTCAGTGATTTTCATTATAAATTACTTTTAAATAATTGTAAAGAAAAGGAAAGAGTGATAAACTACACCTATCGTTTATTAATGGTTAGTTATAAGAGGTTTAGATTTGAAGACATTTGCAACAATAGTAGGTGAAATTCAGGATTTCATTTTAGCATCCGTCGCAACGCCGATATTCATGGTTCTCGAGGTTATATTCGAGACGATCATCCCGATAGTAATGGGTAAGATCATCGATATCTCGGCAGGTGAAACTATCGATATGAAGCATATCCTTACATATGGAGCGATAATGATCCTGCTTGCGCTCGGTTCTCTTTTTGTCGGGATCATGGGCGGTAAATACGGTGCCAAGGCTTCGGCCGGACTTGCCCGTAACCTGAGAAGGGATATGTATAAGAATATCCAGAGCTTCTCATTTTCAAATATCGACAAATTCTCTTCTGCAAGTCTTGTAACGAGAATGACAACAGACGTTACCAACGTTCAGAATGCATACCAGATGATCCTCAGAATGTTTGCGAGGGCACCGATGAATCTTATCATCGCGATGATCGCCGCTTTCTGGATAAGTCCCGCTGTGGCAAAGATATATCTGTATGCGGTCATCTTCCTTTCAATCGTTGCAGTTATTCTTATGAGCAGAGTTACTAAGTATTTCTCGGCTGCATTTCCCAAATATGATGAAATGAATGAGAGTGTTCAGGAAAATGTCTCCTCGATCCGCGTTGTCAAAGGTTTTGTCCGCGAGGATTATGAGAGAAAGCGTTTCAGCATGGCCAGCAGCATGATCTATAAGCTCTTTGTTAAAGCTGAGAGCCTGATGGCATTTGTTATGCCAATCATGCAGTCAACCATATACTTCTGTATCCTCATGGTAAGCTGGACTTCGGCTAAGCTCATTGTAAATGAGTATGGTCAGGTCGGTGCCCTTACTACGGGTAATCTTTCAACTCTTCTCGCTTACTGCATGCAGATCCTTATGAGTCTCATGATGCTTTCAATGGTAATCATCATGATCACGATGTCGGCCGCAAGTGCAAAGCGTATCTCGGAAGTTCTGAATGAGAAGAGCGAGCTTGTAAGTCCCGAGGATCCTGTGATGGAGATTGAGGACGGAAGCATTGATTTTGAAGATGTTGTATTCAGATATAATGAGAATTCCGAAAGACCGGTCCTTGAGGATATTGATCTTCACATCGATTCCGGACAGACGATTGGAGTTATAGGTGCGACCGGCAGCTCCAAGACAAGTCTTGTGAATCTGATAAGCCGTCTCTATGATGTTCAGAGTGGTTCGGTTAAGGTCGGCGGGAAGGATGTAAGGACCTATGACCTTGAGGTTCTCCGTAACAATGTTGCGGTTGTCCTTCAGAAAAATGTCCTCTTCTCGGGAACTATCCTCGAGAACTTAAGATGGGGCAAGGCAGATGCTACCGAGGAGGAGTGCCGCGAGGTATGCCGTCTCGCATGTGCCGATGACTTTATCGAGAACTTCCCCGATAAGTATGAAACGAAGATCGAGCAGGGCGGAACAAACGTATCCGGAGGACAGAAGCAGAGACTCTGTATCGCAAGAGCGCTTCTTAAGAACCCGAAGGTTCTTATCCTCGATGATTCAACCAGTGCGGTCGATACAGCGACCGATGCAAGGATGAGAAAGTCCTTCAGGGAATTCATCCCCGAGATCACGAAGATTATAATCGCACAGAGAATCTCCAGCGTTATGGACGCTGATAAGATAATAGTTATGGATGGCGGAAAGATCAACGGATTCGGAAGCCACGAAGAACTGCTTGAAACCAACGAGATATATAAAGATGTTTATGAGTCGCAGCAGGGTGGCTCGAGAGACTTCGATGCATAAGGTTGGCGAAGTCATTTTACTGATAAAGTAAGAAAGGATATGCCATGCCAAGACCACGCGGTATGAAGCCCACAGTTGAGAATCCGGGCAAGATATTTAAGAGACTGATGTCATACATTTTCAAATTGTATGGCGTTCATCTTGTGCTCGTTTTCATTTTTATTCTTGTGAGCGTTCTTGCAAATCTTCAGGGTACCATGTTCATGAAGACCCTGATCGATGAATATATTAATCCAATGATAAAAACCGGAAGCAAGGACTTCGGCCCTCTCTTCAGAGCGATCATGAAGACGGCTTCCTTCTACGGGATCGGAATAATCTGTACCTATGCCTATAACAGGATCATGGTAAATGTTTCGCAGGGAACTTTAAGAAAGATCCGTGACAGCCTGTTCGATCATATGCAGTCGCTTCCGATCAAGTATTTCGATACGCATACTCACGGCGATATCATGTCCATTTATACAAATGACGTGGATACCTTAAGACAGGTCATCAGCCAGAGTATCCCGCAGCTATATTCCAGCTCACTGACTCTTATCGGAGTCGTGGTATGTATGATAATAAGAAATATCCCTCTTACCATCCTATCCTTTTTGATGGTGGGCTTCATGCTGAAAGTTACCATGAGCCTTTCAAAGAAGAGCGGAAGCTACTTTGTGGCACAGCAGAAGGATCTGGGTAAGGAAAATGGCTACATCGAGGAAATGATAACGGGCCAGAAGGTTATCAAGGTATTCTGCCATGAAGAGGAGAGTATCGAGAAATTCAACGAGCTGAATGATCAGCTTTATGACAGTGCTTATAATGCCAACAAATATGCCAACATCCTCATGCCCTCCGTTGCACAGCTTGGAAACCTAAGCTATGTTGTATGTACGGTTGTCGGTGCGCTGCTTGTGCTTTCGGGCTTCGGTATCAAGGGTGCCGGATTCGGCGGTATCGCTCCTCTGACACTTGGCGGACTGGTATCATTTCTTACCTTTAACAAGAGCTTTAACTTCCCGATTAATCAGGTGTCCATGCAGTTCAATTCGATCATCATGGCACTTGCCGGTGCGGACAGAGTTTTCAAGCTTATGGATGAGCCTTCCGAAGAGGACGAGGGCTATGTTACTCTTGTAAATGTCAAGGAAAACGAGGACGGTTCTCTTACAGAGACTAAGGAGAGAACGGGTATCTGGGCATGGAGACATCAGCATCAGGCTGACGGCACCATCGATTATAAGAGACTCGAGGGTGCTATCTTCATGGATGATGTGGACTTCGGTTATGTCGAGGATAAGATGGTGCTCCATAATGTTTCGCTGGATGCAAAGCCCGGACAGAAGATCGCATTTGTCGGTTCGACCGGTGCGGGTAAGACGACTATCACAAATCTTATCAACAGATTCTATGATATTCAGGACGGAAAGATCCGTTTCGACAATATAAATGTCAACAAGATAAAGAAGGGCGACTTAAGAAGGTCTCTCGGACTTGTTCTTCAGGATACGCATCTTTTTACAAATACCGTTATGGAGAATATCCGTTACGGAAGACTTGATGCTACGGATGAGGAATGCATCGCTGCAGCCAAACTTGCAAATGCCGACCCGTTCATAAGACAGCTTCCGGATGGCTATAATACGATGCTTACAGGAGACGGCGGAAACTTAAGTCAGGGACAGAGACAGCTCCTTTCGATCGCAAGAGCCGCGGTTGCCGATCCGCCGGCGCTTATCCTGGATGAAGCAACTTCATCTATCGATACCAGGACAGAGCGTGAGGTCCAGGACGGAATGGATAAGCTGATGAAAGGCAGGACGACATTTGTCATCGCCCACAGGCTTTCAACTGTTAAGAACAGTGACTGCATCATGGTTCTTGAGCATGGACGAATCATCGAGCGCGGTACCCACGACGAGCTGCTTGAGCAGAAGGGTAAGTATTATCAGTTATATACAGGTATGAGTGCATAAAAAAGAGGGAAGGCTTAAAGACTTCCCTTTTTTTATTAAAAAATATGTCGTTCACACAAAAAAACGTGTCGTTCAATCAATGGATGTTGAAAAATATAATAAAATCAGATATATTTAACTCTCTTCTATGTGTTTCACAAGTAGGTAGTATTTTTGTGGAGGGAAAAAGTAAATGAATAGTTTTATCATGAAGCCGGGTACGTGTATCAGAAGGGTTATTTCTTTGATTCTGACCGTATCCTTTATTATTGGTTTATTATCGGATACGGCTTATGCCAAGAGTAAAGCTGTTAATGATAATACCATGGGATCAGAATTTGAGGATGAAGTACAGTATTCAGTTCCCGAAGAGTATAAAGGCCTTGAATATGCTCTTTTTGCATCTTCAAAGTCCGGAGAGAGTTTCTACGTCAATACAGCAATGATAGGCGGTTCGGTTCACACTAACGGATCCTTTTTATTTAACGGAAATGCCATTACCGTTACTGAGGTTCTGGAATCTGCTAAC
>JAFZRN010000038.1 GCA_017619835.1 Eubacterium sp.
AAAGGTAATGGCAATACACTCCTGTCGAGTAGTCAAGCTACAAAATGTCATCAAATGTCCACAGTATCTGAATGTATTGAACCACAGTATAAAAAGAAAGGAAATGTGATGTATCTGCTTCTGACTACATCATACAAGTATATAATATGCTTTGTACATTTCTTAAATCAAAAATCCATAGAGCAGTAGTTACTCAGGCGGCTCTTAACTATGTAGGCAGTATCACGATAGATGAGGATCTTATGGATGCCTGCGGTCTTATAGAATACGAAAGAGTTCAGGTTGCCGATGTTGATAACGGAAACCGTCTTGAAACTTATGTTATTGCAGGAGATAGAGGAACAGGCATAATCTGTCTTAATGGAGCTGCTGCAAGACTTTGTTCCGAAGGCGACAGAGTGATCATCATGAGCTATGCCCAGATGACTCCGGAGGAATTCAAGGAGAATCCCCCGAAGGTAGTTTTCGTGAATAAGGAAAATAAGATCAAAAGAGTGACAAGATACGAAAAGCACGGCGAGCTTTTTGATATCTAAGGAGGAGCCTATGTTATCTGGAAAGAATATACTTCTTTGCGTAAGCGGCGGGATAGCTGCATATAAGATGGCTGATGTTGCAAGCATGCTGGTAAAGCTGAATGCCGATGTACATGTATGCATGACTGAGAATGCAACAAAGTTTATCCCTGCCGAAACATTCAGTGTGCTTACAAAGAATAAGGTTTATACAGATGTTTTTGATGAAACACCTGATGATTATATAAATGTTCCGCATATCTCACTTGGAACATCTGCAGACTGCATCCTGGTTGCACCTGCAACTGCAAATATAATCGGTAAGATTGCAAATGGCATCGCGGACGATATGGTATCGACAACAGTACTTCCAGCACGTTGTCCTATTCTTATCGCGCCTTCAATGAATGTATATATGTTTGAAAATCCTATTGTTCAGGATAACATTGAGAAGCTTAAGAGATTCGGATATAAGATAATCGAACCGGCATCCGGGCATCTTGCATGCGGATATGACGGTAAAGGAAAGCTTCCTTCACCTGAAACACTTGTAGAATGTGTTGTATATGAGACCGCTGAAGAAAAGGATATGAAGGGTAAGAAGGTGCTTGTAAATGCAGGACCCACAAGAGAATCTCTTGATCCTGTACGTTTTATAACCAATCATTCTTCGGGAAAGATGGGATTTGCGGTAGCTAAGGCTGCAGCTAACAGAGGAGCAGATGTAACTCTTGTCACAGGTCCCGTAAGTCTTGAAACTCCTGTTGGGGTTAATAGGATTGATATTGAGTCTGCCTCTGATATGTATGAAGAGATGACAAAAGCCGCTGCAGAATCGGATATTATCATAATGTCTGCTGCAGTTGCAGATTATACACCAAATGAAGTTGCCGATAATAAGATAAAGAAATCTGACGGTAATCTCGCGATCGACCTTAAGAGGACTCAGGATATACTTAAGACTATCGGTGAAGTCAAAAAAGAAGGACAGATCATAGTAGGATTTTCGATGGAGACAGAGAATCTTCTCGAGAATTCCCGGAAGAAACTCATTTCCAAAAATGCGGATATGATATGTGCTAACAGTCTTAAAACTCCGGGCGCCGGATATCAGGTTGATACCAATATAATAACGCTTATAACCAAGGATGATGAAGAGGAACTGCCTCTTATGTCTAAGTATGACGCAGCCAAAAAGATACTTGATAAAGTTTTGACTCTGGCTTAGTTTTTCCTTTTAATAAGTAGAAAAATATGATAGAATAAAGGCTGATTTTCAGATGTGGGAGGTAATTACTTGGAAGCCTATAAGAAAGAATTTGTTGACTTTATGCTTGATTCGAATGTTTTAAGATTCGGAGACTTTACTTTAAAGAGCGGAAGGAAATCTCCTTTCTTCATGAATGCCGGTCTTTATATTACAGGAACACAGCTAAAGAAACTTGGTGAGTTTTATGCAAAAGCTATCCATAATACCTACGGAGATGATTTCGATGTGGTGTTCGGACCTGCTTATAAGGGAATCCCCATAAGTGTTACGACTGCAATTGCTTACCAGGAGTTATACGGTAAAGAGATCAGATACTGCTCAAACAGAAAAGAGAAAAAGGACCACGGAGATGTGGGAATGCTTCTCGGAAGTCCGCTTAAGGATGGAGACAGAGTAGTAGTGGTCGAGGATGTTACCACATCAGGTAAGTCAATGGAAGAGACAATCCCCATTATCAAGGCCGAAGCCGATATCGAGATATTAGGCCTTATGGTATCTCTTAACAGATGTGAAAGAGGAAAGGGTGAAAAGGGCGCTCTCGATGAGATAAAAGAGCTTTACGGATTCGAGACAAATGCTATCGTTTCCATGTTTGAGATAATTGATTATCTCGTTGAAAAAGGTGTTATAGATGACGAGCTTAAAGCAAGGCTCAATGCATATTATGATGAATACGGATTAAAATAACTGACTCGAAAGGTGAATGATATGGAAAAGGTATATAAGCTTCTTAAGACAGTAGGCGGTTGGAATATTGCTATTGGAGTACTTCTTATAGTATTCGGTATAACACTCGGAATACTTAATATAGTATCGGGTGCAAATCTTATAAGAAACAGAAAGAATATTCTGTTTTAATAAATGATTAAAAGATGTTGACTTAATTTTCAAGTTGTGATAATATACCCATTGTTGCGACGATGCGTAAGGTATGTCGCTTATGCGCGAGTGGCTCAGTGGTGGAGCACCTCCTTGCCAAGGAGGGGGTCGCGGGTTCGAGTCCCGTCTCGCGCTTTTTGTGTGCACGAGGCCTGCAATTGTTGCAGGTCTTTCGTGTTGTTTAAGGACAGATTGTAAAATGAATGAAAACATTAAAAAACTTAAAACGAATCTGGCAAAAGCAGTCAGAAAGTCTTATGATCTGCCCCTCTGGAAGTGGATAATTGTCTGTTTTTTCATCTCGATTATCATGGTTGTCCTTCTGGAGATGCTTGGAAGAAGATCGCTTATCAGCCCGTTTGTTTTCATTTTTCATAATCCGGTCATTTTTCTTTACAACATCCTGATCATTTACTTCACATTATCCATATCCCTTCTTTTCAAGAGAAGAGGATTTGTAATGGGTCTGATAGCGCTTCTCTGGCTCGGTGTAGGAACCATCAATTTCGTACTTCTCGGATACAGGATCACACCTTTCTCGGCCATCGACTTTCTTATGTTCTCCGACGTCCTGAGTATGTTCAATATCTACTTCAATCTTGGACAGAGAATTGCGATAGTGGTAGGAGTGATCATTTTCATAATAGTTATAGTGGTCGCATTTCTTAAAACGCCGATCATAAAAGGCAAGGTACATTATGTACAGGGAAGCATTGTCGTCCTGGTGTCATTTACCATTTTATACTTTATGACGTTCCTTGCTCTTGAAAGTTCGCTGATATCCGATAAATTCACAAATCTCGGAACGGCTTATAAATCCTACGGATTTGTTTACTGTTTTTCAAACAGTATCATCGATCAGGGCATCAGCAAACCTGATGATTACAGCGAATACAGAGTAAAGAAGATGGCACGTGAGGCTCTTAAAACTTCTAATAAGATCAATCACGTAAAGTATCCTTTTAAGGATCATGTAAGGCAGTATCCCGATATAATCGTTATCCAGCTTGAATCTTTTATAGATATAGGCAGGGTAAATGGCGTCCATACCAGTAAAGAATCCATACCGAACTTTAAGAAATTCGAAGAGGAATATCCAAGCGGATTTCTGACTGTTCCCGCTATCGGTGCAGGAACCGCAAATACCGAGTTTGAGATTGTGACCGGTATGAAGAGTAAAATCTTCGGTGCAGGAGAGTATCCATATAAGACTGTCCTTACCGAGACTCCGTGTGAGAGCATGGCTCAGCTTCTGCTTCGTAAGGGCTACGGAACACATGCGATACATAATAATAAAGCAAAATTCTATTCCAGGGATATGACCTATGCAAATCTTGGTTTTCAGACATTTACCTCTCTGGAATATATGCTTCACTATAATAAGACCCAGACAGGCTGGGCTAAAGATGACTGTCTTCCTGAAGAGATAGTAAAGGCTCTGGATTATGATGAAGAGCCGGATTTCGTATTTACCATATCCGTTCAGGGACATGGGCGTTATCCCAAAAGTGAGCTTAAATCAATCGAGCATGTAAAGGTAACTCTTGATTCAGAGGATCCCGAACTTGCCAATCAGTTCGGATATTTCGTAAATCAGTGTTACGAAATGGATGAGATGATAGGAAAGCTTAAAGAAACTCTTGATAATAGAGAGAGGGATTATGTGCTTGTACTTTACGGAGACCATATCCCGAGCCTCACATTTGAGGAAGGACAGTTTAATTCCGGTACCGAGACACAGACCGAATATGTCATAATAAGCAGCTTTGATCTAGGTCTTGAGGATAGAGATATAAATGCTTATGAGCTTTCAGATTACCTTTTAAGAGCTCTCGGATATAAACCGGGTATGGCCCAGGATTTTCATAAGGCCTTCTATAACGAAGATTCTTTTGAACCAAATGAAATATATGATGAAAATATGGTCTATCTGCAGTATGATATGCTATATGGCGATAAATACGTATATGATTATATTGAACCATATCAGAGAGTTGATATGAGACTTGGTCTCTATGATATAACGCTGAGCAAAGTGGAATACAATGATTCTACCGGATCCATCGTAGTCAGAGGAGAGAACTTTACCCCATTTTCAAAAGTTCTAATCAATGACGAACGTATGCCCACTACCTATATAGATGAAAATACGATAATGATCATCTCGGATGAGGTAGAGAATCCTCCGGAAGGCGGAGAAGTATTCACAGTTGCCCAGATAGATAAAGATAAGCATGAGCTCAGCCGTTCAAATGAGCTGATCTATGCTAAGTAAACAGGAGAAAATTATGATAAGAGAAAACATCAGAAATGTTGCAATCATTGCCCACGTAGACCACGGCAAGACAACCCTTGTAGACGGGCTTCTTAAACAGAGCGGAGTCTTCAGGGAGAATCAGGACGTTGCCGAAAGAGTTATGGATTCAAATGATATCGAGCGTGAGAGAGGTATAACGATCCTTTCCAAGAATACGGCAGTAATGTATAACGATATCAAGATCAATATCATCGATACTCCGGGACATGCCGATTTCGGTGGCGAGGTTGAACGTGTCCTTAAGATGGTGGATGGAGTTATACTCGTTGTCGATGCATTTGAAGGCCCGATGCCTCAGACAAGATTCGTTCTTCAGAAGGCACTTCAGCTGGATCTTGCTGTTATCGTCTGTGTTAATAAGATAGACAGACCCGATGCAAGACCCGAAGCTGTCGAAGAAGAAGTACTTGAGCTTCTCATGGATCTGGATGCAAATGATAAGCAGCTCGACTGTCCTTTTGTATATGCATCAGCAAGAGACGGAGTAGCATCATATACACCCGATGAGCAGGGAACTGACATGAAGCCGCTTTTCGAGACTATCATCAAAGCAATCCCCGCACCGGAAGGAGACGATGAAAGAGGTCTCCAGATGCTTATCAGCACAATAGATTATAATGAATATACAGGCCGTATCGGTGTTGGTAAGATTGATAACGGAACAATTAAAGTAAATCAGGAAGCTCTTATCGTAAATCATCATGATCCGGACCGTATGGAAAAGGTTAAGATCACAAAGCTTTATGAGTATGACGGGCTTTCAAAGGTTGACGTTACAGAAGCAACAGTAGGTTCTATAGTAGCCGTATCCGGTATCGCAGATCTTAAGATCGGTGATACGATCTGTTCTGTCGATCAGCCCGATGCAATACCTTTCCAGAAGATAACGGAGCCAACCATTTCCATGAATTTCATGGTAAATGATTCTCCGCTTGCAGGTAAAGAAGGTAAATTCATAACAAGCCGCCAGATAAGAGACAGACTTTATAGAGAGCTTAATACAGATGTTTCACTCAGAGTTGAAGATACTGAATCTACTGACTGCTTCAAGGTATCAGGAAGAGGAGAGCTACACCTTTCCGTTCTTATCGAGAACATGAGACGTGAGGGCTATGAATTTGCGGTAAGTAAAGCAGAAGTTATCTATAAAGAAGATGAAAGAGGAAAGAGACTTGAGCCATATGAGATTGCCATCGTGGACGTTCCCGATGAATTCTCCGGTACTGTCATCAATATGATGAGCATCCGTAAGGGAGAACTTTCCGGTATGGCACCTACCAATGGTGGGGTTACAAGACTTGAATTCAGGATACCTTCAAGAGGCCTTATAGGCTTCAGAGGAGAGTTCCTTACAGCTACAAAGGGTAACGGAGTCATTAATACCATATTCGACGGATATGACCCTTATAAAGGCGATATGAGCTACCGCTCCAACGGAAGCCTTATAGCATTCGAAGCAGGAACATCCGTAACATACGGCCTTTTCAACGCACAGGAAAGAGGAACCCTCTTCATCGGCCCCGGCGTTCAGGTATACGGCGGAATGGTTGTCGGAGAAACAGGCCGTTCTGAAGACATCGAAGTAAATGTATGTAAGACAAAGCATCTTACCAATACACGTTCCTCAGGAGCAGACGAAGCACTTAAACTTGTTCCACCTAAGCAGCTTTCACTCGAGCAGTCACTCGACTTCTTAGAGACAGACGAGCTGTTGGAGATAACTCCGGAGAACTTAAGAATACGTAAGAAGATACTTGATTCACGACTCAGGATGAGAGAAAACAGAAGAAACAATTTATAACTATAAATTTGAATTAGTTATACTCGAAGATATATGCAGACTTGCTTTCAGGGACCTTTCGGGCCTGTTCACTTAGCGATTCAGACAGCTGCTTTAGCAGATGGCTGAGAGCTTAGTGAGCCTAGGGGTGCCCGAAACAGAAGCGCGAGCTGTGCCCTGAAAGGAAGTTCTGCATATATCGAGACTGCTAAAGATCAGAAAGGGGATTACTATGAGAAATCTGACTATGCTTATGGACTTCTATGAATTAACCATGGCAAACGGTTATTTTGTGACAGGCAACAAGGACAAGGTTGCCGTATTCGATATGTTCTACAGAACCAATCCGGACGGTGGCGGCTTCGTTGTAAGCGCCGGTCTCGAGATGCTTATCGATTACGTCAAGAATCTTAAATTCACTGATGACGATATCGAATACTTAAGAGGACGCGAGATGTTCGACGAAGGCTTCCTTGATTACCTTAAGAACTTCAAGTTCACCGGTACAATTGAGGCTATTCCCGAAGGAACGATCGTATATCCCAATATTCCCATAGTTACAGTGACCGCTCCCATAATCGAAGCTCAGCTCCTTGAGACCATGCTTCTCATATGTATCAACTTCCAGTCTCTTATTGCTACAAAGGCTAACAGGATTTCGAGAGCAGCTGGAGATGCCATCGTAATGGAATTCGGTGCAAGACGTGCACAGGGTCCGGATGCTGCCGTATGGGGTACCAGAGCATGCTATATCGGCGGTGTAGGTACAACAGCTACAGTTATGGCAGATCAGCAGTTCGGTGTTAAAGCAGTCGGTACAATGGCTCACAGCTGGGTTGAATTCTTCCCTTCGGAATATGAATCATTTAAGGCCTATTCAGAAGTTTATCCCGATAACAGCGTACTTCTCATAGATACATATGATATCCTGGAAAGCGGACTTCCAAATGCTATCAAGGTAGCTCATGAAGTTCTCGAACCGATGGGCAAACGCCTTAAGGGTGTCAGGATAGACAGCGGAGACCTTGCTTACTTCTCAAAGAAGATAAGAAGAAGACTTGATGAAGAAGGTCTTGAGGATTGCCAGATTGTTGTTTCCAACAGCGTTGACGAATATCTTATCGAGTCACTTAATAAACAGGGTGCAAAGATCAATTCCTACGGTGTAGGTGAAAGAATGATCACTTCCAAGTCAGATCCCGTATTCGGCGGAGTATATAAGCTTGTAGCCGTTAAGGAAGGCGATGAGTTCATCCCTAAGATTAAGATTTCGGAAAATATCGAGAAGATCACAAATCCCGGAAAGAAAAAGGTTTATCGTATCTACAGTCAGAAGACCGGATTTGCCATTGCAGACCTTCTCACGCTTGAAAATGAGACACCTGACTTCAGCGATTCCTATACATTTATCGATCCTCAGATGCCATGGAAGAATATGAAGTTCAGAAATGTCGATGCAAAACCGCTTCAGAAAGTCATTTTCAAGGACGGTGAGTATGTATATGATCAGCCAAGCCTTAAAGAGATCCAGGATTTCGTAAAGAAACAGCTTACTGATGAGATATGGGAAGAGGAACAGAGATTCTATAATCCTCATATCCATTATCTGGATCTTTCAGTAGATCTTTATGAGACAAAGAAGAACCTGCTTTCGGGTATTGAGTTCATAGATTAATAATATAAGATTTTTGACACAAATCGACTTAGATAGTATAATAGTAGAGGTTTTTTATGAATATCTGTATCGATAATGAAACCGATCGGGAGCTCCCTGATTATTATGAGGAGATCATCGAAGATGTCATACTCGGATCACTTGAATATCTTGAGTGTCCATATGACTGTGAGGTATCTGTTCTGATAACGGATAATGACGGGATACATGGTATCAATCTTGATGAAAGAGGCATTGATTCACCTACCGATGTCTTGTCATTTCCATTACTTGATTTTGATGCGCCGAATGATCTTTCATATATTGAGAAATACCCCCAGGATTATTTTAATCCTGAAACTGAGGAGCTTGTTCTCGGTGACATCGTCATTTCCGCAGATAAAGTAATATCACAGGCCGAGGAATATGGCCACAGTGATAAAAGAGAGCTTGCATTTCTTGTGGCTCACAGCATGCTGCACCTTTTCGGATACGATCATATGGAGGAAGATGAACGTATCGTTATGGAAGAAAAACAGCGTGAAATCTTAACTAAGAAAGGATATACCAGAGATTATGAATAAGAGATTTTTAGCACTTACTCTTACTTCGGCTATCGTGCTTACGGCATTTTCGGGCTGTGGCAAGAAAGAGGAGGAAGAGCCGACATCCGAGGCAACCAGTTATTCAATAACTCTTAATGATAACTCCATGCTTGATGATTCGGACGAAGTCCTCATGACAAGAGACGGAAAGGTTATGAGTGACCTTACCGGTGAATGGATCGATCAGGAGCTTGCAAAAGAGAGACCTATGACTGTCATGGTCAATAACATCATCGATGCAATGCCTCAGTCAGGTGTTGAAAGTGCTGCAATTATATATGAGATGCTTGAAGAGGGCGGTATCACACGTCTTATGGCTATTTATGAGCCGGATTATACAGGCGTTGAGAAGATCGGACCTATCAGAAGTGCAAGACATTATTATGATCGTAAAGCACTTGAGTATGATGCAGTATTCGTACACTGGGGACAGTCAATCTATGCACAGCATGAGTTTGATACATTAAAGCCGCTTGATCAGGTTGACCTTAACGGTAAGGACGGAGCTTACGGCTTCAGAGCTTCTGACAGAGTTGCACCTCATAATGCTTATTCATCAGGTGATAAGATACTTCAGGCTATTAAGTCTGATGAATTTGATACAAATAAATCATCAAGCTATAAGAAGATGTTCAGCTTCAATGTTTCCGAGAAAGAACTTGAAGACGGAAATGCTGCTAATAAGATCACAACAGCTTACAGCGAGGGAAGAAAACCCTGGTTCGAATATGATTCAGAGAACAAGGTTTATAAGAGATTCCAGTATGGTGAGCCTCAGATAGATGCCGAGACAGGTAATCAGCTTGCATTTAAGAACGTTATCATTCAGTATGCTAAGCATATACCTATCAAGGGCGATACAGTTGGATGTATCGATATCGAGTACAGCGGCAAGGGCGAAGGCTTATATGCTACTGACGGAAAGATAATCCCTATCAAGTGGTCAAAGAAGGGTAAGAAGAAATTCGTTGATTACAGTATTACAGACGGACTTCTTGATGATACAAAGAGAAAGGGTAATCCTTCAGATTATGGTGTAACCCAGTTTACTACAATGGATGGCAAGCCTCTTAAGCTTAACCCGGGAAAAACATGGGTTACAGTATTCCCTGACGATAATAAAGAAGGAATCATCGTAGAATAGTGTGAATGATATGCAAGCAGTCCTTTATGACATTTGCATAATAGGCGCAGGTCCCTCGGGACTGGCTGCCGCAATTGAAAGCTCCCGAAGGGGGCTTTCTTGCGTAGTAGTGGACAGGAATAAAAAGCCCTTAAAGAAGCTTTATGCCACCGGAAACGGGCGTTGTAATCTTACAAATGACGTCTGGTCCGACGATGTTTACTATGATAACAGCTTTGTTGATGAGGTATATGAAAGTCTTTATCAGAAGACTAATCTTAGACCGAGGAATTTTATACTTAAGTACTTTGAAGAGCTTGGTATAAAGACGGTTAATCTTAATGGATATTATTATCCTATGAGCCTTCAGGCATCATCCGTTGCATGGGCTATACTTGATGCTGTTAAGACAGAAGAAATCGAGATGGTAAGCGGATTTGAAGCCGAGAGCGTAATACGTAATTCCGAAGGATATTATGAGATCATATCCAAGGGTTCGGAAGAAGAGGAGCCTTCAAGTGTTTATGCCAGAAGTGTTGTTTTAAGTATCGGAGGTCTTTCGGGTAAGGGCCTTGGAGAAGCTGATATAGAGACGACTATCGGGCTTCTCAACAGCCTTGATATAGGCTTTAACTTCTTTGAACCGGGTCTTTGTCCTATATATATCGAGCAGGATCTCAGCAGTCTTTCCGGAGTCAGATTCAAGGCTGGTGTAAAGATAGATGACCATTACGAAGAGGGCGAGATACAGGTGACTGACTGCGGACTCAGTGGTATAGTCATCTTCAATATGTCCCGTTTTGTGGAAAAAGGGTGCAGGATACATGTAGATGTTATCCGAAACATTTCCATTGATGAATTTGTAAAAGCCTTTAATGACATTAAGGATGTGATCCCGGACAGGTCACTTGTAGGATTTTTAAATGGCTTCATAAATGATAAGCTTGCTAAGTTTTTTGCATATGATTTTCTCGGCGAGCTCTGCGACACGGTTAAGCTTAAGGATATGAATGAAGACGGTATCAGAAGGCTTTATGAGAATCTTATTGACTGGGAGCTTAATGTTTCCGGAAGATTCGGCTTTGATTCTTCCCAGGCTACGATAGGCGGTATTAAGACCGAGCTGATCAATCCCAAAACAATGAAGCTAATTGGCACTAAAGATATATATGTAACAGGCGAGATCACTGATGTTATAGGTAAATGCGGCGGATATAATCTGACGTACGCATTTATCAGCGGATATCTTGCCGGAAGCAGTATAATGCTATGATAATAATCAGGGATACAAGACAAAGAGTAGGGTATAAGGATCAGGATATCAGGGATACAATAAAAAAGTTCCTTAAGCTTCATGATCTTGATAAAGAGATCAAAAGTTATAAGATCCTGAAGGAATCACTCGACTCCAGACGACATGATGATATACATTTTACGGTCACTATCGGTGTTTTTGCCGAAAATGAGTCTAAAATCCTCAAATTGGTTAACAATAACAAAGTTATGTTAACTAAAGAGAAGAAATATGTATTTCCGCACATATTAAATACCGAATTAAGGGAATTTCTTGATATAGATCAAAGCTTCCGACCGGTTATAATAGGTTCGGGCCCTGCAGGTTATCATGCTGCAGTAAAGCTGAGTTATGCAGGCTTTAAACCTATCGTTCTCGAAAGAGGAAAAGCAGTAGAAGATAGAGCAGAGGATGTTGAAAGACTCTGGGAAGAAGGAAAGCTTGAGCCGGATTCAAATATCTGTTTTGGTGAAGGCGGAGCCGGCACATTTTCGGACGGAAAACTGAATACCGGAAATAAGGATAAAGCAGGATACTTTAAGGAAGTGCTTGATACCTTTGCAAAGTTCGGTATGGATGAAGCTAATCTTTATCGTTCCAAGCCTCATATAGGAACCGATGAATTAAGACAGATCCTCATTAATATGAGACATGAGATTGAGAGGCTCGGGGGAGAAGTCAGATTTTCCAATAAGCTTATTGGGATCGATCTAGCTACTGACTTCGGTGTATATGGATATGAAACTGAGCTTCCTGTATATGAGCTAACTGTAGAAGGGCCTGAGGGAAAGTATAAGATAATTACTCATTCAGTCATACTTGCTGTTGGTCACAGCGCAAGAGATACATTTAAAATGCTCTATGATATGGGCTTTGAGATGGAAAAGAAGCCATTTGCGATGGGCGTCAGGGTAGAACATAAGGCTGATACGATAAATAAGGCAATGTATGGTGAAGACTATCGTAAAAAGTATGGAGATAAACTCCCTGCAGCTGATTATAAGCTGACTTATCATACTAAGGACGATGAAAGAAGCGTATTTTCATTCTGCATGTGTCCGGGCGGTTATGTTGTTAATTCTTCCACCGAGGAAGGCTCAGTATGTATCAACGGAATGAGCTACAGCGGTCGTGATGGTGATAATTCAAATTCTGCCATTGTTGTAAATGTCACCCCGGACGATTATAAGGATTATAAGTTTAATGATTCCGAAGTCCTGGGAGGAATTGCTTTTCAAAGAGAGCTCGAAAAAGCGGCTTATACTGCAGGAAACGGCAGTATTCCCGTTACATTATATAAAGATATGACTGAAGGAAAACCTTCTTCTGAGCTTGGAAATATCAAGCCCGAGATAAAGGGTTCATATTGTCTTACATCCATTAAGGAAGTTCTTCCGGACTTTATATATGATTCGATACTAGAAGCTATGCCTGAATTCGGACGCAGGATTAAGGGCTATGACGACCCTGATACGGTCATTTCGGCCGTGGAAGCCCGAACAAGTTCTCCTGTTAAGGTTGTGAGGGACGAACGCCTTATGGCGCCGGAATATCCCGGAATTTTTCCCGCGGGTGAAGGAGCCGGTTATGCAGGCGGTATCACGTCAGCTGCCGCAGATGGAATTAAGGCGGCAGAAGCTGTCAGTGAATTTCTGATCGAAGAAATCATTTCCGGCTATAAAGATTATGAAATTTCAAAATATACATAGATTTTAAGGAATAGGAAAAATTATCATGGACATGAACATCAACGTAAGAGAAACACTTCATTACAAGAACCGTATCGTTATCAAGGTCGGTTCATCATCGCTGGTACATGAGGAGACGGGCGAGCTTGATCTTGTAAAGGTCGAGAGAATGATCCGTATAATCAGCGATCTTAAGAACCAGGGAAAGGACGTCGTTCTTGTATCTTCAGGCGCTATTTCGGTCGGAAGAAAGATACTCGGGCTGCAGAAGAGGCCGGAGATACTTTCAATGATCCAGGCCTGTGCTGCGCTGGGACAGGGCGAACTGATGATGCTTTATCAGAAACTTTTCATGGAATATAACCATAAAGCAGCTCAGGTACTTCTTACATTCGACGTTATAACTTCTGACGAAAGACGTAAGAATGCCCAGAATACGCTTAAGCAGCTTCTTGATCTTGATATAATCCCGATCGTAAATGAGAACGATACAGTGGCTACAGAAGAGATCGAGTTTGGTGATAATGATACGCTTTCGGCTATCGTTTCAACTCTTATCGGGGCTGATATGCTTGTTCTTCTTACAGATATCGATGGATTCTATACAGATGATCCAAGGAAGAATGCCAGCGCAAAGAGGATTTCAGTAATCAATAAGATAGATGATTCGCTTAAAGAGATGGCTAAGGGGACTGTTACAAGATACGGAACCGGCGGAATGTATACTAAGATCGCCGCAGCCCAGATCGCATGTCATGCAGGCGCCGATGTTGCGATCCTTGAATCCAAGGATATGGAGATAATCCACCGCCTTCTTGACGGAGAAGACGTGGGCACGATCTTTACAAGCGACACATCTACTGAATTTGATATCATTGATTTTATTAAGAATAAAAAGTATCTGGAGAAATAGCTTTAGAGGGGTGATTATATGGAGGGTACAGGTCTCGTTCTCGCCGGCGGCGGCGGAAAAGGTATATATCAGGTAGGTATGATCAAGTCTCTTTCCGAGGCTGGGCTTCTGGATGATGTTGTTGCCGTGTCCGGAACTTCGATCGGTGGTGTAAATGCCGTTCTTTTCTCAGAAGGAATCGCCGAAGGCGGTTTTAAGAACATGATCGAGCAGATGGAGAGTGCCTGGAAGGATATAGATTATAAGGTTTTCTTCAATGTGGATCCGAATATGATACATGCCGGAGACAGTCATTTTTCAAGAAATGCGACGGAAAGCCTGATTGATAAATATCTTGATTACAGCTGCTTTAATTCCGAATCAGAGAAAGCTGCAATGCCGACTATAGTTACGGCAGCAAGATGTCCTGTAAATGTGGTTACCACGCAGCAGATCACAGATGAAGAGATAAAGCTGCTTACTTCTGCATCAGTAGAAGAGGCCTATGGCAATTATATAGCAGAATATATGAGTCTTATGGATAAGCCTCAGGAATATATTAAAAATGCTATCCTGGCCACTACAGCGCTCCCTGTCATTTATAATCCTGTAAATGTGGACGGCAGCCTTTACGTTGATGGAGGAGTTAAGGATAATATCCCGATAAAGCCTCTCTATGACCTTGGAATCAGACGTTTTATCGTCATCGAGCTGAATACAGAGTCGGGGCTTACGGATACGACGGAATTTGCGGATGCTGAGATAATCGATATACTTCCGAGCCATGATCTTGGAAAGCTTATCAGCGGTACAATGAACTTTGACAGAGACGATCTTGCTGTTAAGAAGGAGATTGGTGTAAGAGACGGCAGAAGATATGTAAAAACTCTCTTTGAGAAGGATGAAATCTATATAAAGCTTGAAAGAGAGCTTGCAATGAGAGATTACGATGATATCGTAAAGAATATTCAATTTGAAAAGAAATACAGCCAGCTTGAAAGCGATGTTTCTTCGAGATTTGACTATATAAAGAATATAGAGGATATGTACAAATAAATGAACTATCTGGAATGGTTTTATAAACTCTCCGAGATCCCTCACGGATCCGGAAATACAAAAGAAATAAGTGATTTTCTGATTGATTTTGCCCTTGAAAAAGGGCTTCAATCATATCAGGATGATTATAATAATGTTATCATCTATAAAGCAGCCCAGAACGGCGGAGAGGATTCAAAGCCTGTGATCCTTCAGGGGCATATCGATATGGTATGTGAGAAGGAAGAAGGCTATGATATTGACTTTACAAAAGACGGCCTGAGACTCGTTGAAAAAGACGGATTTCTCAAATCTGAAGGCACTACTCTCGGTGGTGACGATGGAATAGCAGTAGCATATATGCTTGCGATCCTTGAGGATGAAACTATAAGGCATCCGGACCTTGAATGCGTATTTACCGTAGATGAGGAAATCGGTATGCTGGGAGCTGCAGCTCTTGATAAAACCAGGCTTATGGGCCGAAGACTTCTGAATATCGATTCGGAAGAAGAGGGCACTTTACTTGTTTCATGTGCAGGCGGAGCTACAGTAGAACTGACCGTGCCATTTATCAGAAGAGGAGCACAGGGCGAAACCTATAAGCTTTCGGTCACGGGACTTACAGGAGGGCATTCGGGAGTAGAGATAGATAAGGGACGCGCAAATGCCGACGTCCTTCTCGGATATATCCTGAAAGAGCTGCTTCTTGCCGATGACAGCTTAAGACTTATCTCGGCTGAAGGCGGACTTAAGGATAATGCAATCCCGGTTAAAGCTTCGGCTTTGATAAAATCAAAAAATAGAGAATTGATAGAAGAAGCCCTGAAGGGTTTAACGAATAAATTAAAAGAAGAGTATGCTTCTACAGATCCCGGAATGGATATTATATTTGAAGAAGCTTCTTCTGATGATTATCCGCTTGATGAGATGCAGAATCTCAGCATACTTATGATGATGGGAGAGCTTCCGTTCGGCGTAAGAGCTTATAGCAAGGATATAGAAGGTCTTGTACAGACATCGCTGAATCTTGGGATAATGACGACTGAAAAAGAATGTATAAAGCTCATATATTCAGTAAGAAGCTGCGTTGAAGCCGAAAAGCAGGCACTTATCGAGGAGCTTAGCTTTTTAGCAAGATCAGTGGGTGGTACTGTAAATGTAAAGGGCGAATATCCGGCCTGGGAGTATAAAAAAGACTCTGAATTACGTGATAAAATGACATCGTTATATGAAGAAATGTTCGAGAAAACCATGAAAGTCGAAGCTATCCACGCAGGAGTTGAATGCGGGATATTTGCAGGAGCTCTTGAAGGTCTCGATGCTGTTTCATTCGGTCCAGACATACTCGAGATCCATACTCCGAGAGAAAAACTCGACTTAAAGAGCGCTGAGAGGACATATTCATATATATTAACCCTTTTAGAGGAACTTTAAATGACTAAACTTAAGCTTATAAAGCTTATAATCTTAATAATATTGGGTGTTTTTACGGCTTTTACGTATGTCAGATCATATGAAGGCGTTCAGAAAACATATGCCGACGATGAGGATTTTACTCCCGAGGAAAAAGCCGCGATTAAAGCCTGGCTTTCGGCTCATGGATATCCGCCCACAAGAGCCGGCGCCGCACAGGCTTATCAGGACTTCCTGGACGGAAAACTCGACGATGACCCGGATGTAAGGGCTTATAAAGGGCTTGATGATAAAGATAAAAAAGATTCAGCCACTACTACCGATAATTCTTACGGTGAGAAGAGTAGTACTGAAAATGAAGCTGAAAATGACGTCGCTACTTTAACTGATTCCACGATTACTGATGCATCCGATGACGAAACCACTTCCAAGGATGAAACTGTAGATTTTGAAAATATATTATTACTTGGAAAACTTTCAGATAATTCGGATGAATTAGTTATAAATCAATCTAATGAAAAAATATTTCTAACTTACGAAGAAGAAACCAAGAAACCTGTAGTTGATAAAATAGATATAATTCTTTTTACAGCATTGATCTTAGTAATAATATCTATTATTTTTTGCAGTAAAAAAGCCGTTTAATACAGAAGAATAGTGCGTTTTCGAGGATATTTACCTTGTATCATTCCACACCAATTTATTCGTGAAACCATAGTTTTGCGAAAATAAAGCCATGCAAATATAAAAAGAAGTGGTTAATCCGCGCAAGCTTGCTTGCTAAGGAAAACCGCTTCTTTTTTATATTTATACGAGCGACAGCTCGGAATCGCTGAGCCGTTAACTATGTTAACGGCTCAGCGATTATAGCATGGCTTTACGGGCTCAGCGATTGCACACCTTCTTATATTAATTCACTCAACCTAACCTTACATTCCCCATTCCAGATTCCAACCGGAACTTCATCATCAAATTCATACATTTCCGGTTCCAAATCATTTTCATCAAACAAATAAACTAAAACTTTCTTATTGTTCGGATCTACGATCCAATATTCTCTGACGCCTGCCATTTTATATTTTGCAAACTTTAATGATGTATCCATCAGAAAATTACTTGGTGATAAAATCTCAACAATCAGATCCGGTGCTCCTACAATTCTTGCATGAGTTATATTATCTTTATTGCATACAATTACAATATCAGGCTGAACTATCGTTTTATCGTCATTGAATAATTGTACATCTATTGGCGAAATAAACGTTTTACAAGGCCCATTATTTCTTAAAATATGTGTTAAAAACGCATAATAGATCCGACCTGTAATGTCTTGATGATCTATATTTGGCGCAGCCATTTTATAAAAACGACCGTCAATCATTTCAATTCTGGTACCTTCTGGTAAAGCTAAATACTCCTCTAAAGTATGTAATTTTTTGTCATTTTCATACCTTTTTGCAGCATAATAAGCCAGTGTTTCTCTTAATTCAAACACATCATTATCCATTTTATATGTATAATCATCAGTATCTTTAAGGACTTTAGATAATGCTTCAATAGTTTCATGTCTTGGGCTTTTGGTTTCCCCATTCATGATCTTTTGAATTGTTCCAACAGGTACCCCGGATAATACTGAAAGCTTTTTAACCGAATATCCAAGCTCTTTTTTTCGTTCTATAATCTCTGAAATCTTCATATAAACATCCCATTTCTTAATTTTATAGCCCAATATTTATGTATTTATCAATAATTTATCATATTTTAACCGATATTTCAACCTAAAATTAACCGTATTTCGAATAAACGGTTGAAATACGGTTAATTATCTGCTTAAAATGTGACAAAATGATCTGAACTGTTTGTCACATTATTTGACTGTTACTTTTATTACTTTAAATACACCATTCTGAGCATAAACATAAATCTTACATTTTCCTGCTTCAACACCTTTAATTACACCACTTTTTGATACAATTGCAACAGCCTCGTTATCGGATTCATATCTGATTCCTTTAACACCTGTATGATCATTTAACTTTACCTTCTTTGAAGGTTTAACCTTTTTAACTTTTAGTTTAAATGTCTTCTTAGGTGATAATCTTACTTTATCCTTTTTAGCTGCGGTTTTGATAGACTTAACATTCCCACGTTTTCCTCCTAAAGTTGCTGCATGGATAACTGTTGATTTAGAAATCACATTATCATCCTTATCTATTGCAACTATCAGGAATTTGTAATAAGTATTTTTTTTAAGTTTTTTACCATTTACCTTTTTAACTGTATAGCTCGCTTTCTTTGTTTCGGCAATCTTATTATATCTATTGATTATTCCGCATTTATTGCCGTAAATCACATATTTAACTGCATTTTTTTGCTTTTTCCAGCTAAGTTTTATCGTTTTCTTGGTTACTTTTGATGCTTTAGGCTGAAGCACTCTGAAACATGAATCCTCCAGATCATTATCATCTTCAGTAGAAAGTATCTCCTCTTCTACTTTATCCGCCTCACTTTTATTCGGTGTTGGTGTCGGTGTAACTGCCGGCGTAGACGTCGGAGTAGGCGTAGGTGTCGGTGTTGGTGTCGGAGTCGGTTCTGGTTCATCTTTACCTATTTTAACTGTTCCGGTAATATATTTACCGCCATTATAATCAGCAGCTTTTATTGTATAAGTTCCATCTTTTAGTTGAGTAGCTAATCCAAAACATTTATCATCATCTACTTTGGCTGATAAAATATTAACTAATTCATTTGTCTTAGAGTCAAATATTGCAACTGTTTCTGCAAGTATATCATCTGACACTTTTCCATTAATCTTTAATATGTTTTCATCAGTATTAATCAGTAAAGAATCCGCCTCCATACTATCCGGATCTATCGATATATCATTTTCAATGCCTTCACATCCAAGAGGATTTATCTTTTGTGTCGTAATATCATAATATGCACCAACTCCGGAACCATTAAAGGTACCACCGAAGGTGTCTTTATCCAGTGCATCCTTATTAAGAACCGTAATTGCAACACCTTTAATCTTCTGTCTGGCATCCTGGATACCCTTAATATCATCTCCAAGAGATACAGAATATAATGAGGAATATAATCCTTTTCCTCCATCAGATGAATAATCATCAGGTCCGGGTTCACCAATTCCCAAAACTTCCATTCCCGGATCTGCATTATTCAGAGCAATAGCATCAAGCTTTTTGCATATTGAAGCTTCGTTATAACGATAGATTGTAGCATATACATCATAATCACTATATCTATTTTCTCTTGGATAAAACAGAGCAAAATTTACTTTTGCTTCAGTCATATCCGGACTAAAGTTATTCATAGCATTAATAGCTATCCTATGGATCATAAAATAATACTTATTACCGTGAGTATCTTCAGCTTCAAATAAAACATTATCATAAAAATACGAGTTAAATGTAATAGAAAATGAGTAAACATCGTCATCAGATACTGATACTGCATTGCTGTTTATATCGACTGGTTTTATTGATTTGAGCAAATAATTTGAATATGGACCGTTAGCAAAGTCAACTGTTGAGTTTTGTAAATAAGTTTGAAATACAGCAGGATTATCTTTTGTGGTTTTTGAAATATCTATAATATTTGTAAAAAATGTCGGAACCCAAAAACCAGGAAAATAGTCGTATCTATCGAAAGCATTTCCTAAAGTAATAGCTTCATATGAATCTTCGTTATAGATTATAGCTCTGAAATTCCTGTCAGCATTACTATATATAGAGCTGGCGCCCTTAGCATCAGTGCATGGATCAAGCTGAATACCCATATCATACATACCATCTCCAAAAACATATTGAGCATTCACTTCAGGCATTATATTTCCATTTTCATCTTCCATGTCAGCTGCAAGAACCCAGTTAGCCTTTTCAATTCCCCATGTATAATTTGATCCGTTACCACTGTCATCAGTCAGTTCACCAACCGAAAAATAATTAATATTTGGAACACCAAATAAATTTGAAAACTTATGATAAGACAAAGTCCCACCATCGTTTACCCAGCAAAAATATGCTTTTCCATCAAACTGAGATCCTTCATAGTCAGGTTCAGCATTTACCGAAGCTGAGCTTCCGAACAAAACTATCGGACATATAATAAGAAACATTAAAATGTTAATGATTTCTCGCTTTTTCATATTTTGTAACACCTCCTTCACCCAATAAATTATATCACAACATGATATTTATTTGTATCACTTGTAAGTAAAAACGGTTTTTGATACAATATATTGTGTGTATTAAGTAAACCAATCATCTATCTTGATTTTTCATGGAGTTTATTATGTCTGAATCCTACAGCAAACAACTCTCGAAAAAACAAATACTTGAGCTTCGTTCAATCCTTAGTGATCTTCCGCCTTATGTTAAGGATTTCATGCGTTCTATTGAGACTACTACGCAGCCTCGTACAAGAATCGGTTACGCTCATGACATAAAGTACTTTCTCGAATTTCTTCAGAGCGAGAACCCATTTCTCAAAAAGAAAGAATTACATGAAATAACCTGTGAAGATCTTAACAAGCTTACAGCCAGGGATTTTGAGGAATATCTGGATTATCTTTCATATTATGTTCGTAACGGTCGTGAATATACTAACGATAATGCCTCTAAAAAGCGTAAACTCGTCGGTATCAGGAAGTTTTTCTCCTACCTTTACATAAATGATATGCTTTCGCAAAATGTCACCGAAAAGGTTAAAACTCCTAAGATTCATGAGAAAACGATCACACGTATGGAAGCTAACGAAACAGCCGATTTCCTTGATGTTGTTGAATATGGAAACAACCTTTCAAAACGTCAGATGAAGTTCCATGAACGTGATAAAGTAAGGGATCTTGCACTTCTGACTTTGATGCTGAGTACCGGACTTCGTGTGTCCGAAACCGTCGGACTTAATATAGATGACGTTGATTTTGATAATTCCAGAGTTAAGGTTACCCGAAAAGGCGGCAATGAGGCATTTGTTTACTTTTCTGACGAGGCAACCGGTTATCTGCACGATTATATTGAAGAACGTAAAAAGATCGTACCTATGGAAGGCCATGAAGATGCACTCTTCCTCTCCTCTCACAGAAAACGTATCACTGTAAGGACCGTTGAAAATATGGTCAAAAAATATGCCCAGGTCGCAACACCTCTAAAAAAAATCACTCCACATAAGCTCAGGAGTACTTACGGAACTGCTTTATATCAGCAGACTTCCGATATTTATCTTGTGGCTGAAGTTCTCGGTCATAAAGACGTTAATACGACCAGAAAACACTATGCTGATATGGATGAATATCGTAAACGTAAGAATCGAAATGCTGTAACTTTACGTGAAAACAAGGATTAAATTAAGATCTCTTTTTCATAATGATACATTCATGATACAAACAACTATTACAATTCTGGTATGATGCGAATAATAGGTGGTTTTACTCTTCGTCTATTAAGGGAGGTTAAAAGTATGAAAAAGAGATTAGCAGTTTTATTGTCATTAGGTATAATTTTATCTATGTGTGCCTGTGGTGGAAATGACGCCGCCACCGATACCGCCACCGAGAAGGCTACTGAGGCAGTGACCGAAGCAGTGACCGAAGCAGTAACCGAGAATATAGATTCGGATGTTGCTGATGAGGGAGCCGAAGATACTTCCGATGAAGGTGTCGAAGACTCTGCCGAGGCTGCTTCCGAGAAAGTCGAGAGGGTCATCCATGACATCGCTAGTGTGACAGATGCCGGTGACGGAAAATATACCTGCACCTATGACGACATAGAGCACGAATTCATCCTCTGTGCTCCGGAAGAAACATCCGGCGCCCCACTCATCGTACTACTTCATGGATACGGTCAATCAGCTGAAATTATGAAATCTAATATAAATATGGATGAAGCTGCAAATGCGGCAGGCTATGGAGTCGTATATGTGTCCGGATCATGCAGTCCTAACGTTACACCATCCCTTCTCGGATGGAATTCGGGAACCGTGGGATTCGGCATTATGGGTTATGACGATGTAGGATTTCTCATTGCACTTGCAAACTATATGAAGCAGGAGTACTCTTTTGCGGAGGACAGGATATATGCAGGCGGCTTCAGTAACGGAGCATTCATGACCCACCGCCTTGCAATGGAAAATGACGGAACCTACGCAGGTTTCATAAGCGTTGCAGGAAAGATGCCCGAGTCTATTTGGGAGAATAAGAATGAGACAAATGATGTGAGCTTCTTCCAGATAACCGGTGAGAAGGATGACATAATTGGGAAGCATAGCGATGGAAGTGCCGAGAATTTCAAGGATCCGGCGATCGAAGACGTTATGGATTATTGGGCAACCACATCCGGACTTTCACTTTCCGAAACCGTCGAGCTTGAAAATGGCGAACTTAAGAAGTATTCCGCAGACGGAAAAAAGAATCAGGTATGGGACCTCTTAGTAAAGGACGGCGGACATTCATGGCCAACCGAAGACATCAACAAAATTGATGCGAATGCTCTTATACTTGAATTTACCGAGTCTTTGAAATAACAAATCGGGTGAGTCAATAGACTCACCCGATTTTTTTTCTATTTTTTTTACTCTTCTTGGTTTTCTTAGTTTTCTTAGTTTTCTTTGTTTTCTTAGTCTTCTTCGTGGTTTTCTTTGTATTCTTTTTCTCTGTCTTTTTTTTCTTTGAAACCTTGACTTTCTTCACTTTGCTCCACGGTCCGAATTTCTTCTTACCTTTTACAGTCTTATAAGCTCTTACCTTGACCTTGATATCTGTAATATCCGAACCTCCGGTTCCGTAAAAGCAATATTTTGTAGTAGCATTTCCGGTATACCAGTAACCTGATTCTTTATATGACTCTCTTACCTGATAACCGTCAGCTCCTTTAACATTTTTCCACCTGAAAGTATAGATCAGATAAGAAGAATCATCACTATATCTGGTAGTCACTTTATTAATATTTACTTTGCCGACCTTCTTTTTTGAAGCTGCATCTACAGGAGCTGTAAATGCATATAAAATAATAAATGTAACAAGAACAAGTGAAATAAACTTATTAAACCTATTTTTTATGATCTACACCTCCTTTATTAGTCTAAAAAACACTACTTATATAATTATATAACATGCTATAATGAATTATACAACAAATTATAATGAATTTATTATGAACATTGAACAATAGGAGGGACTGTTTTGAAGAAAAAACTTCTTTCAATAATTCTTATCTGCTTCATCATAATCACTACTGCTCTTCCATCAGGTTTAGGTAAGGTAAATGCCGAGGAAGAATCAACCTCATCAAAGACCCCGATAAAAGGTTATACGGTTCTTGAAGATCCTTATGAGAATCCCGGTGAAGACAGTATATTAGTCGGTGTCCCCGGTACCTATCTTGCGGATCAGAAGGCAGCTCTCAAAAGGATGAACGAGATTCGTAAAGAAGCATGTGATAAAGGTTATCCTGATCCGAGAAACAAGAAAAGAAAACTAAAAAAATCTGATTATGTTCCTATCAAATGGTCCTCTGAGCTCGAAGGATTCGCTCGTATAAGAGCATGCGAAGGATGTGTTCTAAATGGTCATAAAAGACCCGGAACAAATGTCAGCAAAACCGATCCCGAAGATACATATATCAGCAATCTTTACGGATATATCGAATGCCTTGCAGGGTCAAGTTCAATGTCTCTTGTAGGCGGTGTAAATATCTGGTATGGCGAAAAAGATATATGGGTAAACGGAGAATCCGGAATCAGCGGACATTATACTTCCATGATCAATCCTGATATGGTTTATGTCGGACTTGGCGGTTTTGTTCCTGATTATGGTATGGGTGGCCAGTTCAATAAATGTGTCTGCGGAAGATTCATGGAAGCTACAGATGAAGAACGTTTTAAAGATGATTCAATGGCTCCCAAACAGAAAAATGTCATCCAGAAGATATCATTTAAGAAAGAAAATCTCTTTGATCCTTCATTAGGAATTATCGCAAATGAATATAATCTACTCCCAATAAATATACTATATTACGGAGAAAAAGCTATATTTGCTGTAGTCCGAAAAGCAAAAGTTGATGATGGTTATGCTACTGTTCTGGATATGGATGATTATACTTATAGTTCAAGTAATGAAAAGATCCTGAAAGTAAATCCGGATGGTACTTCTACCGTCAAAAATACAGGAAAAGTAAAGGTTAAAGCTGTAAATGATTCAACCGGCAAAGAATATACTATCTCCTTAAAGATTAAACAATTCTTAAAAGTTCCGAAGGTGTCTGCCTCCTCTCCTTCAAAGAAAAAAATCAGTGTAAATATGGATACTTCAAAGAAGGACGCCTTAAATATGTCCTATTATGAGATACAGACTTCAACTGATAAAAACTTCAAAAAAGGAGTTAAAAAGAAAAAGCAGAAAGTTTCCTGGATCAGATGGCTGGATCCACAGACCAACTATACTAAATCAATTAAAAAACTGAAATCGGGTAAGACCTATTATGTCAGAGTCAGGTGCGTTTACGAAGACATTTCCTATAAAAACAAAAATGGTGACTATACTAAAAGATATTCTAAATGGTCCAAAGTAAAAAAGATTAAAGTGAAATAAAAAGAAAAACCTTCCTATTCGGGAAGGTTTTCTCTTATATACTGACTATATGATTCGGGAAGAACGGCGTGATATTTGTCGTAGTCCGCTTCTATCTCGTCGTCTTTTATTCTAAGGATCATAGTGAATCTGTAGACATCGTCCTCGGAATAAAAGTCGTATGAGCCTTTTATCGCGTCTTTAAAGCCTTCATCTAACTGAGTAGTATCTTTTGTACCGTTATCGAGAAGATACTGTCTCATCTCTCTTATCTTATCGCTGTCAAGATCTGATGCAGCCCAGTCACGATAACGCTTCTCTTCATAAAGGGATATCTTACATTTCAGGGGTGCCTCATCTCTATAGTAAGACATAACGTCTTCGAACTCATTTTCAGGACAGAAAACTCCGTTCTCCGTGCAGATAAGATTATCGCTTGCCACGCTCGGAAGCTTATAAAGGATCGTATGTTTTCCATCATCATATTCAATTGCGCCTACAGCATCCAGCTCATCCTTTGAATAAGGGACATGAAGGTCATCGCCGCAGTCAACATACTTGGTTCCTTTATATGAGAAGCCCTGATCAAGGTAAAGATAATGTGATACATGGGCTATCTCGTCATCAGTGTATCCGGAGATTTCACTGTTATATCTGGCCGATTTAAGATCGCTACCGACTCTCATTATTAATATTGGGAACAGCGCTGTACATAAGCCTATAACCGTAAGCAGAACCGCAAATACTTTTAGAACTATATGAGCTTTCTTCTGTTTCGCAGCCTTAACTATCCATATGATATCAAGTATAAGCCCGATCACAAACAGGATGATTCCTACCAGGATCACAAGAAATACACCCATAGCAAGAAGCATTGATATTATTACCATTTTCTTTGTCCTTATCAAAATGTAACACTTTTGTAATGGGGCCTGACCCCATTACAGAAGTGTTACAGGGGTTTGTACATTAAGATTTCGTCGTGGTAGGTGCCGTCGTCGAATTTGAGGGCGTTGTGGCGGCGTCCGGTTTCGATGAAGCCACACTTTTTATATAGGCGAATGGCCTGTTCGTTTTCAGCCACTACTTCCAGATCTACCTGGTGCCAGCCGATTGAGGCGGCAAGCTCGGTCATGTAATCGATCATTGCTTTACCGATCCCGAGGTTCCAGTATTCTTTATATAGTGCAATCGCCATTGAGCAGCGATGCTGGATCTTACGCTTAACTCCTATTCCGGCTATACTTCCGTTGCCGGCAATCTTTCCATCAACAGTTGCGGCCATCATGATCACATAAGGATCATTTTTAAGTTTCTCGAGTATTTCCTGCTCAGCTTCGAGAGTATATTTAACTTCATCTGGATATCTGAGGAGAAACTCGGTCTCACCCGAAGTGATCTTAAGATATTCAATCATACCCTCTGCAAGGTCAGGTGCGTTGGGACGAAGGATGCACTTACGACCATCCTTTAAAGTTATTTCTTTTTCAAGAAAAATCATATATTTTCCTTTCTTCAAAAAACAGTGTTATGCCTTTTTGAATATGTTTTTCTTTTCTTTCTGAACAAGATGGACATCGATCTGATTATACGGAATTTCGATCCCTTCTTCTCTGAATCTTGTGAGGATCTTTTCGTTCAGCTCACGTCTTACTGAGTTATATTCAAGTACGGGAACCATACAGAATACGCCAAGTACGACGCTGTGGTCACCAAGTTCTTCAACGAAAACATTTTTCCCTTCACCCAGAGTATTCATTTGGCTGTCGAGGATTACTTTTAAAACAGATTTAGCCTTCTTGATATCTGAATTATAAGCGACATTTACCTTAACAAGAAGCGCACGGTTTTCGCTGCCCTTACGATTGATGACCGAATTATTAGTAAGCTGTGAATTCGGGATCTTCACGATCTCATTCAGTACGGTCCTGATCGTCGTATAATATGTCTCTATCTCTTCTACAGTACCCTCGATATTATTACTCGGGATAACGATATAATCTCCCTTTTTAAATGGCTTCAGAACGAGAAGAAGCACTCCACCTGCAAAGTTCGAAAGTGCGCCCTGCATAGCAAGGGAAATGCCGACGCCGGCTGAAGCGATAAGAGCAGCAATCGATGCAGCTTCAACGATATGTAGCTGGGTAATGATTGTGAAAAGTGCAAGTATAATAATTCCATATCTTATGATCCTGATCACAAATCCGCTAGCGATATGGTCGACTCCTCTTTTATCAAGTCTGGTCTGAATTGAGTTAGACAGCTTTTTCAGAACCTTACAAAGTATATAAAAGAGAATTAACGCTATTATCAGCTTAAAGGAAAAATCAATTAGCGACTTACCTTTACCGTGAATCCAGTTATTAAGATCATCGAAAGTCATTATAGTTATTTTATCTGCGTCGTAATACATATTTTTATCCCCCGTTTAGTTAAGCCTCTTTATCAATTGTTCAAAATACTCCGGAAGCTCTGACTTAAACTCAAGATACTCTCCTGTCACCGGATGAACAAACCCCAGAGTCCCCGCATGCAGAACCTGGCCATTTAAGGTATATGGGCACTTCTTCGGCCCATATACAGGGTCTCCCAAAAGCGGATGATTGATGCTGGCAAGATGAACTCTTATCTGATGAGTCCTTCCGGTTTCAAGTTTGCATCTTATATATGCAAAGTTACTTTTGAGATTCTCTACCAGATAAATATGAGTCACTGCTCTTCTGCCATCCGGATCGATTGCCATTTTCTTACGGTCATTCTTTGCTCTTGCGATGGGCTTATTGACAGTGACCTCTTCTTTATCAAAATGATTATATACAATACAGGAATAAATCCTGTTTATCGTATGTTTTTCAAACTGCTCTGCAAGTCCGTGATGAGCTCTGTCAGTCTTACATATAACAAGGAGTCCACTGGTATCCTTATCGATCCTGTGGACAATTCCCGGGCGCTCGACTCCGTTTATTGAAGAAAGTGAATCACCGCAGTGATACATCAGTGCATTAACAAGAGTACCGGAATAATTACCGGCTGCCGGATGCACTACCATGCCCTGCGGTTTATCGATTACGATAAGGTCATCATCCTCATATACGATATTAAGAGGAATGTCCTCAGCGGTTATTTCAAGCTTTTCAGGCTCGGGGACGATTATCTTTACCTCGTCACCTGCTTTCAGCTTATATGAGGCTTTCAGAGGCCTCTCAGAGCCATCAGCGACAAGCGTAACCTTCCCCTCGTCACAAAGCTTCTGTATATAAGAACGCGACATTTCAGAAAGCTCGTCAGAAAGAAATCTGTCGAGCCTTACGTTTGCGAAGTCATTTTCAATTTTATATTCATAAAATGTATCCATAGTTTACATAAAAGGGGTCTGACCCCTTATCGGTTTTTTTACATTTTTATCGTTTTTATGATTCCTTGGGTTCGGTGTGGAGGATGATGTCGATATCCTCAGACTTATATTTGAAGATAAAAAGGAACATCAGGATGATCACGCTGACCGTGACGCAGATATCCGCAAAATTGAAAACCGGGAAATTGATGACCTTAACGTAAATGAAATCAACAACATACTGCAGCCTCACACGGTCTATCAGGTTTCCGATGGCGCCGCCCATGATGAACATTATCAGATACCTGATCACGTTATATCTTTCATAGAAAATTATGTTGTGATACATAAATAAAAGAAGAATGCATATTACGCAAGTGACGATAAGCAGCAGGGTCGTCTTGCCGGTGAGCAGGCTCCAGGCCATGCCCTTATTCCTGATATGGGTGATCACCAGATAATCGCCGATAAACTGCCTTTCCTCGCCCAGCTCGAAATTCTGCACGATATAAAGTTTTGTAAGCTGATCGATAGCGACCAGAAGAATTGTTGCAAATATCAGGGATACATATCTCAGAAGCTTCATTTAATTATTCTTTCCTATCCAACCAAAATATTCCTTAAGTGCAGCGCGCATATCATCATCAGTAACATCCTTTGAAATGACTGCGTTACCGATACCTTCCAGAAGTACGAACTTGATCTTATCCCCCACAGCCTTTTTATCGCTGTGTGTATAGCTGATTATCTTATCGATATCATCATCGGTGATTCTGGGCTCGGGCAGATTGAAGTTCTTATCGATGAACTTAACTATATCATCGCAGTCGCCGTCATAAAGAAGGCCCTTGTTACGCGAAATGATAGAAGCAAGGATGCAGCCGATGGAAACACATTCGCCGTGAAGCATCTTGAAATCCATATGCTTTTCCAGCGCATGTCCGAGAGTATGACCAAAGTTCAGCTTTTCACGCTCACCCTCAGTTTCATGCGGATCCTCTTCGACGACATTTTTCTTGATCATATTGCAGGTATAAACGATACGCCTGAAGCAGTCCGGACTATCAAGAGATATATTATCTTTAAGCCAGTAATAGAACTCCTTATCCTTTATCAGGGCGGACTTCACAACCTCGCCCATACCGGACCAGAGCTGACGCTTATCCAAAGAATTCAGCGCAGAAAGGTTGATATAGACCCATTTAGGCATATGAAATGCGCCGACCATATTTTTATACTGGTCAAAGTCAACGCCTGTCTTTCCGCCTATACTCGAATCAACATCAGCAAGCAGCGTGGTAGGAACCTGAATAAAATCAATTCCTCTTAAGTATGTGGCAGCCGCATAGCCGCACATATCTCCCGTCACTCCTCCGCCGAGAGCAAGAAGCAGATCCTTTCGGTCGAAATGCTCCTCAATTAGCTTTACATAGAGCCCCTTAACCGTATCAAGATTCTTACTTGCTTCGCCTTCATCAAATACATACTGAACGGTCTTACTGAAATAATCGGCTGAAAGCCCGGTAAGCTCATCAATATAAAGCCCTGCCACCTTGGAATCAGCCACAATGCAAAGCTTTCTCTTACCGCCCGAATTATAGGCACGGAAGAAATTAATTATATTGTTAAACGAATCCGAGTATTCAATATTATATATATGTTCGCCGTAATAATAGATTGGAAGTTTATGGTTCATTATTCTACCTCACAATGTCACATATATCCCTGGGATGTTTTGTCACATATAATAAAAATAGGACAAGGGGACTTGCCCCTTGTCCCACATATATCCGGTTTATCAGAATAGATCATCGAGTCCGCCACCACCAAGTGAGGAACCGTATATATTTGCTGCCGAACTATGGGATGATTTAAGAGAAATCTTTCCACCACCGCTAGAGCCGGAGCCGCTGTTATTGTTAGCCGGTTCTCTGGGCGTGGGATCCGGAATGCTGGCAGCACCTCCGAACAAGATATCATCATCACTACTACTGCTGGATGTCGGCTGAGGCTTCGGATTTCTTGCAGCAAAATCTTCTGCTTCTCTGTCAAAATCGATATTATCAAGATAGTCCGAATGTTCTCTTAAAAGCCTCTGGAACTTAGCCTTATATTCTGCAAACTGTCTTCTAAGATCGCTGATATCGGTTTCAAGACGGTCCTTTTCACGTTTAGCTTCCCTGATGATCTCATCAGCACGTGAGTTAGCTTCCATCTCGATCGTTTTAGCGGTCTTGACGGCATTTGAAACAGATTCCTGGGAATTTTTCTCGGCTCTCAGAAGAGTCTTATTAAGGTCCTCTTCCTTAACCTTATAATGCTGTACTGTATCAGTTAAAGTTATAACCCTCTCCTTGAGTTCTGCATTTGACTTATAAAGCTCGCCGTAGCTTCTCGACACTTCATCGAAAAACGACTGGACGTCCTTTTTGTCAAAACCAAGGCCATTCTTAAACCTTTTCTGTTGTATATCTACAGGTGTAAGCATACCTACTCCATCCCCCTTAAAATGTTAGCTTAAATTCGGAGATATCCCGGTACTGCTTAAGATCTCATCTCTGAGATCACCGGAAACTTCGATGCTGCTGGGAACTGCAATAAAGATATTAGCGGATATAGCTTTAAGCTCGCCGCCGATACCATAGCATGCTCCACCTATAAAATCTATTATTCTCTGAGCAGGCTCAAGCTGAAGGCCTTCCATATTGATGACAATAGCTCTTCCTCTCTTAAGGAAATCTGTAACTGTCTGAGCATCATCAAACTCCTGAGGCTTTATAACATAGACCTCATTTGAAGCTGCTGCTCTGGGAGCTCTGGGCTTAGCGCCGCCATCAAAAGAAACAAGCTTATCAGTAGCCGTGGATGTAGCCATCTGAGGTCTTCTTGCTTCACGCTGAGGAGGTGCATAAGTCGGCTTTGGAGCCGGTTTTGCAGGACGAGGAGCAGGCTTTACAGGTGCAGGCTTTTTCTTCCTGAACACTGGTTCCTCATACTCTTCCTCTTCTTCATCCTCGAAGACATAATCGTCATCATCTTCGTACTCATCATCATCGTCAATAAGTCTGAAATGATCTAAAAAGCTTTTTCTACCACTCGCCATAATTAATAGATTCTCCAATCTTAAACATTATAATTTCTTTCGCCGAATATGGCCGTTCCGACTCTAACCATTGTAGCACCCTCTTCGACTGCTACGATATAGTCGTTAGTCATACCCATCGAAAGAACATTCATATCAACATTATCTATGTTTTCCGATATTATGTCAAGTAGTAATTGTTTCATCCCCCTAAAGATTTGGCGGTTTTCCTCGGGATTATCGACAAATGGGGCTATAGTCATCAGCCCATTTATGTGAACATGTGGAAATGATTCGGCCACCTCTTTAATAAACGGAAGCGCCGTTTCCTTGGTTATACCGAATTTTGAATCCTCTTCTGCATAGTTTACCTCGACTAAAACTTCGGCAACCGTGTCATTTTTCACAGCCTCTTTCTCAAGAGCTTCGGCAAGCTTGATCGAATCCAGTGAATGGATCAGCACTGCCCTGTTTATCACATATTTAACTTTATTAGTCTGCAGATGCCCTATCTGATGGAAATGCACCGGCGCCGATACATTATCATATTTATCTCTCAGCTCCTGGGGACGATTCTCGCCAAATTCCATGACTCCGGCCGCCCTTAGTTCCTCGATACATTCGAGAGGCTTTGTCTTGCTGACAGCAATCAGCGTGATATCCTCCGGATTCCTCCCGGCAGCCCTCGCCGCCTTATCAATATTCTCCCTTACCTTGTTATAATTCTCAACTAACTCACTCATTTTATAACTTCCTTCTAATTAAATTGTGACAAATTTGTGACGGGGGTCAGACCCCCGTCACAGAATTTTCACATATTAGTATAGTGTCTGGTTCTCGTAAACCTGCGTTGCGTCGAGCACGATGTTGTCGAACTCTTTTAAGTTGCCGTCGTCGTTGATGATCGTAAATTCATCCTGGGATTTTACAATCTCGATCTCGGTGAAATCCGCGATGCCGGCATTTGCGAGATATACGCCGTCCAGCTTATCTCTTGCAAGAGAAAGGACGGGTTTATTTCTGGTCTCAGTATAGAAGATCATGTCAGTATCGTTAAATGCGTCCTTATCGACGTAGTAATAATCCTCGTCTGTCTTATATACGATAAGCTCCACCTCACGTTCCTTGGCATCAGTGCTGGTGGATTTATCATCGAACCTTAAGACCCTGATACTCTTAACATTTGATTCCTCGTCTTCGTTGATATAACCCTTCGGGATCTTATAAACTTCCTTTTCGAGGATCGCCGTATTCGGAACCTTAAGACCCTCGAATTTATTCAGGATTATCTCCACATTCAGGAATCTCTCACCGATATAGTCGATCATATATTTATTAAGAGGTATTGCGAGAAATGTCACCTCACCTCTTGGTATCAGACTGAAGGATGCCCTTATCTCGTTAGGTGAATTATTAACCGTAAATCTGATCTTATTCTCTTCCTGAAGAATCTTGGCCTGCTCATTTGTGATCTGACAAACAATATGCCAGTTCTCATCTGCAGTCATCTTATATGCAGTCGAGCCTGCATCCAGGATATCTCCGGTCTTAAGAGAAGTCTTCTTATAATTCGATTCATTGAAATCTTCAATCGAAAGAGTCTCCGGAGTCTTCTTCTCATAGCCGTCTGTGTAGTAGCTTACTACTCCGCTCTCGTTAGCCTTGATACTCTGGACAGTTGAGCTTACTGCGGCTCCTCCTGCCTGTATCTGCTGCATCATGACCTGTGAAGAAAGATCCATTACCTTACTCTCGATCTCGGACCTGAAGTTATAGATATTGTAGAACTTCTCATCGGAATATTGAGATTTATAATTATCGATGGCATTTCTGATGTTGATGTAGTCAGCTCTCGTAAAGAGCGCATTTCCTTCATCACTCTCACCTGCGGCCTTTATCGAATTGATGACATTTCCGGTCTCATCAACCGTGCAGACAGGTGAATTCTTCTTTACCTTGTCCCCGTCTCTTACAAAATAGATAAGATATCCGGATTTTGCCGTAACGACCTCATTTTCCTTACGAAGAGCGATGGCCGTGCAGTTGATGTTGTTGTTGATGTTACTCGAGCCAACCTTGTAAGTCGTTATCGGCTCCTTCGAGACCGACTTGATGATGCTCGCAACAACATAAACGAGGATAATGCCGAATATGATGAAGGCGGAGTTAACGCGCGCCGCCCTGCTAAGCCTTATTACGTTGGAATTCTTCTTCTTTTTCATTACTTCCTCGTCAGGTTGAACATGATGCCGATCTTGTCATACAGGCTGTCCTGGGATGCGCCGTCGGCCACAAAAAGTGAATATGACTTCTTATTTATCTCAACATTCATAGTAAGGATATTTCCGGCAAGGTCCGTCGTACCGGTCTTCCACTCGTGGATCTCGATATTTGACGGCAGCTTGTAATTACCTGCCAAGAACTGATTAGTAGGGGAAATGTCATCTTCCCACACTACTCCGTCGGCATCCTTAAATGTATACGTGAATGTATCGTAAGAATCTATCTCCTGAAGTATCTTATATTTCTTAGCCTCATTTATAATAAGATACATATCATAAGCCGTTATATAATGATTATCCTCATGAAGTCCGTGAGTGTTCACAAAATGACTGTTAGTCGCCCCGATCTCACGGGCCTTCTGATTCATCCTGTCAACGAAAACAGCCGTATCGCCGCAGATATATTCAGCAAGAATCTCGCAATAATCATTATAGGAACGCATCATGACTCCGTAAAGAAGATTTCTTACGGAAATGGTATAGCCACGCTTCAGCATACTGAGAAGCGCTCCTCTTTCACTGATGTAAGTATCATGAGAAAGAGTTACTTCATCATCAAGGCTTATCTCTCCGTTATTAAGAGCATCACATACGACGATACCCGTCATAAGCTTCGTCGTACTCGCGGGATAGATACGTCTTAATGCATTATATGAAACTATGTTCTCGCGGTTCTCATTATCTATAAGAAGCGCCGCATAGCAGGTATCCTTAAACTGATCGGCGTTAACGTTATCATTTGTCGGCGCCGCATAACGTGACTGGAAGCCTGTAAGTGAAGGACCCGGATAAGTGCTGTCCCAAATATTCAGTTCGTTTATCGTATCCTCCGTATATGCATCGTCAAAATGCGTATTCTTATTGACGATGAAATATATACATCCTGCTGCAAGCAGCATAAGGAGGATATAATATATTACCGCTTTACCCATCTCTACCTCTATTTTGCAACTCTTCCACGTCCCCAAGTTGCATTATTGTTTATACAGATCTCTCCAGTCCAGATCACCGTGCTCAAGAGCTTTGATAAGAAGCTCTGCAGTAGCAAGGTTGGAAGCCAGCGGGATATTGTAGGTATCACACAATGTAGAGATACTGTGAAAATCATTATTGTGCGGCTGGCTCAGGATATTCTCCCTAAGGAAGATAACCATATCCATCTGATTACTCTCGATCTGAGTCGCAATCTGCTCGACTCCTCCGAGATGACCTGCAAGAAACTTATGCACAGTAAGACCCGAAGCCTCCTCAACAAGACGCCCCGTTGTCTCTGTAGAATAAAGTTCGTGTTTTTGTAAGATCCCCCTGTAAGCGATACAGAAATTCTGCATCAGCTTTTTCTTTGGATTGTGCGCAATAAGTACAATGTTCATAACTAATACCTTCTTCGTTGTAAACTTATATTCATAACAAGTCCGATTCCTATCGACGAACTGAGCAGCGAGCTCAGACCATAACTGATGAACGGAAGCGGAATACCTGTATTCGGGAGCAGCATCGTAGCAACTCCTATATTGATAAATGACTGATAGCCGATAAGACACGCAGTCCCCATGGCGATCAGCATGCCAACATCATCTCTTGCCCTTCTTCCGGCCCTTATACATTGTAACACTATCAGAAGGATTATTCCAATTATAATTACACTTCCGAAGAAGCCAAATGATTCGCCCACGGCAGAGAATATAAAGTCTGTCTGCTGCTCGGAAACGAAGTTGGTCTCGCTGGTCTTATTGGCGTCCTTTTCTCTTAATAATCCCTTACCCGTAAGCTGTCCGGAACCGATGGCCATGACCGAATTCTCCTGCTGCATCGTCTCATCATCATATTCAGAAGGATAGATAAATGAAAGGATTCGCGTTACCTGATGCTCATAAAGAAGCTTCTGGTCCGGCTTCTGTATATACCAGATAAATACCGAGAAAAGCGGGATTATGATAAGCAGTACCGTGATGATGAATTTATAGCTGAGTCCCGCAAGGTATATCATCGTCACAAGGACAAGCGTGATACATATGAGTGTGGAAAGATCCGGCTCGATAAAGATAAGTACCGCAGGTATCGCATAGAATATAGCATAACCCATGATTCCCCTGAAGGTATTAACCTTTTTATCTTCCATAAGATCACTTAAGTATACAGCCATGAAGATTATCATAAGCACCTTGGTAAGCTCGGAAGGCTGGAATCTGATCTTCGCGATAACGAACCATCTTCTGGCATTATTTACTGATTTACCTGCTATCGCAACGGCTATAAGCAAGACCGTACTGACAAGATAAAACGGTGCATAGAACTTTGCGATAAAGTGATAATCAATAAGCGAAAGTACCACCATTATCACAACAGCCATCCCGACACCGATTGCCTGTCTTAAAGTATATTCGTCATCTACCTTATCGATAACAAATACACCCAGTACCATCAATGCGATAACCAGGAAAAGAAGTATGAAGTTGTAATATTTGATATTATACTTCTTAAACATTTAATCTTTCCTTTAATCTCCGACCTCTCCGTTATCATCGGTGAAGGTCGCATCATTCAGAGCTTCCTTATCATACATATATGCATAAATGAATCCGGTAAGATCAGCGGCATTCTTTGAGGAATAGCCGTTAGGTATTACCGTTGTAACGGAAACCTCCGGATGTGTATATGGTGCATAGGATATGAACAGAGCGTGTGCCGGCCTGTCCTCTCCTTCCTGCGCTGTTCCGGTCTTTCCCGCAACCTGCACATTTATCGAATTAAGCAGCCTGTTCTTAGCAAGGTCATCCGTAACAACCCATCTCATACCGGTATGTACCGCATTCCAGAGGGAATCATCGATATTAACCTGAGAAGCAATTGTATGACTTGAAGAACGGACCACATTTCCCTCATAATCCGTGATACGGTTCATAAGAGAAAGGTTATAGCAGGTTCCGCTGTTAGCGATAGTCGTAACATAACGCGAAAGCTGAACCGGCGAGAAGTTATGACGACCCTGTCCGATAGCACTGGTAACGGCATCGTTATCGGAGAACTTGGGTTCTATCTCTTCTATCTCGATTCCGGACTTACTTGTAAGACCGAACATTGCGGCATATTTCTTAAGACTAACCAGACCCTCATCGTCAAGGTATTTGCCGGAGCGGGTGGCAAGTCGGTAGCCTACTGTAAAGAAGAAATAGTTACATGAAACGTCAAGGGCTGTCGAAAGTCCGATGGAACCATGTGTAAGTCTTTCATCTCTATATACCCAGCACATCGGCTTTGTATAAACCTGCTCGAATACACCGAGGTCGGTGATATATTCATCAAGTCCGAGAACACCCTCGGATACGCCCGTTATCGCCGAGATAGGCTTAAATGTGGAACCGGGAGCGGTCCTCATCATAGTAGCCCTGTTATAAAGCGGATTGGTCTGGTCCTCCAGAAGCGAATCATAATAATCCGGATCAACCTTATTGGTAAGATAATTGTTATCATAGCTTGGATAACTTACCATAGCCTTAACTTCGCCCGTATTAACATCTGTAACCACTACTGCTCCCGAGCAGGGAGTAAGGTTCAGCATGGCGGGAGTTATCTCAAGATTCTGGATCTTTTTAATGATAAATGAGTACGGCGTCAGCTCACCTCTGTAGAAGGCGTCGTATTCAACGTCGGCATTTCTATTTAAAACGCCCTGATCATAAAGCAGCATGATAACATCATGAGAGCTGATCTCGCCCTGGCGCACCATATTTCTTATGACACGGTAATTAAAGTTTGTATCGGTCTCAAGGTAATCGATGATGTAATTAATGAGCATCTCATACATTTCGTCCGAATCGTAGTATTTATCATTCTTCTCGATGGAAGTAAGGTCGATAGCCTCCTCATTTATAAGGAAATGAAGGAAGGACTGAAGCGACGACTGGTCGGTTATATAATCCAGGAATTCCTTTGAGTTGTGACTGAATTTAGTAGAATCATAGATGCCATTTGCAGCAAGCATCTCGCAAATGTATTCGCAATAGTCTCTGTACTCAGCCTCCAGGTTCTTAAGCTCTACCGGATTATCCGTCAGAAGCGAATCCACGGTATCAAGTGTATAGGAAAGCTTATTCGTATAATTCTCATAAACCTTCTTCTCAAGATCGGTGGCACTTGCACGGGTCATACGGCTCAGCTTGATCTGGTTATTACTGAAAAGCGCTGCGTAAACATCTGTGATTGGCACGATCTTGGCCTTCTGCTTTTCGGGAGCATAAGCCACATCCTGGATCTTGGAGATAAGGATAGCTGCGATCTCTCGTTCAAGCATGTCGTAGCAATACTTCTGGAGCTCCGAATCAATAGTGAGATAGACATCATTTCCGGCAATGGAAGCCGTATCCTTGGTGACCTCGAGAACCTTACCCAGGTTATCTACATAAAGAGTCTGCTCTCCGTCGGTTCCGTGAAGATCAGTCTCATAAACCTTCTCGATTCCGGCCTTTCCAACTACATCGTTACTATCATACTTATTCTCACCGAGCTGCTCGTTCAGCTCATCGATATCATCCTGGGATGCCCGGCCAACATAACCGATTATATGTGAAAAATACTTTGCATCATTATAAACACGACTGGAAGTAACCTGGATATCCATTCCGAGAAGATTATCCTTATTCTCAGTGATCGCCGAACGGGATCTGTCGGATATATTGTGGGCAACCTCTACCGGAACGTACTGCTGGAAGCGGTTGAGCCAGAGATTATATCTGCAACAGAGAATCTTATATGCAGTTTCGTCATCGTACTCATTTCCGATTTCAAAAAGATCCATAAGGTACTTTGCGCTCTCTTCAGCCGTAGCTTCTTCCATTTCGGGGGTCAGGTCATCTACGGTATTTACCGAATAAACGTCCTTAAGGAAGTATCTAAGAGTCTCGCCTTCGATGTTGTAATAATACTTTCCGTCCTTGTAACGGATGTTCATGGTTGCGTCCAGGTCGTCGCCATTCTGCTTAAGTATATTCAGGGTATTGTTGATGATACGGTTCTTAAGCTGGCTCTCGGAAAGTCCCAGGTGCTTTGCCTCATCGGGAAGCGCCGTGCTGTTACCGAAGGTAAGCGTATAGGAAATGTTATTGTAAGCAAGCAGCCTTCCGTTGACATCGTAGATATTGCCGCGGATCGAGCTAACTGTAAGAGTCTTCTCGGACTTAACCTCGAAGCTTTCGGTATAGACCTCGCCCTGCTCGATCTGGATCGTAAAAAGCTTATCGATAAGAAGGATAAAGAGCACAATAATAAGCAGAGTAACGGGAAAGACTCTGCTCTTAAGATATTCAGATACGATTTCCTTTAAGGATATGAAAAGGTCCTTAAACAATCTCATTTTCCTTAACCTTCTTCTTCAATAGTTTGTTTATCACAACATACAGCCTGTAAACAATTACCGTCGCGATGACCGTGAAAAGGATCTGCGGCAGGAATATATTTACAATATAGAAACCAATATTGGTCTTATTTCTAAGTAAAAACATAAAAATGTACTGCATAAAACAGAACACAAAATCATCGACCATTATAATGAAAACGGGCAGCATAATGTCCTCCATAAGGAATTCCTTGTGGAAGAAACCATTTGTATAGCCGATTATAAGGAATAACAACATATACGGGCCGATAAGATTTCCGAAGAAAACATCATATAAAAGCCCGCAGAAAAAACCGGTCAGCATGCCCTCGCGGCGCCCTCTCATGATACCAAATGACATGGTAAGGATCAGCATGAGATTCGGAGCCATGCCCTTAAGCGTAAGGACCGAAAGCAGCGTGCTCTGCAAAAGAAATGAAATTATAATGAGAAATGATATGGTAATTATGCGTCGCATTAATAGTTTACTTCCTGTTTTCGATCAAGTATTACAAGCACGTCCTTGATTTCGTGGAAATTGACTGTCGGGGTAACTCTTGCAGTCTGTGTCAGATTATTGGAATCATAGGATACGCTTGCTATATAACCAATTGTAAGGCCATACAGATATCTGTCGGAAACACTTGATGATATAACCTTATCTCCTACGCTTACTATCGCGTTCTTGTCTATATTTGAAGCGATGAGATAGCCCTCTTCCATTGTCTGGAGCGAGCCCTCTATATTACAGATGATGCCTGCTGCACCGATCTCGCCGGTGACATTTGCTCTGTCATCGATGATGGCTCTTACCTTGGCATAATCATCATAGGATTCAACAACGATACCGAGAAGTCCGTCGTCTGATATGACGTTGCAGCCCTCATATATCTTGTCATTAAGACCCTTGTCGATATAGAACTCGTTAAAGAATCCGGAGGATTCAACCGAGAATACTCTTGCTGCCGTCTTCTTATAATCGGGATAAAGCTCATCAAGATTATAAAGGTTTCTCAGCTCCTGAAGTTCCGCCAGCTCGGCCTCTTTCTTACCCAGGTCGTTCTGAAGGTTGGTAACCTCAGATTTAAGCTGATCATTTTCCTCTCTAAGCTTCTTAACATCGCCGAAAACGAGCATCTTCTCCTCGACCTTTTCGCCTATCTTATTAACGCCCTGCTGGAGCGGTGTCACATATTTTCCCACAAATGCTTTCACAGGACGAACCTTATCCGGGAAAAACGCGGACACAAGAATCAGCGCTATACATATCACGGATAGCGCTATCAGAAGATATTTGGGGTCAATGTCTTTTTTGTATTTATCTTTCATTTATCCACCATGTTATCTGTTACTATTACTAAGTGTTTTCTCTTTGGAAAAGCTGTAATAGGTTTTGTCACCAATAATAATGTGATCCAGAAAAGTTATCTGAGCCTGATCACAGACTCTCTTAACTGACTCGGTGATCAGAATATCCTGCTCACTCGGTTCCGGATTACCTGAAGGATGATTATGCACAAGCACAATTGCCGTTGCATCAATCAGAAATGCTTCCTTCAAAATATCTCTCGGGGAAATGATACTCCGATTTATAGTGCCTTCAGAGAGTACTTTCTTTTTTAGAAGTGCACCCGATGCCGACATAAACAGAGCATAAACCTTTTCCTTGGTAAGATATCTTACTTCCTCCATAAGATATTCCGCCACCGAATCCGGCGAAGAAAGAATGAGCTTTTCCTCTGTTTCAAGTGAAGACATCCTTTTGGATATCTCTGTTAAGGCAATTATCTGGGCAGCCTTTACATTACCGACTCCGGGGATTTTAGAGAGCTCTTCTATTGATTGATAGTTGAGTCCTCTTAAGCCCTTATGAATCGGATCAGCATTAAGTATCAGCTGCGAAAGGGATATGACATTCATATCCTTGGTTCCTGTTCGGAGCAATATTGCAAGCAGCTCCGCATCAGAAAGAGACCCGGTCCCATACCTGATAAGTTTTTCAATCGGCTTCTCATTTTCAGCCATATCGGCTATTGTAAAATTCTTCATATATCCTTCTCTCCTTTCAGACTCTTCGGGGGAAGAATATATAAAAGCATATAAACTTAAATATTATAGCACAATTGTTTGATAATTTCCAGTTTGTATTATTATTTCGGAAGCTCGACAAGGTTCTGCGAAACCATCTTTTCGAGAGTCAGCATTATCGCATACTTGGCATGGGGATATGTGATGCCGCCCTGGAAATAAACCGCATATGGTTCCTTCATGGGAGCATCTGCCGAAAGCTCAATCGATGATCCCGATACAAATGCGCCGGCTGCCATTATAACATCGCAGTCATAACCGGGCATCGCCCAGGGAACCGGCTTTACAAAGCTGTCAACCGGAGCGCCCTGCTGGATTCCCTCGCAGAATGCTTCTATAAGCTCGGGCTTACCAAATACTATTGATTCGATTATGTCAAACCTATCTTCTGTCGCGTTAGGAATGGTTTCGAATCCGAGCTTTTCATATATATTAGCTGCAAGTATAGCAGCCTTAAGAGCTGAAGCCGTAACTGTCGGAGCAAGGAAAAGGCCCTGAGCAAACTGCATTGTAAGCCCGAGTGAAGCACCTACTTCCTTTCCTATTCCGGGAGTGATGAGGCGGGCCGAAGCATTTTCAATACACTCTTTAGTTCCGCATATATAGCCGCCGATAGGAGCGATTCCTCCACCCGGATTCTTTATAAGTGATCCGACTACCATGTCAGCGCCAACGTCGGAAGGCTCGATTATCTCAACAAATTCACCGTAGCAGTTATCGACCATTACGATAACGTCGGGCTTTATCTCTTTAACAAACTTAATTGCCTCGCCAATAGCTTCTACGGAAAGCGACGGACGGGTGTCATAGCCCTTGGAACGCTGAATCTCGATTATCTTTGTTTTATCATTGATGGCTTTGCGGATTCCGTCGAAGTCCCAGGAACCGTCTTCCTTAAGGTCGACCTGATCATAGGTGATACCGAACTCGGCAAGGCTGCCCTTCTCGGGTCGGACACCGATAACGCCCTGAAGCGTATCATAAACAGGGCCTGCAATCGAAAGGATCTCATCGCCGGGTCTTGTGTTTCCGGCAAGCGCTATGGTAAGCGCATGAGTTCCGCAGGTAATCTGCTGACGAACAAGTGCATCCTCGGTATGAAAAACTTCCGCGTATACCTGCTCGAGAGCATCTCTTCCGGCATCATTATAACCATAGCCTGTGGTACCCTTGAGATGGTCTTCTGCAAAGCGTGCCTTCTGAAGCGCACGGAGAACCTTGATCTGGTTATACTCAGCGATTTTGTCTATTTTAGAAAAGCGGGTCATCAGATTTGCTTCAATTGAGGAACAGAAATCATAGACCTGCTCGGAAATGTTGTTTTCCAGATAGTATTGTTTAAGTGTGTTGTTCATGAGGTATCCTTTTTGTTTTATATATTTTTGCTCGTGATATTTACTCAAAAATAATTGGTACATATTTTTGGACGCATTTGTTCCAGAATGTCATATCATGATTTCCTTCTGCTTCTTCATATACATGCTCTACTCCCTCTGATTCGAGGAACTTATGCATGTCACGGTTTTTTTCCAAAAGAATGTCTTCGGTTCCAACCGACATGATTATTTCGGGGATCGGCTTTCCACTTTCCTTCAGCTTCTTCAGGAGAGTTTCGGGATTATTATCGCTTTCCAGAACTTTACCCGGTTCGCCAAAGCATTCTCTGTAATATGCAAAGTTAGCGATATCATTTCCAATACCATCTTTCATCTCGGCAACTTCATGCACTATTAATGCAGACGAGAGGCAGACAGCCTTACTGAATATATCCGGATAAGCAAGAGAAGTATGAAGCGCACCAAATCCGCCCATCGAATAACCCATCAGATAGGAGTCTTCCCTTTTCTTTGCAAGGCCAAATGTTTTCCTTACATACTCAACCAGCTCCTCACCCAGAAATCTGTAATATTCATGGCCTGTGGAAATGCCATCCAACCAGAAGGAATTCTCGCCGGACGGTATCACAACCGCAAAATTATACTTTACAGCCAGTTCATCCGGGATCCAGTTAAAACCATCGGATCCGTAACCGTGAAGCAGAAAAAGAGTTTTAAGGTTTCTCTTCAGATATGGATTTTCCAGTGTATCAGGCATATCTTCAAATACATCATTTGGAAGGAATACCTGAAACGATGTAAAACGTTTTAAGCGATTTGAAAAGAATCTAACTGATATATTAGCCATATCTATATAACTCCTTTCTTTTCAAGTTCCTTACGGATAGTTTGTAGGATCTCATCATCAGATAATGTTGATTTATCGAGCCAGATGACGTCTTTTTCACGGCGGAACCATGTGAGTTGGCGCTTTGCAAAATGGCGTGTATTGAGCTTGATCTTTTCGAAGGCGTTGTCTAATAAAGATTCACTAGTTTCAGATGAATCGCTTTGGGATTCAGCCGAAAATGCTTCCAGTAGCTCTTTATATCCGATAGCCTGCATGGAAGTAAGGTCTCTGGTATAGCCTTTTTCCATTAAGCCTTTAACTTCTTCAACAAGTCCTGCTTCTTTCATGATATCAACTCTTTTATTGATCCTGTCATACAGGACTTCTCTATCCATCGTAAGAACGAAGTAAGCGCTGTTATAAGCGGACTCTTTCTGGCGTTGTTCCTTATTATGTTCGGAAATGGGTTTGTTATAAATGTGATAATATTCAAGAGCTCTGATCACACGGCGGATATTATTTTTATGAATAGCCTCAGCGGATGTGGGGTCAATCTCTTTTAACTTATCGTAGAGCTTGTCGGGGCCACCTTCTTCGTTCGCTATAGCTTCGAGTTTTTCGCGATAATTGTCTAATATATTAGACGAGTCTATATTTTTATCTGATAATTCGGAAGATTTCATGACTTTGTCTAATATGTTAGACGAGTCTGTAAAATCTATATCATACAGAAGCGCCTGGATATAGAATCCGGTACCGCCTACTATGATCGGGATTCGGCCTCTTTCTAATATTTCATCCACCTTTTCCTTGGCAAGGCGCTGAAAAACAGTGACATCAAAAGGTTCATCGGGATCAAGCACATCAATCAGATGATGTGGAATTCCCTGCATTTCTTCTGGTGTCACTTTCGCACTTCCGACATCCATACCTCGATAGACCTGAGCCGAATCGGCTGAAATAATCTCGCCATTTATCATCTTGGCAAGTCCGATCGATAGGTCGGTCTTTCCGACAGCAGTCGGCCCGGTAAGGATCACAAGAGGTTTTTTAAGTTGTGAAACACTTTCATTCATTAAATATAGTTACTCTACGATTCGTTTGAATTTCTTATCAAGTTCTGTTTTAGTCATCTTGATTATCGTCGGACGACCGTGCGGGCAAGTATAAGGATTATCAAGGCTCATGAGCCTATCCATAAGTGTCTGGACTTCTTCAAACGTAATCTTCTGATTACCTTTAACAGCTGCCTTACAGCCCATAGTCGCAAGCTTTCTCACAAATATATCTTCAGTGAGGTCTTCCAAATCATTTGTAATATAATCGGCAAGCTCCATAAAAACATCTCTCGTACCAAGGCCGAGAAGATTTGCGGGTACCGCGGAGACTTTAATCTCATTTCCACCGAAATCCTCGATCTCGAAGCCGAACTTCTGCATGTAATCGGTCTTGGACAGGACGGCCTCTTTTTCACGACTCGTCATAGTGAAGATTTCAGGCGGGAAAATGTTTTGGCTATGTATCTTCCTTTCCTTAAACTCCTTCAGGAAAGTCTCGTAATTCACCTTTTCGTGGGCAGCGTGCTGGTCCATCAGATAAAGGCAGTCCTCATATTCGGTGATCCAGTATGTGTCGAAAGCAAGGCCGATAATTCGATGCTTTGGACGAGCCTCTTCGGAAAGATAACGGGTTTCAGTGAGTTCTTCCTGCTTGAATTCGAACTTTGGTGAAGCCGTACTTTCTGAAGTGTTTTCTATCGGATTATCTGTATTGGTGTTTGATACACTTTCTTCCACGCTGCGACCAAGCTTCTCACGGTATTCCTTGGGAAGAAGACTCTCAAGGATTGAGAAACTGTTTTCCGAAGTGGATGATTTAGGTCTGTCTAATATGTTAGACGGATTTTTATGGTCAATCTTGTCTAATGTATTAGACGAATATCTGTTCTGCTCTTCCACTACCATATCCGGTTGAGGAATTTTGTTAGAAGCTACAGAACTCAGCTTTGTCTCCGGAACAGGCTGCTTAACCGGCTTCGGAACAGTATAATCAGATGCTGTATCAGGAATGAATTCTTTATTCTCGAGAGCATTTTTCACTGCGTGAAATACTCCGCTGAAGAGTTCTTTCTCATTATCAAATCTGAATTCACGCTTGGCCGGATGCACATTTACATCCACCATATAAGTCGGAACCTCGATGAATAGAGCCGTATAAGGGAAACGGTGCTGCATTATGTGAGTCTTATATGCTTCTTCAATCGCACGGTTAACAACTGCACTCTTTATATAACGTTTGTTTACGAAATAATTTTCAAAACTGCGGTTACCTTTAGAGATAAATGGCTTTCCGACAAAACCGGTCAGCTTTATCTCGCCATCCTCAAAGGTATGGGTATAATCGACCTCGAGAAGTCCGCGGGTGATGTCCTTTCCGAAAAGGGAATAAACAGTCTCCTTCAGACGGCCGTCGCCCTGAGTGTCTACAATAGTCTTGCCACCTGAGATCAGCTTTATAGCTACACCCGGATTAGCTAGAGCAATGTGGACTATGAGATCATTTATATAAGAACCCTCAGTCATATTGGACTTGAGGAACTTCTTACGCGCAGGGGTATTGAAAAAAAGATTGCGGCTTATGATGGTCGTACCGTCGGGAGCGCCTATTTCCTTGAATTCCAGCTCCTTGCCGGCTTCGATGACATATCTGATACCTGTCAGAGCATCATGCGTTTTCGTAACCATTTCCACTTCACTTACTGCTGCTATCGTGGAGAGAGCCTCGCCTCTGAAGCCGAGGGACGTGATGTTCATGAGGTCGTCGATGGTATCGAGCTTGCTGGTCGCGTGGCTGTAATAAGCTTTACGTACATCGTCTGCATCGATTCCGGAGCCGTTATCGGTCACACGGATCATGCTGGTTCCGCCGTCGGTAATCTCTATGGTCACACGTGTTGCACCGGCGTCGATTGAGTTCTCAACGAGCTCCTTAACTACGGAAGCCGGGCGCTCGATAACCTCACCCGCTGCTATCTTATCAATTGTATGTTGGTCTAATACTCTAATCATAATTTATGCCTATTTGTGTATTTTTTGTGTCCGGGGTCAGACCCCTTTTATGTAAACTAGTTCAATCTTTGTTTGAGTTCCTGGAGGTACAGGAGGGCCTTGACGGGAGTCATGTTGTCGAGGTCCATGGATTTAAGTTCGGCAGCGACGTTCATTTCTTCGGTTGATGCGAAGAGAGACATCTGGCCTTCGAACTGGCCTTTTCCGTAGGAGCCTTTTGATCTGCCTTTATCTTCTGCTTTATGCGAAGCGACTGCTTCGAGGTCACGGGACTTACCTGTGATATCTTCCTCTGACAGGAACTCAGCTATCTCCTTAGCTCTTTCGGTTACAACAGCGGGAACTCCGGCAAGCTCGGCAACTTCGATTCCGTAGGATCTGTCTGCTCCGCCACGGATTATCTTACGCAGAAATACAAGTCTGTTCTTATCATGCTTGATCGCGATTGAGTAATTATTTACGGATGAAAGCTTGCCTTCAAGCTCGGTCAGCTCGTGATAATGCGTTGCAAAAAGGGTCTTGGATCCAAGCATGTCATTATCTGCGATATATTCTACAACCGCCCAGGCAATCGATAATCCGTCAAATGTCGACGTACCGCGTCCGATCTCATCCATTATTATCAGCGAATCACGGGTAGCATTTCGAAGAATGTTCGCTACCTCACTCATTTCCACCATAAAGGTCGACTGGCCCTGAGCCAGGTCATCACTCGCACCAACTCTTGTAAATATTCTGTCGGATATACTTATATCAGCCATATCAGCGGGCACGAAGGAACCAATCTGCGCCATCAGACATATCAGAGCAGTCTGACGCATATAGGTTGATTTACCGGCCATATTCGGGCCTGTGATGATCATTATGCGGTTAGCCTGATTGTCAAGTGTCGTATCATTGGGGATAAAGGAATCATTTCCGAGAATCTTCTCAATAACCGGATGGCGGCCATTTTTAATCTCGATGGCGCCGGTTGTGTTGAGCGACGGACGGACATAATTCTCCCTCAAAGCAACTGTGGAAAGCGAAGCCATAACGTCGATAAGTGCAATCTGATATGCAGTCTTCTGAACACGGGCGGTCTCGAGAGAAAGCGCATCACGGAGCTTTACAAATTCATCATATTCAAGGCCATAAAGATTCTCTTCAGCGCTCAGGATCTCGGAGGATAGCGACGAAAGCTCATCCGTCGTGAACCTCTCCATATTTGTGAGGGTCTGCTTCCTGATAAAATAATCAGGCACAAGATTTTTATACGAATTCGTAACCTCGAGGAAGTATCCGAACACGCGGTTGAACTTGATCCTGAGATTCTTGATGCCGGTCGCATCCCTCTCTCTCGCCTCAAGCTCGGCGAGAATTGTCTTGGAATTAAGCTTCTTATAACGATAATTATCGATATGCTCATTATATCCGGTCTTGAAAATGCCACCTTCCCGGACAGTTATCGGAGCATCCTCGTCAATCGCCGATTCAAGCAACGCATGGATATCCTCGAGCGTATCAAAGTTTTCATATATGTCAGCAAAAAGCTGCCCATTCATTTCCCCTACAAGCCTCTTTATGAAAGGCAGGTATTCGAGCGAAGTCTTGAAAGCAAGCATGTCGCGGGGATTTGCGGTTCTCATTGAGATTCGTGTCATCAGACGCTCGAGATCATAGATTGAGCTAAGGTACTCTCTCATTTCGTCGCGCGAGATGACATTTACATTAAGGCTGTCGATCGCATCAAGTCGCTTCTCAATCTCGTTAATATTCATGAGCGGCATTTCAATAAAACTGCGAAGAAGTCGTGCACCCATTGCGGTCTTTGTCTTATCAAGGACCCAAAGCAAAGAGCCCTGCTTCCTGCCGTCTCTCATAGTCTCGATAAGCTCGAGATTACGGCGGGTTGATGAATCTATAATCATATAGTCAGATGTCATGTACATCTCAAGATGATTGATCTGCTGCAGACTGCTCATCTGAGTATCATGAAGATATCTGAGGAGCGCTCCTATAGCAAGAACGGTTTCGGGAATATCCTTAAGGCCAATGCCTTCGATTCCGGAAACTCCGAACTGCTCTTCGATACGTTTTACGGAGTCGTCGTAATTTACAAAATTATCAGCAATAACACTCTTTGTTATCGATAATTTTTCTGATAATTCATTTATAGTTAACATAATATCATTATTGTTAACTGAATCACAGAAAATGATTTCACTTGGCGAAAATTTATTGATTTCATCAAATACTTTCGAAACAGCTTCAACGCTCGTACATACAAATTCACCTGTGGAAATATCCGAGACGGCGATTCCGAACTTCGAACTATTCTTAGGTGAAGTAAAGCTCATTATGTAGTTATGCTTGTCTTCCTTAAGGCCGGCCTCTTCGATGCTGGTACCGGGAGTCACTACTCTTATGACCTTACGCTCAACGAGACCCTTAGCAAGTTTAGGATCCTGAACCTGCTCGCATATAGCAACCTTGTAGCCCTTCTCGATAAGCCTTGATATATAGACTTCGGCGGCATGATAAGGGATTCCGCACATCGGCGCCCTCTCCTCAAGACCGCAGTCCTTACCAGTAAGAGTCAGTTCAAGCTCACGCGAAACATTTACGGCATCATCAAAAAACATCTCATAAAAGTCACCCAGCCTGTAGAAAAGAACACAGTCCGGGTACTCGTCATGAGTCGCAAGATAATGCTTCATCATCGGAGACAGCTTGCTTATATCAATTTTCTCAGTTAATTCACTCATCTGTTTTCCTTATATAATTGTGTCCATTTTGTGTCCGGGGTCAGACCCCATGTCGGAATCGTTACTTTTTTATCGTTCCCATGTAGTAGAAGCCGCAGGCTTTGTCGAGGTGAACGTTGACGAATTGGCCGATAAGGTCTTCACCACCTTCGAAATGAACGAGAATGTTGTTATCCATTCTGCCGGTAACGTAGCCTGCCATGTGGTCATTTACGCATTCGACAAGTACTTCCTTAGTCTCGCCCTCGAATCTTGCTGTAACCTTGGCAGAGGTCTCTCTAACAAGCTCCAGCAGTCTAGAGAATCTCTCATTTACAACATCCTCGGGAAGCTGTTCCCAGGTAGCCGCCGGTGTTCCGGTTCTCATTGAATATATAAATGTAAAGACCTGATCGTAGCCGGCGCGTCTAACGACATCCATCGTATCCTGAAAATCTTCCTCGGTCTCGCCCGGAAAACCGACCATGATATCGGTCGTAAGCGAAACATCCGGAAGCTTTGCCCTGATCCTCTCAACAAGCGCAAGATAATCATCCTTCGTGTAGCGTCGGTTCATCTTACAAAGCACTTCAGTCGAACCCGACTGGACCGGAAGATGAATATGCCTTGCAACCTTGGGATTTCGCGCAATCACGTCGATCAGCTTATCGGAAAGATCCTTCGGATGACTCGTCATGAATCTTACCCTCTTAATGCCCTCGATTTTGCAAATGTCTTCGAGAAGCTCGGGAAAACTGTAAGAGGGATTTGCCTTTATTATTTCACTTTCTTCCAGGAAATTTACACCATAAGAGTTAACGTTCTGTCCGAGAAGCATTATCTCGACAAAACCCTCGGAAGCAAGACATTTAACCTCCGCAATAATATCCTCCGGTGCTCTGCTTCTCTCACGTCCGCGGACGTATGGCACGATGCAGTAGGTACAGAAATTATTGCAGCCATACATGATATTTACGCCGGATTTGAAGGAATATTTCTTATGCTCCGGTAGATGCTCGACATTTTCCTCAGGCGCAGCAAGCACTTCGATAACCTGCTTCTTTTCGCCCGAAAGTCTCATATAGAGAAGTTCTGCAAGCTTATAGAAGTTAAATGTTCCGAATACAAGATCTACGAAACCGAAGCTCTCCTTGATATGTTCGACGATATCCGGCTGCTGCATCATGCATCCGCAGATACCTATCATCATATCGGACGATTCCTTCTTTTTCTTAAGGGAACCGAGATGTCCGTAAAGCTTCTGGTTGGCATTTTCACGCACGGTGCAGGTGTTGTAGATCACAAAGTCCGCTTTATCCTCCGCGGAAGCCTCGGTGTAGCCGATCTTCTCGAGAATTCCTGTCAGCTTCTCGGAATCACGTGCATTCATCTGGCATCCAAAGGTCGAAACATAGAAAGTCGGAGCCTTTCCTTTTGTGGAAATGATTTCCTCAATATATTCATGACACCTGTCCATAAAGTATTGCTGACGGGCAGGTTCTGTTGTGGGTATGTTTATATAGTCGTTCATGTAAATCTCAATCTTTTATAATTATTTATCTTATATAGTTTCTATCTTATAAGCTCTCAATCTCTTCCATCCACAGCGCGTTCGAAGCATCGCTCGGCATTCTGAGGTCGCCTCTCGGTGACATTGAAACCGAACCGACCTTTACACCGTCCGGCATGCAGCTACGCTTAAACTGCTGCGAAAACAGACGTTTAAAGTACATAGTCAGCCATTTCTTTATCTCTTCATCGGAATAATCATCCTTGAAAGCCTTCTTTGCAAGATAATAGATCTTTGAAGGTCCGTAGCCGTATCTCAGGCTGTAGAAAATGAAGAAATCATGCAGCTCATAAGGACCTACGCTGTCCTCGGTCTTCTGAGTGATATTTCCGTCCTTGTCGGGAGGAAGAAGTTCCGGACTGATAGGAGTATCGAGGATGTCCTTTAATACTGAGCTAGCTTCCGGGAAGACGTCATTTTCAATGACAGAATCGATCATCCAGCGAACGAGCGTCTTCGGAATGCTGCCATTTACACCGTACATGCTCATTTGGTCACCGTTATAGGTGCACCAGCCGAGCGCAAGCTCACTGAGGTCGCCGGTTCCAACAACGAGACCGCCGATCTTATTCGCATAATCCATGAGAACCTGTGTCCTCTCACGCGCCTGTGTGTTCTCATAAGTCACATCCTTAACGTTTATGTCGTGGCCGATATCCTTAAGATGCTGTGTGCAGGCATCCTTGATATCTATGATGAGTGGCTCAGTACCGAGAGCCTTGATAAGCTCCAGCGAATTATTAAATGTCCTGTCAGATGTACCGAAAGCAGGCATTGTGATCGCAACGAGATCCTTCGGGTCGCGGTCAAGAGCCTTAAGAGCCTTTGCGCAGACAAGCAGAGTCAGAGTCGAATCCATACCGCCGGAAACACCGACAACCGGCTTCGAACCGGTGATCTCAAGCCTCTTCACAAGGCCGCCGACCTGCATATCAAATATCTCGCGGCATCTCTTCACCCTCTTTATCTTCGAAGAAGGAATGAAAGGCTTCTTCGGTACGATCAGGTATTCGCCGTCCGAACCCTTTACTTCTGTATCCGTAACCTTAACGGTCGTAATCTCACTGATTCTATCACGGAGCAGGTCTTTTGCATCGTTAAATGACGTCGAAACGATTCTCTCATGTCTGATCTTACCAAGGTCCATATCAGCAATGAGTATATAATCGCGGGCGATGAAATCATGATTCTCATTTATCAATGCGCCGTTTTCGGCAAACATCGAGTGACCTGAGAATATGAGGTCCTGAGTGGACTCGGTTGCACCTGCCGAAACATAGAGATATTCGGAAAGATTTGAAGCAGACTGCTGTTTAACAAGCTGCTTACGATATTCGCGCTTTGCGATAGTCTCGTTACTTGCAGAGATGTTCACGATAAGCTCAGCGCCGCCGAGAGAAAGAACCGTCGACGGGGAAATAGGTGCCCAGAGGTCCTCGCAGATCTCAACTCCGAGTTTGAAGACATTTTCAATATCATAAAGAATGTTGTTGCCAACCGGAATCTCGTAATCGTACTCAGCGTTCGACGGAATACCCAGCTCGGAAAAACTTATCTGGGTTATATCGAGGCTGGCAGCAGAACTGAACCATCTCTTCTCATAAAACTCATTATGATTCGGGATGAAAGTCTTGATGGAAATGCCGAGGAGCTTGCCCTTAAGCATCACGAAAGCGCCGTTATAAAGCCTTCCGGAAAACGTGATGGGCGCGCCGACGATGACAACCTCATCCCTTCCGTAAGTGCTGGCAAGGATCTCGCCGATGCCGACCTTGGCAGCCTTAAGAAGCGTTTCCTGGAAGAATAGATCCTGGCAGGTGTAGCCTGTTACGGAAAGCTCCGGAAATGCTATCACCGCGGGACCGTATTCATAGGCCTCCTCCAGCTTCTCAATTATCTTCTTTACGTTATAATTTACGTCGCCGGGTTTAACCTCGGGCACTGCTGCCGCAACTCTGTAAAAATCAAACATAGTTTTTTCCTTTCTTTATCTGAATACAATCGATTGCAATCCAATCGGTTAGCGGTTATCGGTTAGCGGTTTGCGATATCAAGACTGAGGCCGTCTAAATAATGTACAACGGCCGGGCCATTTCCATGAATAAAATAGTCATCATCCAGCTCTTCATACTTAAAATTCTTTGCATGGCCGTCACGCTCGACACGCTCAACATACTCCTTAAGCTCGGCGAAGCGCATGTAATACATATCATTTCGCTCGGTGAAGAGGATCAGCAGAAATGCCACGCCGCCCTGCTCCTCAAAATCGGACATGAATTTGAACTGGTGCTCATGAATGTTCTGCAGGCTGAAGGTGTCGGTCTTACATTCCTTAGCATCAAAGCAGACCGGAATCTCCTGCACAACGCCGATATAGTCGACCGTCGAATCCTTCTCGAAATACGCCTCGGTTATCAGCTTCCTCTCACTGTCAAACTTAAGCGGAGTGATCGGCGTCGGAATCTTCTGCACCAGCGCAAGCCCCTTGTCGCGATAATATTCATTTGTCGCATTTATCAGGCTCTCAAAGGCCGAACCCCTGAGCCCCCGCGTCTTCCATGTCGCCATTTATCTACCCCATTATGTGACAAACAGTTCAGATCATTTTGTCACATATTTTGTAACACTTTTGTAATGGGGCCTGACCCCATTACAGAAGTGTTAAATCTTTTGCCGTCAGGGAAAATGACTTCGCAGGCTTCAAGCATCTGAGACCTGATACCAAAGTCTTCCCGGAACTTTTTATTTATCTTCGGATCACCATACTTGGTGTCGCCTATGATCGGATATCCAAGATGTGCAAGATGCGCCCTGATCTGGTGCGATTTACCGGTGATCAGTTCGACACGAAGTGTGGAAATATCCAATTCTTTATTATATTCCAAAACCTCTATCGCTGTCTCTATATATTGTGAATTTTTTTCGTTTGGAAATGATTTTTTTGAGGATACATTTAAATCATAGATTGTAACCTGGTTTGTTTTCTGATCTTTAACTAATCTTGCCTTATATGTTCCTGCCAGATCAGCCTTCCCGACAACAACCGTATGATAATATTTCTTAAGGCTTCTATCCTTGATAATCTCGGACAGATATCTTGAACCTGCGGGAGTTTTTCCTGCAAGGATTATACCGCTTGTATTTCTGTCAAGACGGTTACATACAGAGGGCCTGAATGTCTGGAGACTCTCCTCAGTTATACTTCCTGATTTGAGAAGATAATCGATAACCATCTCATTTATAGAATAATCCTGAGGTTTTGCCTTTTGGGAAAGGATCCCGGCGGGCTTATATACAAGAATAATGTCGGCGTCTTCATAGATGATGCTCGATTCGGACAATCCTTTAAAAGTGACATTTCCATTCTGGTTTTTATTATCAACATCTTTGTTTTTTGTCGAAGAATCTTTTTGAAACTCAGCAATCGTCTCATCACTCAGATAAAACTTAACGCTGTCGCCAACCTTAAGAACCTCGGTGCCGTCAGCCTTCTTATCGTTCAGCTTGATGTTCTTCTTCCGAAGCATTTTATATATAAAGGAGTCAGGCGCCGCCGAAAGAAAGTTAGAGCAGAGCTTCCTGAGCTTGTATCCCTCTTCATTTTTCGTGATTACAATTTCTCTCATATATATTAAAATCCTAAACTAAACAATGTCTCGCGGATGTATTCGTCGGATGTAAGGGCTGCCTCGTCAGCTTCGCGGATGCGGGCGAGCTCTTTCTTAAATGTATTTATGTTCTCGGTTACAAAGATTCGGCAGGATATTTCGGGATCGGAATTCAGCATCCCCATAAAACTCTTAACCCTCTCACGCTTCTTCGCGTCCTTCTCATCGGGTGTAAACGCGATAACATTATTATTATAAACACAGACTGCAGGCAGGAAAACCACGCCGTCTTCGTCAGTGATCGTAAGATCATAATCAATCCTGCGCCCGGTCTCAGCACCGATCGCCTCGACCTTCTCCTGCAAATCCTTATCCAGCGGCTTACATTTAATAGTCATAAAAAGATCAATGAGATTCCGCGCAAACGGGATCGACATTACACAGGCAATGATCACGAACCAGGTCTTCCTCGTCTTAAAAACAAGCACGCTGATAAGAACGTCCGCCACGATCACGGCAAGAAGCAGGAGCACCATCACAAGCCTGATGATCATCCTCTTTTTGATCCGCCCGTACGTCCCCTTCTCGGGTTCGCCGATATGCGAAAGAAAGCTGTTATCCCAGCTTCTCTCTCTTTTTATAGCTTTATAAGTTGAATTATCTATCTTACTCACGAAGTCATTCTCCATCCCGGAAGGTATTTGTTCTTGATCGTGCCGCCCGTGTTCTTCGCGAATCCCAGCGGAAATCCTGCGACACAAACGAGCACCCATCCATTCTTTAATTCATTTTTGTCAAATGTCGTCGCCAGCTCTAAAGCATCAACATCCAGTGTCTCGCCCCTAAGGTATCGGTAGACGTTATTTGAGTCAGCGCTCAGATCTAGTACATTGTCAAAATTATCAGCTTTAAGCAGCATTGCAAGGCTCTGGCTCGGCTCAAAGCGGTTCTTCTTTAATTCACCTATATAGATTCCGGTCCTCATCGTACGAAGTCCCTTTATATCAGGCACTCCATCGGGAACCAGGAAAAGTCTGTCTTTGATAAGTTCAAGGTTAGAACGTTTCAAAAGATTCTTTACAGAAGCCGAATCATTTCCACCTGAAATAATATGCTTTAGAAACTCCTCAGCATCATCCGGCAGCTTCCCAATTGACTTAATCTTATAATCCGAAACGAAACTTCCGCCATTATACATAACATTAGAAGCATCTCCGTCTAATATATTAGACGAACTCTCACCTTCAGCAACTTCATCTCCAGTCATCTTCTTAAGCAGTGAAACATAATGCCCCTCACCATGAACCCTATGAGGGAAAAGATGCGCAGTATATTTTATAGTTTCATCAGCGCCGTCAATCATATATCCCGGAACAAAGCCTTCGCACATATTTATCGGCACAATCTCAAGTGAAGGATCAAGCGAACGAAGATACATCACCTGCTCTTCATCTTCCATCGTATCAAAGGTGCAGGTCGAATAAAGTATCATTCCGCCAGGTTTAAGAAGCTTCGGGATCTCATCGAGGATGCTTCTTTGAATTGCGGCGAACTTCTCATTTCCATTCTGCTCCCATGCCGTAACCATCGAAGAGGACTTACGGAACATTCCTTCGCCGGAACATGGAGCATCGATCAGAATCTTATCGAAATACTGCCCAAAATGGCTTGCAAGTCTTTCAGGAGTCTCGCAGGTTATGATGACATTTTCGGCACCGAAGGCCTCGACATTTTTCTGAAGCGCCTTAAGACGGGACGCACTGATATCATTCGAAACAAGAACGCCCGTACCTTTAAGCTTAGCCGCAAGCTCAGTCGTTTTACCGCCCGGTGCAGCGCAGATATCGAGCACTTTATCGCCCGGCTCAATCGGTAAAGTCGCAGCCGGAAGCGTCGCACTAGCCTCCTGTAGATAATAGAGTCCGGCAAAGTAAAAAGGATGCTTCGAGGGTGAAAATATCGAAGCATCATAATAAAAAGCATTATCTGTCCAGGGCACCGGAGTAAGCTCAAATGGGCAGATTTCGAGAAATTCGGGTACAGAAAGCTTAAGAGTATTCACTCTGAGGCAATGATTCATAGGTTCGTCAAGCGACGCCTCGTAAAGCGGATACTCCTCGCCGAGAAGGCTCTGCATTTTTCTGATATAGCTGTCCGGTAATCTCATTTTATTCTTCATCCGATCCATCATTAACAGGCTCTGGGTCCATGTTAATTCTAGAATATAAAAAGTCGTACTCCTTCCGGTAGGTCTCATTTTCGGGATACTCTTTTATAAGGCGCTCGGCCTTTTCCAGCGCTTCCTCATAATCATAGGCAGCCTCGGAAATGACGATGTCGTTGAACATCAGCTTATCAATATAAAGCATGTCATTAGTCTGAAGACCTCTGTTTATCATAGCGCGGGCATTTTCATAGTCGCCCTTATCGATATAATAAGATGAAAGCTGGTACGCAACATAGCTGTTCATTCCATATACATCTGCATATTGGTTAAATGCTTTCAGCATCTTATCTGTTTCACCCTGATACTGGTAACAGATTCCAAGGAACAGATTGGCTGAACTGTTGCCGTTTTCGAGCTCATTTTCAAGACTCGAAATAGTCGAATCATAGATTGCGCCGCTATGCATCTGATCTAGAGCATTTGCAAGCTTGAGATATTCCTCGATCTTATCAGTCGAAACGCTGGTCTTATTCTCTGATTTAGTCGAATACTTGAAATATATGTCGTATGCCTTCGAGAACTCTCCCGTCCTCATATAGCAGGCAGCGAGATACATCTCGGTGTCGGCATCCATCTTCTCGGAAAACCACTGCTCGCGGTCAAATGATTCCTGAAGAAGACTTATCGCTTCGTTGTAATTGCCGCTTTTGAAGGCGGCAATTCCCTGTTCACGAAGCTTCTCTTTATCAGAGATTGAATGAACCACAATGTAGGCCGTGCCGATTATCACGATAATCGAGAATATGGCACACATCACAGCAAGCTTTATATTTCGGCTCTTACGTGCCTGCCGCTGCTTATCCTTCACCGACTTCACGTCATTTCCTATTCTATTGTCCTCAATAATCTCTTGTTTCTTCTTTTTCATGGTTTACATAAAAGGGGTCTGACCCCCTTCACAGAATTTTCACATTTGTTCTCGTAGTGTGGTGATTGCGAATTTCCAGGAATCCTTGCACATTCTCTCCAGGTCGAACTTGGCTTCCCAGCCCAGCTCTTCTTTTGCCTTGGTCGGGTCGGCAAAGCATGTAGCTATATCACCAGCACGACGAGGTTTGATGCTGTAAGGGATACGGATATCATTTGCAGCTTCAAATGCTTTCACGATATCGAGAACGCTGTAGCCTGTTCCCGTACCGAGATTATATATATCAACAGACTCAGTCTTATTGATTCTTTCAACTGCAGCAACGTGTCCGAGGGCAAGATCCGTAACGTGGATATAGTCTCTTACTCCGGTACCGTCGTGAGTATCGTAATCATTTCCGAAAACGCCAAGTTCAGGCAGATTGCCAAGGGCAACCTGGATGATGTAAGGCATCAGATTGTTCGGAATTCCATTGGGCGACTCGCCGATAAGTCCGCTTTCATCAGCGCCGATCGGATTGAAATATCTGAGAAGTATAACCTTCCACTCCTTATCAGGTACGGTAAGATCTGTGAGGATCCTCTCAAGGAAAAGCTTCGTCGTTCCATAAGGATTTGTCGTCGAAAGCGGAAAATCTTCGGTTATCGGGCAGCTCTTCGGCGAACCGTATACCGTAGCCGATGATGAGAAGATAATCTTCTTACAGTTGTATTTATTCATCATTTTGCAAAGATTGATCGTGCCTGCGATATTATTTTCGTAATAAAGAAGCGGCTTCTGGACCGACTCTCCTACTGCCTTCAGTCCCGCAAAATGTATCACTGCGTCAAATGTGTTTTCAGCGAAAATGGGTTCCAGCTCTTCAGGCTTCAACATATCAGCCTTATAAAACTTTGGCATAACGCCAGTTATCTTCTCAATCAGTTCAAGAGTTACTTCTTTTGAATTGTAGAAATTGTCAAAAATCACTACTTCGTGGCCAGCTTTAATAAGCTCAACAGCCGTGTGGGAACCAATATATCCGGTTCCGCCAGTTACTAAAATCTTCATAAAGTGTTTCCTTTCCTGAGTAAATAAAGCGAATCTCGTTTACTCATTATGTAGTTTGACAAATAAACACTTGATATGATAAACTCACTTTGTTTCAAAAAAGCATACATTTCGCCGGCGTGTTGGAATTGGCAGACAAGGCAGACTCAAAATCTGTTGGTGGCAACACCGTGCGGGTTCGACCCCCGCCGCCGGCAAACTTATGTGACAAACAGTTCAGATCTGTTTGTCACATTTTTTTAGAACTCTTCAGTTAAATCCTGTGCAATTTCTCTTATCTCTTCAGCTTCTTCAGGAGTTACGGTCTTTCTGTTCAGTACTGCCTTCAGCTTTTCTGCCGTGCCCGGAATCATTTCCAGAACCTTACCAAGCGAACCTTTTTCTTCGTTGACATTGATGATCTGTGAGTATCCATCCTTGATCACGATAACAGCAGTCGGTGAAAGCTTTCCGCCCATGCCGCCGCCTGCACTGTCGGTTCTCTTTCCGCCGAGCGCTCCTGCGCCAACGCCGAAATTCACGTCACAAAGCGGAATTATCGTTGTATCACCGACCTGAATCGGGTCCCCAACAACCGATTTAGATGTCAGAAATGCGTCCATCCCCTTAAAAAGTGAATTAACTGTTGAATTAAAATCATTACCGTTTGCCATCTTGTAACCTCCTGAATCTATCTGAATTTGTCTCTATATTCTAATTATGGAAATGTCTTCCTACCTTAAATTTTCTTAGCAAGCTTCACGGTTCTCCAGAAGCTCGGGGTGAGCGCCATGAAGAGCGCCGGTCCGACAAATCTGAAGAGGAAAATCCTTCCTTTTATATCGATGTTGCCCTCTATGACCTTGTAGTAAAAGTCTGGGTCTATCGTAAGCCATCTTGCATATAGCGGATAAAATGCCGCTATCTTTCCGAGCATCATACCTGTATCTGCTGCACTTCCGAGTCCAATGTGAAGGTAACCTTTACTCTTCTTCGGTTTTATCGTACCTAACAGCCTTTTTACTATCTTGAGCGCCCGTTTGATTGTCTTTTGTACGAAGACTTTATCAAGGAACTGATCGATATGATCAAGCTTTTTCATTAAATCGTTATATTTTTTATCAGCCGCATCGATCTTGATATCCAGCAAGTCGAGCGCATCATCTATCTTATCCGAAAGAGGCTTCTTTTCTTTATATTCTTTCGGTTTCTTTTCTTTTTTCTTTTTTTCTTTTTTGGGTTTCTTGTCTTTTTTAGATTTTTTGTCCTTTTTGGACTTTTTGTCTTTCTTTGGATCTTTGTCCTTCTTATCAGAAGATTCGTCGGTGACTTCTGTATTATCTGCTTCGTCATTCGAAGCGACACCCGGTTTTACGGAAGCTCCCGTATCGACCGTAAGGCTTGAACCTTCTGAAACTGAAAGTGCTCCCTCATATTCCAGAAGCTCCTCTTCATCAGGAAAGCTTACCGACAACATATCGTCTTCCTTCTTGGGAACCTTGCCGTCCTTTTTCTTCTTATCCTTTGGCGGATAGACCTTGAAGAAAAGCACCTTGACGTAGTAATCCAGTCCTTCTCCTTTTATAAACGATACCAAACCATTTACAATAAGAAATCCAACTTTTGCTTCGGCGACGGTCTCATTTTCATTATGAGTCGCCTTTATCCGGTAACTGATAGGCGAGAACAATACTAACAAAATGATGAGTAGTACTAATCCTAGAATTACCAGAAGAATTATTCCGATTATCTTTAAGATCGTGAGGAGTATAGCCATAAGCTAATTCTCACCGCGGGCTAGCCGTCGGCAAACAGCCCCTTTATGTCCGGGCCGCCCAGTTCTCGATAGGCGTCCTCCAATATGTCGCAGACGATCTGCTTCGCTGCGTCTCGGGACTTCGCGATCCCGTATATGTCAAGCCGCTGCTTCTGCTTCCTGTAAAACGGCTGCAGCAGCTCGTTGTAGTTATAAATCTCCATGATACCGGCTTCGTAAAGAGGCGGTGTTACAACGTATAGATCTTTCACCGGGCGCTTCAAGGAAACCCGGCGAAGCAGCTTCGAGAACTGCTTGTCGGTAATCTCAGATGAATATACCTTTTTCGAAATATTAAACTTCATCCGATACTCCTTAGTATTACAACATTATGTCAGAAGCGATGTCGCGGAAGGCGGTGAGCTCTGCCTTATCGGCGCAGCTGTCAAGCGCATACTTGAAATAGTCGAGGATCTCCTGCTGTGAATTGAAGAATACAGGCATCAGGGAAAGTATCTTTGCCATCACGCTTCTCTTCTCGAGCTTTCCGAGATTTTCGAATGCGGCCGAGAGGTCTTCTACGAGGCTCTCGCGGAGCTCTGCGATGTAGATTTCGTCTGCTTCCTCGGAAACAACAGTGATCTCTTTATCTTCTATATCCATGAAAAGGCTGGTCGATGTCAGTGTCGATGCCTTGTCCAGTGCGTCAAATGATTTCTTTATATCTTCTGACTCATACACCTCGTAATACGTGCCGTTCAGGTCATCCAGAGACGCCTCGGTAAATGCCACGTCCTCGTATGAATCTTCCTGAGCGCCTTCAAGCTTAACGAACAACTCATCAAACTGACTTGATGCCTCATATATATCATCAGCTGTAACAAGCTCTTTTAAGATGAGCGCTGCAGTTTCGTACTTTTCATCCATCTTTGCGTCGTCGGCAAGGGGGCTTGTGTAAAGTACAATCAGGACGTCATTTATAATCTCAGTAAGCATAAGGTAATCGGTAACTGCAGACTGAATTATCGAGGTGCCCTCTGTCAGCTTATCGCTAAGGTCGTCGTAACCGGCCTTATCGAGATGCAGATAATCCGCAGCCTTGAAGGCTTTATATATCTCATTCAGAGCGGGATACTCAGTCTCGAATCCGGCAGGCGGATCAAGAAGCGCAGCATCCCTGATGGTCTGAGCAAAATCATCAACCGAAGTCTGCTCTCCGCCGCGATATATCTGAAGCGAGTTCGTGATGATATCGAAGAAACGCGACTTTGTCATGCGGACCGGAAGCTGAGCGATGAACTCCTGGATACGTGTATTTACAAGCATCTTGTCATTTTCGGAGAAAACGAACTGATACATATTTTCGGCAAGCGCATCTGTGTCGATCGTCTCATCGACAGTATCAAGAACGAGAGGCTCGCGTCTGTTTAAAATGTATTCGAAGATCTCAAATGCATCGGTATATGCTGTGAGAACCTTCATCTTTGCGGTGATCTTAGCGCGGATCTCTGTGATGGCATCGATGTGTTCGGTTAATGATTCAGATGATCTTGCGTCGGATGAACCGTCATCTGATGAGCCGTCCACATATACCGCGCGGATTGCTGCGTTTATTGTATCGATATAGTCCTCAATCTCTTCTCTTCTGTCGAGGTCGATTTCCTCGGACATCTCATACATCGTGAAAAGGTTGAGTGACATTTTGATCGTGGCATATTTTTTGTATGCAGATGCTGTGAGGCTGAGGAACTCTTTTAAGGAATTCTCGCGTTCACGGTCTGCGTTGATATTTGTAAGTAAGATTTTTGCTTGTTTTTTCATAATATTTCCTGATTTCTATGTTACTTTTTTATGTGACAAAATGATCTGATCCACTTGTCACATATGTGACAAACTGATCTGATCTACTTGGCACATTTATTGGACATGCTGGTGGGTGTAGAGGTGCTCGCTGCAGTATTCATAGTTGCCGTTACATTTGGAGCAGAACCTGAATTCCATCTCGGGGTGGCTGATCTCGGTACATCCGCAGACAGCGCATTTGTGGATGGAAATGCCTTCCGGGTTTCCCGAGCCCGGTGGTATTATCGAGCCATTTGAAAAATGAATAACATCGGCCTTGCCGCGTTTTCTCTGCGCCTTATAGCCTTTCTGAGTCGCCTTGACAAAGTTTGCTTTCCGCTTCCGGTCTTTCAGGGTCGGCATCGTCTTACTCTTATTGATGTAAGCATAGATGAAGTAATTCGTAACAGCGCCGACAACGATAAGCTTCGTGAAAAGCCCGCCGGTGATGAAATAATACAGTAACAGCAGGAGGTCAACGTAGCCCAGCCACTTCATTTTCAGTGGGATCACAAAGTAGAGGTAAACCATATGGTCGCCGCCAACCACAGTAAACGCAAGGAAAATGCTTATCAGCATGAAATGAGTCACATTGAGGCCCGCATAGATCGAGTCAACGCCATAGTAACCCATAGTCTTCGCAAAATTCAGCTCAGTCGGAAAGCTTGCAACGTGCTCTGCCGCCGCCGGACTGAAATAGTAATAATAAAATCCGCCGATTACAATTAGAATATCGGTCAGGAGCATTCCGCCGAAAATGTATAGGTTATACATGACTTTTCCCCAGTAATTTTCGAGCGCACGCCCAAGCGAATAATAAAAGAATAAACTTATAGGCAGGAATAAAAATGATATAAATGAGCCCATGATTTCAAATGGATTCGTAAAGATCCAGGTGAACAGACGCCAATACTGGTTTTTTACGACTATCATATATGGTATCAGAAGAAGCTGATCATAAAGGCTCGGAGCCATGAATCTGATTAGATATCCGATGATGATACACGTGATGATAACGATATAAAGGTAAGGTATCGCGAACCTGTCGAGTTTGTTTTCAAGTTTGTATCTAAGCTTCATTTTTTGAGTCCTTTTCTTATATGTACATACGTAGTTTATTATACGACATATGGGCATAAAATACAAGGGATGCAACTCGGGTACGGGCACTCGAGTTGCATCGTAAATTTCTAACCAAATATGCTGTCTGCGTATCGAACGGTTGCCATAGCGTCCTTTGCATAGCAGTCGGCGCCTATAGCGTCGGCATATTCCTGAGTCATTACTGCTCCGCCGACGACAACCTTCGTGTCGGGCTTTTTCTCACGGAGAAGCTTTATCGTTTCTTCCATGCTTACAACCGTCGTTGTCATAAGCGCACTGAGGCCCACAAGCTTAACGTCATCCTGAATTGCACGGTCCACGATAACCTCGGGAGGAACATCCTTGCCGAGATCTATAACGTCGTAGCCGTAATTTTCGAGCATGACTTTTACTATATTTTTACCTATATCATGAATATCGCCCTTTACTGTGGCGATTATAACCTTTCCCTTGGTCTCCTGCGTCTTTCCGGCCATAGCTTCTTTTACTACCTCAAATGCCGCCTTTGCCGCATCTGCACTGAGTAAGAGCTGAGGAAGGAATACCGTGCCCTTTTCAAATCCCTTGCCGACTTTATCGAGAGCAGGGATCAGCTCTGAATTGATTATTTCAAGCGATTCTCTTGTTTCGAGTTCCTTTCGCATTTCGGTTTCGGCAACACCGACCATGCCACGTTCGATGGCATTTGCGAGAGGCGAGACTTGCGTTGCGGAGCCGGATTTGTCGAGGCCTGATGAGACTTCCGAGGGGGCGCCGGGGGTGTCAGGTGCAGTGGAGCTGGCGGAGACATTTCCGGACGAAATGACGGAAATGCTTGCGTTCGCATACGCTTCAATGTAGCCCATGCACTGCGGGTCCAGATTCGAAAGCGCGAGGAAGGCGCGATATGCGCTCATCATCTGCTCATTGTTCGGATTCATGATTGCATAGCTGAGGCCGTTCTGCATCGCCATGGTGAGGAAGTAGGCGTTGATGATCTGGCGCTGGGGCAGGCCAAACGAAATATTCGAAACGCCGAGGATCGAATGGCCGTTAAACTCGTCGCGGATACGCCTTATGGTCTCGAGGGTCGTGACCGCAGACGATGAATCGGACGAAATCGTCATGCAAAGGCCGTCGATTACAATGTCCTTGCGAGGGATTCCGTACCTGTCAGCCGCCTCGTAAATCTTCTGAGCGATCCTGATTCGGCCATCGGCTGTCTCGGGAATTCCGTCCTCGTCCAGCGCAAGGCCGACCAGAACGCCGCCGTACTTCTTTACAAGAGGCATAACGGACTCGATGACCTCGTGCTTACCGTTAACTGAATTGATCATGGCCTTGCCGTTATAGTAACGAAGGCCCCGCTCGAGAGCCACCGTGTCAGTCGTGTCAAGCTGAAGCGGCAACCCCGTAACGCCCTGGAGCTTCGTAACGACCTCTCTCATAAGGGCTGGCTCGTCGATTTCCGGGAGTCCGACATTTACATCGAGGATGTCTGCGCCGGCGTCTTCCTGCTCAAGCCCCTGGGACAGAATGTAGTCCATGTCCTTATCACGGAGCGCCTGTTTGAAGCGGGACTTTCCGGTGGGGTTGATCCTCTCGCCGATGATTATCGGCTTTTTATCACAAGTGACCGCCTTGCAAAATGACGTCACCACGGTAAGTTCCTTATAGGTGTTTTCCTTGAAAGATTTAGGTTTTACAGTTTCAACAAGCTTTGCTATATGCTCGGGTGTTGTTCCGCAGCAGCCGCCAAGAACCTGAACACCCATATCGGCAATCTCGCTCATCGTCTTGGCAAATTCTTCCGGCCCGACATCAAAAACAGTACGTCCGTTTTCGGTTCTCGGAAGTCCGGCATTGGGGTTGATTACGATTGGAACGGAAGCAACTTCCGTGAGGCGCTTAACCATCGGGATCATAAGATCCGGGCCGAGCCCGCAGTTGATTCCGAGAGCATCTACGCCGAGTCCCTCGAGCATCGCAACGGTCGAGTCTACATTGCCTCCTGTCAGAAGCTTTCCTTTTTCATCATATATAGTAGTCACGATCACGGGAAGGTCGCAGCACTCCTTTGCAGCAAGAACCGCAGCCTTAGCCTCGTAACTATCACTCATGGTTTCAATCAGGACAAGATCTCCGCCGGCTTTAACACCGGCCTTGATGGTTTCGGAGAAAAGTTCAACCGCACGATCAAAGCTTAGGTCGCCCATGGGTTCGAGAAGCTTTCCTGTGGGACCGATATCGATAGCAATATAAGCATCCTCTCTTCCGGTATTTAATCTTGCTTTCTTGGCCAGCTCTACAGCAGCCGTCATCAGCTCATCAACCTGACCTGGGAACTTGAGTGAATTAAGTCCAAACGAATTCGTATTAAATATGTCGGCTCCGGCCTTCAGATATAATTCATGGAGTTTCAGTATAACTTCGGGTTTTGACAGGTTCCATGTCTCCGGAAGCTCACCTCCCTTAAGTCCGTGCTCCTGTAAAAACGTGCCCATTCCGCCATCGCAGAACAGCCACTCCTTACCTAATCTTTCTCGTAAATCTTTCCTCATAACTATCTCTCTTTCTCTATGTAACACTTTTGTAATGGGGTCAGGCCCCATTACAAAAGTGTTACAAAATCAGCGCGAGTAGGCGCAGGTGTCGTGCATTGTGCATTCTTCGCAGCCGGCGAGGTTGCAGCCCTCGTCTGTCGGTGCAAGACCGATAACTGCCGTGACTGACTTTGTCGGGGTCATCAGCAGGCTGTCGGATAATGTAACTCCGATCGTCTTCGGCATATCAAGAATCCTGACAAAATCCTTTTGTACTTCTAACGGGAAATCTCCGTAGCCCGGCGAAAAACGAGGACGAGCATACAGCCCTCTCGCAGCCGCTTCTTCTTTTATCTTCTCATTAACTTCATCGCAATATGCTTCAACCATCGCAGCGCCGGTGGCCTGATAGACGTAGGCACGCATGATGTCGCGGACTTCCGTTCTTCTCACCAGCATATCCGGACCGAGGCCGATGGTCGCCGCCATCATCACAATCTCCTTACATCCTTTGATGTTTTTTAGAAGATTCTTTGAGGTAACATGAATATCAGCGAAGTCAATTGAATCGGGGCCGATTTCTAACGGGTAGGACCTGAATATCGACTTCGGTGCAACTTGCGAAGACATTTCCATGATACAATCGTCGATCATCGCGGATATTTGAGCGTCAATCTCGGTCACGCCGCGGTAGCCGAGGTAACGCTGAATCTCGTTTTTGTTTACATTTATCATAAACACCTCATTGGTTTACATAAAAGGGGTCTGACCCCGGACATAGAATTTTCACATTTGGATTCACAAGTCACATTATAGCACAAGAAAGACTTCTTTTGACAATTATTCTACATATATTTATAATACTTGTCGAAAGTATAAAAATACTTAAAGGAGATACCCCAATGAAAAAACGTATATTTTCAATAATGATTGCATCAGCAATGATGCTTACTCTTCTCGCCGGCTGCGGCAAGGCTGAGGGCACCACCGAGTCAAAGTCCGAGGAGCCTAAGACAGTCGAAGCCACCGAGGCTGACACTTCGGAAGATATCGAGGAGCCCACAGAAGATTCTGCTGCAAATGACGTCGCCGACGACACCGCATCAGAAGATACTGAGCCAACGATTGACCCGGGTGATGGTGAAGCTACAACCGACAGATCCGGCAACAATATCGTGATACCGGCTAACGTCGAGCGTATAGTATCAATGGCACCGTCCACAACAAGATTCCTCATCGACATCGGACTTGCCGACAAGATCGTCGCAATCGACACCAACTCCTACGCTTACGCTTCATCACTTGCCGAGGACGTTCCGCAGTTCGATATGATGGCACCCGACAACGAAGCTATCGTTTCACTGAATCCGGACATTATATTCACTTCCGGAATGAGCTCATTTGGCGGTGAGGACGCTTTCCAGAGCGCACGTGACGCAGGCATCTGCGTTGCCGACATCCCCACAAGCACAAGCTTCGTTGACATCAAGGATGACCTCGAGTTCATCGCACACTGTGTTCACGCAGAGGACGCTGCAACTGACATAGTCAAGCAGTATAAGACAGAGATCGACAATATCTCCGCAACCGGAGCCCTGATAAGTTCAAGAAAGACCATCCTTTTCATGATCTCGCTTCCTACCGAGGACTATCCTTCAATCTACACCTTCGGAACCGGAACCTATCTTGACGAGATGATCACTACTATCGGTGCCGAAAATGTCATCCAGGGCCAGGAAGGCTGGGTAAGCATTTCCGAGGAAGAGGCAATTGCCATGAATCCCGACGTAATCGTTACAAACGTCAACTACGTTGACGACGTTGTAAATGTCATCAAGTCGGCTCAGGGTTGGGAAAATGTCACGGCCATTAAAAACGGTGAAGTTTATTACATCGACGCCGACGCAAGCAACCAGCCAAATCAGCACGTTGTAGACGCCATGATTGAAATGGCTACGCAGGTTTATCCCGAAATATTCAAAGAATACATTACCGAGTAAATGCAACTCGGGGACTGGGGATCAGTTGCAAAATGAAAAAATATGTATTTTCGATTATTATCTGCATATTGATCTTAGTTATGTGCATAAACTTGGGAAGTGTGTCCATCACACTTCCCGAGATTTATTATATTTCTTTGCATAAATTATTTGAACGCACTCTTCCGTCTTCTGTTCCCGATATGTCTGTTTCAATTTTCTGGAACATCCGACTCCCCCGCGCACTCGCCGCATTTTTTGTCGGCGGAGCCCTTGCAGTAAGCGGCGCTGTTATGCAGTCGCTTCTTCAGAACCCCCTTGCTTCTTCTTATACGATGGGAGTTTCTTCCGGGTCGGCGCTTGGTGCTGCAATCATAATCATTACCGGAGTCAGGTCATTTGCCGTAAGAAGCATTATGCTTCCGGCGACAGGTTTTACCTTCGCTTTACTGACCGTTCTCCTAGTCATTTTCATATCCCACAGAATCGATAAAAATATTCATAGCTATACCATCATCCTGATCGGTATGGTTATTTCGCTTTTCGTCAGCGCGATGCTGACGCTTCTCGCGTCGCTGTTCCCTGATCATTCGCAGCAGATCTACTTTTGGATGATGGGTTCGTTTTCCTCGAGAAACTGGTCTCACGTGGCTATCCTTGTGCCGGTTTCGATCGTGATCACGTTCGTCATCTGCCTCTATTCGAGGGAGCTTGACATCATGACATTTGGGGATGATCAGGCAATGTCGATGGGAGTTGAAACCAGCAGGAAAAAGGTCGTGCTGATCATTCTCACTGCGCTGCTTACAGGAGTTTCGGTTGCATTCACCGGAACCATCGGATTCATCGACCTCGTGGCGCCGCATGCCGTACGAAAGATATTCGGCGCAAAGCACCGCATAGTGCTGCCCATGAGTTTTATATACGGCGGAGCCTTCATGTCGCTGATGGATCTCGTAGCACGAACCATAATCTCGCCGCGAGAAATACCCGTCGGCGCAGTAACCGCTCTGATCGGTGCCCCCTTCTTCCTAATCATTTTCCTTAAAGGAAGAAAGTAAAATGTGAATATTTTGTGTCCGGGGTCAGACCCCTTTTATGTAAACCAAGTGTGACGTTTATGATGAAAATAGTGAATGTATCCGCGGGATACGAAAAGAATAAGTTAATACTGAAGGATGTTTCTACCGAGTTTTTGAATGGTGGGATATGTGGGATTCTCGGACCGAACGGCTCCGGCAAGACCACTCTTCTTCGCGTGCTCGCGGGCATCATGCCTTATGAAGGTGATTTGAAGATCGATGATATCTCGCTAAAGAACATGAAGCACGACAAGATCGGCCGCTATATTGCGATGACGCCGCAATTTTCGACTATTTACTTCTCTTACACCGTCTACGAGACGATCATGATGGGCCGCTATGTGCATAGAGGTCATACGTTAAATGATTTCCTGGGCGGTACTTCCCAGAGAGATAAGGACGTGGTCGGGAAGATTATCGAGGAAATGGAGCTTGATAAATTTAAAGATAAGCAGGTCAACCAGCTTTCAGGCGGGCAGCTGGAAAGAGTCCTGCTGGCGAGGACATTTGCCCAGGAAACGCCTGTTATACTTCTGGATGAGCCGACAAATCACCTCGATATGAAATACCAGATAGAACTTATGGATTATCTTAAGAAGTGGGCAGTCAAGACAACAACAGTCGACGGTGTTGAATATAAAAACACTGCCATCTCAGTCTTCCACGATATAGGCACTGCTGCCCTGATCTCTGACGAGATAATTCTGATGAAGGATGGTGGGATCATCGCAAAGGGACCGGTCAGTGAGATGATCGAAAGAGACAGGCTGAAAGAAATATACGATACAGATGTTGTCGGGTATTATGATCAGGTAAGTAAATTGATGAATTAATTAATTAAAAGAAAATCGAGGACGATTCCGTCCCCGATTTTCTTTTTGCAACTGTTTCCCGTTTCCGGGTTACATTACCAGGTGCGTTTCCATTCTCGTTTCCAGTCGCCGTTTTCTTCGTATTCCTTCCAGGAATTGGCGAAGCTTATAGTAGCAAGTGTCGCATATCCGAAAGCAATTACAGTATAATAAAATCTGAACTGATGATTCTGAACAAGAAATGCAATAAAATATATAACTGTTAAAACTAATCCGGTTATCGCACAAGCTCTGCTCTTAAAGATAAGTATACCAAGTCCGAGAGCTATAAGAAATACAGATATAATAATCTGTGTCTGCATGATCTTATCTGTATCGATCATATATTCTCCTGCGACACCTAACTGTTCAGCGAGATTATTTACCATTTCAATCTCTCTTTTAAATGTTGAAAGCCAAAAATCAGTTCTTATTAAATCAACTATAGCAGCTATAATTACAACAATCGAACTGATAACTATCCTGTCACGGTCCTTTCTGTTACGGGGACTGATGTAGAACTCTTTCTTTGAAAGCTTTCGAGGACGAAGATCCTCTTCATTTAATCCGTAATTCCCGGGATTATCGTACTGTTCCATGCCGGCATTTGGATTATACACGGCACCGTTCGTTGAAAACGGATCATAACTCGGTCCGCCACTTACTCCGACCGTCTGACCCATTGTCTGACCATTCAACTGAGACTCATTCGGTATAGGATTTCCGAACATATCACCGGCAGTCACATCAAATTCCTGCTCGGGGTTAAAAAACTCATTGTTACTTACATAAGGATCTGCCGGCTGGGATTGCTGGGGGCTCGATCCGTTGCCGTTTTCGACGTCATTTTGCGTCTCATCAGGTTCAATAGGTTTAAGCTGCATAATAAATCCTCCACAAAAATAATAAATGAATTATATGATAAAATTGTATATATTTCAACCAATATCCATGTTGAAAAATGTCTTCAAAAATGTTATTCTAGTAGAGGATAATTCTAACTAACCAAAAGGGGGTTATATGACTATGAGTGTTGTATACGATGTGGCTTACAGTAAAGGTGAATGGACTATCGAACTTCGTCCGCGCAACAACGTGCATGAAGGCGAGCCTGACAGAAAAGTCTGGGTTATGAGAAAGGGTCAGGAAGTCGCCCAGTTCTCAAGTAAATACCGTGGATACGGTCATTACAGAGACCATGAAGAGCTCCTTCCGGAAGACATTGACGATATAGCCAAGAAGATTTGGGAGAAACTTAAAGAAGCTCCCTTCTCTCCTGAGTTACTTGAAGAAATCAAGGGGATGTTTGCAGAATAAATTGAATATAAAAAAATCGGCCTGCGGGCCGATTTTTTTTGTAACACTTTTGTAATGGGGTCAGGCCCCATTACAAAAGTGTTACATCTCCACGAAGTACCTCTCATACCAGAGTATGAACACGTAGATCATCCAGATTTTCTTCATGTTCTTGGCCACCCCGTTTCGGTGGTCGTCAAGAAGTTTTATGATGTAAGCAACATTGAAGAATTTCTCGGCGGTCTCGCTGTAAAACTTAAGCTTCACCATGTCGTAGTATTTGTCCTGCTTCAGCCAGTCATTCAGCGGCGTGATGAAGCCTTTTTTGGTCATGAAAGCGGTCTCATGGGGGAGGTTCTTCGAGGCCGCCTTCCTTAGAATGTATTTGGTCGTGCCGTGAGCAAGACGGTATTTGGCCGGAATCCTCATGGCAACATCCAGCATCTCTTTATCGAGAAATGGCACTCTCAGCTCAAGCGAATTAGCCATGCTCATTCTGTCCGCCTTCACAAGAATATCCTGAACAAGCCAGGTATTGATGTCCACATACTGCATCTTCGATATGTCATCCACAGTGGCACATTTGTCAAAAAACGGCTTGGTATAAGTAGCCGGATTCTGTGCCGGGATCCGCCCGGACAGCACCTGCCCGATATCATTATGATTAAACACATAATTGTTCCTGATATAGCGGTCTTCTATGCCCTGACGCCCCCTCATCAGGAAACGCTTGCCATGAAATTCTGGTAAATCCTGCACGCGGGAGGCAACATCGTCCCTGAGAAACTGGGGGAGCATCTGGTAATATTTGAAATCCAGCGGCTCATGGTAATAATGATAACCGCCGAATAGTTCGTCAGCGCCCTCTCCGGAAAGCACAACCTTGACTTTCTCGGAAGCAAGCCTGGTCAGAAAATAAAGCGGGATTGCGGACGGATTCGGCAGCGGCTCGTCCATGTAATACATGATCTCCGGAGTCATTTCGAAGAATTCATCAGATGTGATTTCTTTGGAAATGTTTTCGACCGCTTCACCTTCCGCAAATCTCTTCGCATCCGGAAGTTCGGAGCAATTTCCCTCGGCAAATCCCACGGAAAAGCTCTTCACATCCATATGCTTTTTCATCTCGTGAACAACGAGACTCGAATCCACGCCTGAAGAGAGGAAACAACCGACCTCAACGTCGGAGGTAAGCGCATGAAGGTCGGCGGAAGACCTGAAAGCCTTCTCAATCTCCTCTGCCCAGTATTTCTCGGACTTCGAGTTATCTATATCATACTTAACTTCGTAGTAAGTGTCCTGCACCAGCTTCCCATCCGAATATTCAAAGTAAGTGCCCGGCGCAAGCTTATAAACATCCTTGAAAAGCGTCTCATTTGTGGGAATATATTCAAAACAGAGATAATCCGGGAGGCGCTCGATATTGAACTGCTTCTCAAACCTCGGATTAGCAAGAAATGCCTTGATCTCGGAAGCAAACATAAAGACATCATTTTTCATATAATAAAAGAAAGGTTTTATTCCGAAAATGTCACGGCCCCCGAAAAGTTTCTTCTCATTTTTGTCCCATATCACAAATGCAAACATACCACGAAGTTTAGTCAGAACGTCACGTCCCCACTCTTCGTAGCCGACAAGTATTGTCTCGGAATCTGTCTTTGTCTTGAAGGTATGGCCCAGCGCCTCAAGTTCAGCTCGAAGATCCTTATAGTTATATATCTCGCCATTAAAAACCAGAACCTTTGTTCCATCCTTACTTATAAGAGGCTGACTTCCGCCCTCAAGATCAATGATTGAGAGACGCCTGAAGCCAAGCGAGACATTTTCATCTATATAATAATCGTCCTGATCGGGGCCGCGGTGAACGATACGGTCCGCCATCGCCCTCACGATCGTCTCGTTATAATTCTTATTGGATGTAATTGTATTTGTAAATCCTACAAATCCACACATGCTTTATAATTCTCCTTTACGTGTTTGCCGCACATCCTGATGCTTGCCTCGGCCAGTACGTCCATTGAGTCGACGATGTAATCCATGTGACTGGTGAGGCTGTTGTTATGGTTGATGATCGAAAGCTCGGTGCACCCGAGGATCACAACATCGCTGCCGTCACGGATAAGCTCGACCACAAGCCTCATGAACTCCACCATGTCTACCTTCTTGCCCGCTTTCACCTGATTGTAAATAATGTTCATCAAAGACTCGTTATTCTCGGGGCTGAGGGTGATCTGCTTCAGGCCGTATTTATCAAGATATTTCTTGTAAGAACCGGTCTTTAACGTGCCGTCTGTCGCCATGATCCCGATACTCTTTATGTTCGGGTTCCTTTTATAAGCATATTTGACCGTCTCCTCAAGGATATTGATTATCGGAACATGCACCTGCTCCTGCACCTCATCGTAAAAGTAATGCGCCGTGTTGCAGGGGATCACGATGTAGTCGCAACCGCACTTCTCAAGCATTTTCGCATCTTCCTCTAATTTGGGAAGCGGGCTCTCGCAATTCTTTCCGAGGATGTAGTCGGTCCTGTCCGGAATGTCGGAATCGTTCATTACAAGCGTTGGTATGTGGTTCTGATCCGATTCGGCGTCAGTCATTTTCACAAGCAGGTCCATGAAATATACCGTTGCAAGCGGTCCGAGGCCGCCTAAAACTCCTAACAGCATTATGCGTACCTCTTAAACTTACTTATATAATGAAGATAATTCAGATATGCGTAATATTTCGACATCATGCTCTTCTCGCCTTTGTAGAATAGCGGGCGGGAAACACGGCCCTTCTTCCAGAGCTCGATCGCATGGTTCTTAAGCTGGCTGTCCACAACGTACTTCTTGATGACCTGCATCGGGACAACTGTATAAAGACACTCATTATCTGCCACCGTATATTCAGGCAGTGAATTGAAAATGTATTCGTCAACGATCCATTTTACATGGTTAAAACCGCTTCCGGTAACATAGAAGTTACTCCTGCCGAGGCGGACGTTGATCTCAAAGAATTTATACTTGCCATCGCGGCTATCATACTTAAGATCAAAATTGGCAAATCCAACGAAACCGATATGTTCAAGGAATCGGCTGGCTGCGTCGACAATCTCCTGATTAACCTCGTTTAAGATCACTACCGGGTTGCCGATCGCTGTGGGTGTTGGATCTTCGATCAGCGTGTGTCCGAGTGCCGCAAATCTCACCTTATGATTCCGGTCGCAGTAACAGGTCAGCACATGCATAAATGAGTCGTCGCCCGGGATCATATCCTGGATAAGGAGGTTATGGTTGTAGCTCGATGCATCAACGGTGGCCAAAACATTTATCAGATCCTCCTCAGTATTACACTTATAAACTTTCTTCTTGCCCTCGAAATCGGCATAATGATACATGGCCGAATTGGCGGGCTTCACGATGACCGGGAAGTTGAAATCAAGCTTCGGAGCCTCGTCCTGGTTGCATTTATATACAACTGTCTTCGGGTGATCGATGCCCAGCTCCTCGCAAAGATTATAGAAGCTGTCCTTGATCACTATTTTGTCAAGAAGCTCCTTATCTATATATGGAATTATGTAATAATCTTTGAGTTTATCCTTGTTCTCGATGATTATACGAACATACCAGTCGCCGCAGCCGAAAAGTATGAGCGGCATGTCGCCGTACTCTTCTCCTATCTTAATAAGCTGCTGAACTGCAATGTCAGGATCATCCAGATTATGACATGTTATATTTTCGATAAATGACGAGCTTGCAACGTAGCCCGTATCCGACATGCCAAGGGACAGCGAACGGATACCATACTCCTCGTGAAAGCTCCTTGCAATAGAATAAGCCGTGATATCCGAACCCAGAATCACCGGCATAAATTTATAAAAATGACTCTTCATAACTAAAAAACCTCCCTAGTTCTCTCGACTATGAAGGCATTATAAAATACAAAGGTATCATTAAATATAAAAAATGGCATGAAAAAGCACAAAATATGGCATCAAAATTGCATAGGTTTACATAAAAGGGGTCTGACCCCCTATCGGTTTCATGACTTTTTTGTCGTTTTTTGACAATAAAAAAAGCCCTCACGGGCTAATTAATCTATATCCTTAATATCTTTTTTAATAAGTATTTCCTGATCTGTATGGTCTATTCTGTCTTCGACAAACTGTTTGTACTTATACTGACTGTTTGAATTACACATTCCCAGAATACGATCTGTATCGATCAGATTTGAAATGGCTCGATACGGATCATTTTTATCGAAGCCATTTTCATTTACATATGTTTTAAAGCTGCTATAAAAATAGTCGTATGGATCTTTTACCAGATTTGCCTTCACAGGATTTAGATGAATATAGCGGCTGACCTCGAGAAAGTATCTCTCATCTTCTACCAGACAAGCAGTGTATCTCCCTTCAAACAAATGGCCCGTCAATTCATGACGATAATTATAATCCTCTGCATATGAAGACAACAACTTCTGCATGATCTTCGAAAGTTCAGTATCTTTCGTCTCTATTAGCATATGGAAATGATTTGACATCAGGCAAAAAGCATGCAAATAAAAGTCCTGATTATCTTTAACTGTTTTAAGATATGTAAGGAAACGCCTACGGTCGATTTCATCCTTAAATATAGTTGATTTATGGTTCCCACGACTCATAACATGGTAAATGGCTCCCGGGTACCAAATCCTTTTACGTCTTGCCATATAACTACCTCTACTATTCTGTCACTCTATTTTTTTGTCAATAAGATCATCAAATTCCTTTTTGTATTTATTTATCTGCTCACGATATTCTTCAGACAAAGCATACATATATCCAAGAAGGCGTAGTCTCGAATCATCAGATAATCTGTTATAATCAGAAATGAATTTTCCCATTTCAGTTTTTTTATCTATCACCAGAAAATCCGGCTCATTATCTTTACTATCTTTCTTTTCTATTCCGGAAAGAAGCCACTCAGGACTAACTTTCAGCACATGACATATGATCATAATCTTGTCTGCGGATGGATTTGTATTTTTTGATTTCCATTCACTTATCGCACTTTGTGATATTCCGGTCTTCTTGGAAAATTCCTTCTGTGTCATTTTAATTTCTTTCAATCTTTTGAAAATGCGTTCTGGGATTGTCATGATAGGTGCTCCTTATCACTAATAAAAATATTGGTTGAATATTAGTATTCAACATGTTATATTGTGAATTAGGAAGCACCCACTCCAAAGTGGATGCCTACCGAGAGTGTATACCCAATTAGGGGCACGCCTCTCCCGTTGGCAGACAGGGAGAGGCATTTTATTTATTTCGCTTGTCTTTCTTCTCTAAGAAATGAAAGCAATGCTATGATCAGTGAACCGAGCGATATCAATAAATTGATCATTCTCAGTATAATTGAAATGATTTCAAATACTGTCATACACATCACCTCCCTTCCGATATAATCCGAAAATTTCCGGTATAGGGGCTCGGGAGGCTACCACCCTGTCATGAGTGCTTCCTGTAAAAGAAACAATAACACTAACATATATATAATACAACAACAAAATTCGCAAATTTTAAATAATTCGAAAATACGAATCTAAATGTGAAAGAATTGTGTCCGGGGTCAGACCCCGGACACATTTCTTTCACATTTTTTTGTGCGTGATACATTGCTGATACATTGGCATATTATATTACAAGCAAGATATGCATTTTTATTCGATTCCACGAAAGGGAAAATATAATGAAAAAGTATAGTAAAACCTCCAAAATTCTCATATGCGCCGTGCTCTCGGTTTCCATGCTTCTCTCCCTTACCTCCTGCGGTAAAAAATCCGCACAGGAAATCGATGAGTACGGCGGTGAAGATGCCTCGACTTTAATATCCGAGGAAGCCACTGAAGATCAGAGTCTTGTCGAAGAACTTGTTGAGCCTTCCGAGGAAGCAGGTGTACAGATCAGTCCTAACGGTGAGATCAGCTGGAGCGAAGCTCTCACTGTAAAGGGAAATGTCATCGATGTGAACGCATTTGTCGAGGTTCCTGAGCTTAATAGTCTGAATGTTTATAAATCAAATATAAATCTTGATGATACTAACGGCGAGGAGGAATTTGTAAACAAGATTTTCGACAGCGATGCCGAGAAGCTCGAGTCGATCAGCTACACAAATGAGACCGACTACATCATGCAGCTTTATAAGTATGACAGGATTCAGGATATGCAGTCCGAGTATGGCTTCGATTATGATATGATCGACAAATCATTTGACCAGAAATACGAATGGATCAATACTCAGAGCATGTCAATCCATATGTATCAGGGCAAGTTCCAGGGCATCGATTATGTGCTGTTGCTTGGATACGATCACATGAATAATGAAAAGTATATCAATTTCATGCCTAAAAATATAAATGATTACTTCCCGGAGCACCGTTTCCAGACCATGATGGCCAAACGTTCGGTTCTTGCGGACGGAACCAAGGATGATTTTGATAACAAATGTCTTCTTTCCGAAGAAGAAGTCACGTCAAGAGCACAGGAATTCCTAGAAGGCCGTGTCGGACTTAACGGAATTGATTCCAAGGTTGGACTCGATGCCACGGATTATGCTCAGGAAATGTCGGATATGAACCTTGGTATGGAAGACGAAAACCAGGAATTCTGTCTGTCATCGCTTGTTTTTTCGGAATCTGACCTGTTAAGCACTTATGCAACTATAACTGAATATCAAAGCTACAGGCATAATATGATGCTCGCCGAGCAGGAAGACAAGGTTAAGGAATACATGGATGAGCATAAGATGGATGACAGGATGATGGCCACCTTTGATGCTGCTCTTGAAGCTGATCCGGCTCCTGAGGATAAGCTTTATGAAGACGGTTATGCCGTATACCTTGATGATATATATAATATAAACGCCGGGCATCCCACCAAAGGAAGTGTCACAAATGGCGTGTCCTGGGGATTTTCCTCGGCCATTGGTAATAAAGGTGCTGTAATGTTGACGCAGGAAGGCATTTTCGGTATAGATTTAAAACTTAAATATGAGACCGTTGATGTTACTGAGGATGTCGAGCTGCTCGAGTTTGATAAGATCAGAGAATCTGTGATAAATACCCTCAATAAAGAAGTGAATTTTGAAGAGCTTGGAACCGAAAATCTAACACTTCCCGGAATGTCGCTTTGCTATTCCGAGGTCGGCGAAGGTTCCGAGGTCACACTCATCCCTACCTGGAAATTCGTTGTCTTCTCAGACAAAGCAACTGCCCTGATCAAGATCAACGCCATCGACGGCTCGCTCCACTCCTGCGATATCTTTAGCAACCTCGATTAAATGTGAACATTCTGTGTCCGGGGTCTGACCCCGGACACAATTTTTACAAACTTTGGGAGGTACTACATGAATAAATATACGAGAAATCTTAATCGCAAAATATCTGCTATTCTTATACTTGCACTACTGCTATCGATCACTTCATGCGGCAAAGCTGCGAGCAATGATATATCCGAATATGGCGGCGAAAATGTAGACATATCATCTATCCCCGAGCCTGATAACTCAAGTCTTTCCGAGGACCTTGAGATTGCTGATGAATTGTCAAATGAGTCTACAGATGAATCGTCAGATACTTCGAATTTATCAGGCAAGAAGCTTACCTGGAATGAGGTCTACGATACCGGTGACGCAATAATCAATATCGATTCATTTGTCGAGGTGCCTGATCTTAACAGCCTTAATGTTTATACGGTTGAATCGACATCTTACACTGATGATCAGGAGGCCACGCTGGTATCGAACCTTTTTGATAGTGATGTTGAGAAGATTGAAAAGCTAGCTTATACAAATGAGACGGATTACATCATGCAGCTTTACAAGCTTGATTTTCTCATGGCAATTTACAGCAGAGGCGAACATGAAATCCAGGATTTTGTCCTGATCGATAAGGATTATGATAAAACTTACACCTGGGTCGATAACGAAAGCTACTCGATCCATATGTATAAAGGCAAGTTCCAGGGCATCGATTACGCGCTTATCCTTTCTTTTGACTATATTTGCGAAGAGCAATACATTTACTTTATGCCAGTAAACATCAACGATTACTATCCGGAGCATAGATTTAAAACCCTTCTGGCAAAGCGCGAAATTGATGTTCTGGGCAATTCCACAGGAGTTTCTGAGAACAAATGTGCCATTTCCGAGGATGAGATCAAGGATAAGGCCAGCGAATTCCTGCAGTATCGGCTCGGGTTAAATGAGAACGACTGCAAGGTCGGCTATCATCATCAGGAATATCTTACCTATCTCGCGGATATGAATCTCGGTTTTGCTATGGAGTATACAGATGAAGAAAGTATAACTTCGATAACATTTTCGGAAGAAGACTATCTGACTACGTTTGCGACTGTCGCAAATGAGCAGATCATCAGAAACAACATCCTGCTTGCTGAACAGGAGGACGTTGCGAAGGAATACATGGACGATTCGCATGACGAAACTAATAACAGGATTTCGGCCTCAATGAACGCGGCAGTCAACATGCGAAGTGAAAACCGCGAGCTTGATCCGGACCTCTATTACGAAGACGGTTACGCGGTTTATCTAGAGGACATATTCAATATCTATGAGTCGGATTCTCCGACGATAGAGACTACAAACGGCTCAAGCTGGGGCTTCTCGTCCGAGATTGGTAATAAAGGCTGCGTATATATCACTGAAAATGGCATCTTTGGCGCGGACCTGCTTCTGGTCTTCAGGACCATAGACGAGGTTGAAGATGTCGAGCTTCTTAAGTTCGATAACATTAAACAATCAGTTAAAAATGTGCTCAAAAACGAGGTAAATTACGATGAAATGGGTAAAGGCAATCTCACTCTGCCGGGAATGAATCTTTGTTACTCACTTGAAACAGACGAAAAGACCGGTCAGATGTCCCTCGTTCCCACCTGGAAATTCCTTGTTTTCTCAGACACAGGAACAGCCTTCATCAAAATCAATGCCATCACCGGCGAACTCCAAAACTGCACCTCCTGGAAAAATCAATAAATGTGAAAAAAATGTGTCCGGGGTCTGACCCCGGACACAATTCTTTCACATTCTTACACTATATAACGTTACAACCATATATCTCACTGGTATTTCCAGCTTTATCATATACATAAAATTTAAGGTAACATGGTGAATTAAACTTAAGAGTTACTTTATAATATCCTTTGTATTTACCCTTCTTCACCTTCTTTATGTACTTCTTGGCGACTTTCTTTTCTTTTCCGTAATCCTTAAAATATGTCACCTTCGAAATGCCGCTGGTCTTATCTTTTACATAGAAAGTAATCTTCTTTCCACTATAATAAGTCTGATAGTTTTTAATCTTCTTTATCACAGGTGGAACAGAGTCATATTTAAAGGTAAATGAAGACTTATTTCCGCTAAGATCCGTAGCAACAATCTTGTTCTTGCCCTGCTTATACTGAGACATATCCTTCAGCATCCAATGTCTGACTTGCTTTCCTTCAAGATTATAAGTATAACTTTTCATATCAATTCCGTTACAGGTAACGGACTTCAGAGCAAGATTATCTGAGATACGTATTTTCTTCAGGCCCAGATTATTGATATATTTACTCTTCTTGATCCCGCCGATCACAGGAGCCGTGGTGTCCGTATCGATCTCATTTTTCCCGCTTGCAGTATAGATATAAAGGTATCCTTCCGCTGTCTTCCCTTTATAATCATAATAAACAGAGCGCTTGTCCTCGGAAACTTCGCCATTTGTCTCGATCACGTCCTCGTTAAGCATATATGTCATGTTTATCTTCATCGCATTATAAAGATCCGGAACGCTCGAGCTTTCCGAATTAGAATTAGTCTGCTCGTCGATCTTATCGCACGGAACATAAACAAGATTCGGCTTCATGATGCCTGTCTCCAGACCGGCATTCAGCTCATCGTAAGATTTATCCTCAATCTCCGACTTCATATAATAAGTCTTCCCGTCCTCGAGAGTGACCTTCTCATATTTGCTCGTATCACTACTAAGCTGCTTCACTTCGTCTTCAGTATAATAAGCAAATTGCATAATCTTCGCGGCCCCCGTCGACGACAGATCATAGGTATAATCATACCTGCAGCCGCACATGGAAATGATTAGGCCAGCCCCAAGCCCCAGAGCCAGTACTTTTTTTGCTTTCATCCTCAATCTCCTCAAAATGTGAACATTCTGTGTCCGGGGTCTGACCCCGGACACATTTTACATTACACTCTTCAGTTCTGTGTATTCGTAACCAAGTGCATCGGCAACGTTCTTGTTGGTAAGTTTGCCAAGATAACAGTTAACACCGGTTTCAATAGCATAATTCTCACAAGCCTTCTCGAGACCCTGATTAGCGATCATGAGGCCGTACTTAAGTGTGGCATTTGTAAGCGCGATGGTGCTTGTACGAGGAACCGCACCCGGCATATTACCAACACAATAATGAACAACGCCATCCTCGATATAAACAGGATCATCATGCGTGGTAACGCGGCTGCTCTCACCACATCCGCCCTGGTCGATAGCAACATCAACGAATACAGCACCGTCCTTCATCTCAGGAAGATATCTCTTCTTAAAGAGCTTCGGTGTAGAACCGCCCGGAATAAGAACCGAACCGATAACAAGATCAGCCTCCTTAACAGCCTTCTCGATATTGCTGTCAGTAGAAACAAGCGTCTGAATATGAGCGCCGAACATGTTGTCAAGTTCCTCTAGTCGCTTAAGATTAATGTCGAGAATGGTGACATTTGCCCCCATACCAACTGCGATCTTGCAGGCGTTCATACCAACAGTACCGCCACCGAGGATAACAACATTTGCCTTCGGAGTACCCGGAACACCGGCAAGTAATATACCTTCGCCCCCGAACTTCTTCTCAAGGTATTTTGCTCCTTCCTGAATAGAAAGCCTTCCGGCAATCTGTGACATCGGAGCAAGACAAGGAAGTCCGTTATCTACGATGGTCTCATATGCAACAGCCTTAACCTTACCGGCAAGAAGTGCATCTGTCTGAGCCTTGTCAGCAGCAAGATGAAGATATGTATAAAGGATGAGTCCTTCATGGAAAAGCTCATACTCACTCTCAAGCGGCTCCTTAACCTTAACCATCATATCAACAAGATTCCAAACCTCTGCAGCATTATCTATAAGGCTCGCACCCGCATCAACATATTCATTATCAGAAAAGCCCGAACCAACTCCGGCACCCTTCTCCATATAAACATGATGACCTGCTGCTACGTAAGCCTTAACATTATCGGGTGTAAGACCCACTCTGAATTCATTGTTCTTGATTTCCTTAACGCAACCAATTTTCATAAAATGTAACTCCTCCTGAATATTTTTTTATGCATAAACGCACTTTAATCATTATATCTTACAAACATTTATAGCGCAACAACACTAATGCCCAAAGTAAAATATCTACAAGCCAAACCGGAATATCGTGATGCCGTCGCGGATATCAACACCTCGCGCATAATAATTGATATGAACGTCGATCTTACCCTTCTCGTTCACGACGAAGTCCATGCCCTCGACCTCCACATTCTGCTTCTTAAATGAGCGCTTCCCGATCTTGATCGTATCCGGCAGCCTGATCACGCGGCTCACATTCTCGGAAAACTTCTTGTCCTGCTCGACCGACTTTCCGGGCTTATAAACCTTATATTTCACCGCATTTATCTCGGCGCCGTTATTAAAATATCCGCCGCAGATATAGATCGTATTATTATGAACCCTGAAGCTCTGGAAAACCGACCTCGGCACCACGTTGCACCTCACATTCGCAAGCTGCATCTTCGCCGCCTTGGCGATATCGTACTTGCCGCTATTTTTCACCTTATCCAGCGCCTTATCCAGCTTCTTCAGGTCATACGCAACATAATTGATCTCGGTGGAAGTCTCAATCCTGAAAATGATTTGGTTATTCGACTGATCCGCAGCCACATTCATCCTCTTAACGTCCTGCTTCTCGGCATAGAAGGCAGCCTTGCCTTTGATGACATTTGCCTTCTTGAAGTTCTTGATGCGGACCTTCTTCTTGATGACCATCTTGTTATTCTTTATTTCAATGGTCAGTCTGTCGATGCACGTTCCGAAACCATTTGAACCGGCCGCCGAAGCAACCCAGACATTATATATATCCTTAGATTTCTTCGGAGCAGTCTCCTCAGTAGATTCTTCCGTAGCAGCCTCGGTTGCAGCCTCCGTCGTCTCCTCAGAGCCCGCCTCAGTAGTAGCTTCCTCAGTCGTAACCTCAGCCTCATCGCAAACTACCTCAGCCTCATCACCAGCTACCTCAGCCTCAACAACTCCTCCGGCCTCAGCACTCGCCTTCTCACTCTTCTCCGCAACCTCGGTTATCGCGATCGCATCCCCGTGCCCGTACTTCCCAAGCACCTTGGCATCGATACAGGTCGATTTACACTTATCCCCGAAGCCCTTCTTGATCGTAGACACCGTCAGCAGCGTGTGCACCTGCGACCCCGTATTGCACTCCCCGACCGTAAAGATATACTTCTGATCAGGCGTATACGAGAAGTTCTGGATCGTATGCGTCGTAACTTTCTTCCCCTTATACTTCTTAATGATACTGTGGATCGAGCCTGACGGCATACTCTTAAGAGTAAGCGCCCGCTTGCTGCACAAAGTCTTCAATGAAACCGACTTCGTCGACTTCGCCTCGACATCCCCGTTAGCCACTGAAGACATCATAACCAGAACCAAAGCCAATACAAAACATAAAACCTTAAAAAGCTTATTTTGCCTCATTTACAACTCTCCTTTATATTTTATAGTAAAGAATCGTCTTATAATTATAGAAATACCCCAGCTCCAGGATCTGATTCGTCCTCGTATCATACGAAATGATCATGCAGTCGCCGACTCCGGTATTATAAAGATAACAATAATTCTTAAAGCCCTCGCTATAGTCGACAGTCTCCTTATAAACCTTGTCATAGGAATACTTAACCTTGCTGAAATCCTCGTCGCATTTGTCGCCAACCTTCAGACCGAACAGCTTATACCTCGGCGAATCGAAGAAAACCCCCTGCTGCTTGCCACCAATGTAAATGATTCCGAACCCGTCAGCGGTTTTAGCAGTTACTTTCTCCTCCGAAAAAACTCGGACAAGTCTGGCAAAGTAATCATTTTCAACAAATGTAACATCAAGTGCCTTGGAAAACTGACCCTCATCGTACTTAACCATCTTGGTTACGTTAGTCGGCATCGACTTCAGCGACCTGACAAACAATGAAATCGAAGAAATAGACGAGACTATAAATAAGATAATAATGAGTACGATCAGCCTCTTAGACATTTTCTTTGTCTTACTGATAATAGACAACTTGCTATTCTCGTAATCATATTTATAGAAATCCTTTGAAACGCCCCCGCCATTCCACTCAGGTTCCTTCTGCTTTGACTCACGACGTCTCCTGATGGCCGCCTGCTCCTCATCGATCGGATTATAAACCGGATGATCACCCTTAACCTCCGGCGCCTCCATATTCTCAACTTCCGAATCAGCCTTTAAAAAATCTGTAAAACTATATTTATCCATATAATACTTCTAACCCCTTTTATATCTCATTAATCACAATCACAAAATCACTGAAGAGTCTCTGTCATTCTCTTGTAGTCAGTAAAGTAAGTCATATTAACGACCCTCGCCGTATTCTTATTCACCGTCAGAACAAAAACGTCATTATTCTTCTCATTGAAATAAAAATATGAATCCGAGTTACCTTCAAGTATATCATTTGCAACCACGATACAGTCATCGTATTTGTAGCTCATACTGCCCTGTGCCTGCTTCCACGGCTCGTTAATGCCCACTTCGAAGAAACGATAATTCCGGCTGTCAGTGTTCACGCCGACCTGCTTATCAGCCACATATACAACGTTTAAGTCCTTGCCGGACCTGACCGTAACTTTACCATAGGAATATGACGGAATCGCACGAACCTTTGCCTCATTATCCTCGAATTTAATCTTCATGTCACTCGCAATCTCGTCCTCCGTTTTCGTCAGCTCCTCCGTGATGTCCTTACCACCCGAGCCCGTCATATAAAACACACCTTTATAAATCAATATACAAACAATAAGTAAAATGACTCCGCCAACGATCTTATATATAAGGGACCTTCGCTCTGACCCGGACATAACTCCCGACCCTTCATCATTCATAAGCGGCGGTGCCGTATAAGCAGGAAGATCATTTATCTTATCGATATCGACCTTACCATCACCGAGTCCGCCACGGAACTTACTCTCCGGATCATTCGGATCGAACCCAGCCCCGACAGGTTTATTCTCAGCCGCCTCAGTCACATTGTTCTCGTCATTTTTCAATTGAATCGCCATGTTTATCATACCTCATTTAAATATATCTTAGATTCTAACGAACCATCCCCCTCTGATATTTTAACAGAAAAAGACTTCTCTTGCGAGTAGTCTTTTTAATAACCGCCAGCTCAAGCTCTCCCATCCCAATTTATTCCTGATTACCGCCAGGATCATAACAACCTCCCCTTCCGAAATTAAAAATTTTCAAAATTATACCCGAATTATAAACCAACCAAAAATGTTATGTTTTATAACATAATATAAACATATTGAAATATTTATATTAGATAAACTTGAAAATCAGCACAAATATGATATAATTTACAACATATTTAATCGAAAAGGAGTCCCCCATGAAAACCATCTCACTCCCCTTACTCTCCCAAACAATCCAGACCAAGCGCAAATCCAAAAAGTTCACCCAGCAGGATCTTGCAAAAGCTACAGGTCTTCATAGATCAATAATAAGCAAGATTGAATCCATGGAACATATTCCTAACGTCAATCAGCTTCAGGCCCTGTCTGAAGTCCTCGAGTTCAACACTCAGGATTTATTTGTCGAGCCAACCACTGAAAAACCTATAACTAAAAAGTACAAGATTGCTGTAGCAGGAACCGGTTATGTCGGTCTTTCTCTTGCTGTTCTTCTGGCCCAGCACAACTATGTTACCGCTGTAGATATTATCCCGGAAAAGGTTGAAAAACTCAACAACTACATCTCTCCCATCCAGGATGAATATATAGAAAAATATCTTTCTGAAGCTAAATCAGGTACCAGAGAACTAAACCTTAAAGCTACAACAAATGGAACCGAAGCATACAAAGATGCTGACTTCATCATAATCGCCGCACCAACCAACTACGACCCCAAAATGAATCATTTCGATTGTTCTGCGGTTGAAAATGTCATCGAACTCGTCCTTGACTCAACCAAGAACAATAAAACAAAACCAACGATAGTAATAAAATCCACCATCCCCGTCGGCTACACTGAATCCATCCGCAAGAAATACCACTCCGACAACATCATCTTCAGCCCCGAATTCCTTCGCGAATCCAAGGCCCTGTATGACAACCTCTACCCCAGCAGGATAATCGTAGGCTGCGATGACAACACAAGAGAACAAGCCGAAATCTTCGCTGCTCTCCTCCAACAGGGAGCTATCAAAAATCCAATAGAAAAACTCTTCATGGGCTACACAGAAGCCGAAGCAACCAAGCTCTTCGTCAATACTTATCTAGCCCTCAGAGTATCCTATTTCAACGAACTCGACACATACGCCGAAATCAAGAATCTAGATACAGCTTCCATCATCAAAGGAGTCTGCCTCGATCCCCGTGTCGGCGATTACTATAACAATCCGTCATTTGGCTATGGTGGCTACTGCTTACCTAAGGACACCAAGCAGCTCCTTGCCAACTACAACGACGTCCCCCAAAACATGATGACTGCCATCGTAGAAAGCAACAGGACAAGGAAAGATTTCATCGCTGATAGAGTTCTTGAGATAGCAGGAACATACGGAAACAGCGAAAGCTACTCTTCCACCAAAGAATCGCAACAAAAAAATGTAGTTGTAGGCGTATATAGACTCACTATGAAAAGCAATAGTGATAATTTCCGTCAATCATCAATACAGGGCGTAATGAAGCGTATTAAAGCTAAAGGAGCCACAGTAGTTATATATGAGCCAACACTTGAAAATGGCTCGACATTCTTTGGAAGTGAAGTAATTAATGATATTGAAGCATTTAAAAAGAAATGTGGTTGTATTATAGCTAATAGATATGATTCTGTTCTTGATGATGTAGAAGAAAAAGTCTATACAAGAGACTTATTTAGAAGAGATTAATACTATAGGATGGTTAAATCAATGAAAAAACATATTGAATTAAATGATAAAACAATACTTGTTACCGGAGGCGCCGGATTTATTGGTGCTAATCTAATACTGCGCCTACTAAGAGAAATGACTTCTGGAACGATAGTTAATATCGATAACATGAATGATTATTATGATCCCAAGCTAAAGGAATATAGGTTAGGAATAATTAACGAAGCTTCCAAAGAAAGTTCAGTTAATCATGTATTTATAAAAGGAAATATCGCTGACAACAACCTGCTTAGAAATACATTTGTAAACTATAAGCCATCTATCGTTGTTAATCTTGCTGCACAAGCAGGCGTTCGATACTCTATTGATCATCCGGATGTATATCTGGAAAGTAATATCATAGGATTCTATGGAATACTTCAGGCTTGTAGATATAGCAAGAATAATGGACATCCCGGAGTTGAACATTTAGTATATGCTTCTTCATCTTCAGTATATGGAGGAAATAAAAAGGTCCCATTCAGCACTGATGACAGAACGGACAATCCTGTATCACTATATGCTGCAACAAAGAAATCAAACGAACTCTTAGCTTATAGCTACAGCAAGCTTTACGATATACCGTCCACCGGTCTTAGATTCTTTACAGTATATGGACCAGCCGGAAGACCTGATATGTTCTACTACTCCGCAACGGAAAAGCTGGTACGTGGTGAAAACATAAAAATATTCAATTACGGAAACTGTAAAAGAGATTTCACTTATGTAGATGATATAGTGGAAGGAATTATTAGAGTTATGCAGGGTGCTCCAGAAAAACAGACTGGCGAAGATGGACTTCCAATAGCTCCTCACGCGCTATACAACATCGGTGGAGGAACTCCCGAAAATCTTCTCGATTTTATCTCTACTCTCCAAGAGGAACTTGTAAACGCAAAGATTCTTCCGGAAGACTACGACTTTGAAGCTCACAGAGAGCTAGTCGGAATGCAACCTGGAGACGTCCCGGTAACATATGCCGACAGCAAAGCTTTAGAGGATGATTTCGGTTTCACTCCAAGAATAGGAATAAGAGAAGGTTTAAAAAGATTTGCAGAATGGTATAGCCAATATAATACAATAACGAGATAATTTATTAGTAAGCGTCAAACCATGCGTCTTTTGTGATTTAGTACTTTCTGATAGACTCTAAAAAACTATTAGTTTTTTAGGGAGGTACTAAATTTATGGATCAATCAACTCATGAAGCTCTCGTATTCGGATTCCAATCATCTTCTCACCACCTCCGAGTCAATTCTACAGCTGAACCGACCCGGAGGTCTAAAGTTTATTTGGAATATCTTTGTCCTCTGCTGGAGGAACGGAAGAATCATACTTAACATCGTGATTACCGAAGGTCCCAGGCACCGGGTAAAGGATGTGGAAGCACGCCTCACAAAGTTGCCCAGCGTCATCAACAAAATAACGGCGGACGGCTATTGGGGTGTTGATGTCGTAGGGGGTTGGTTTTCCACAGCGGATGCAGAGTTCTTTCATATCACTTTACCAGATGTCAACAGCCCATAATTACATCTCATTCTTTCTCTTCATCTGTCCGGATCTCGTACCGGTCAAATCTGAAATCGGGATGTAGGACTCTGAACTCGTCAAGGAGTTCTTTCTCTAAGTTCGAGGTAATCTCATCAACCACATGAACCGGGCCATACATAATGGCGTCCAACGCTTTCAGCCCTGCTTCATCATGGATTTTTCCTGTTGCTGGATTAATAACTTCTTGCCATACTTTTATGCAAACTTTTATTTTTGTTGGATTCGCTTCATCTGCTTTTCTAACAAGATACCCTCTTCCAGCACGAATTATCAACCCCTCATCGAGCATGTCACTTAGAATTCGATGTACTGAGGCTTGTGTTCTCCCTGTGAGCACAGCGATGTCTGATGACGTAAATCTCTTATCCCCTATGTTTTCAAGAACAATCTTTTTTACTGATTCCTTTGTGCCCTTGACCGCTATGCCATCAGCACCACCACGACTGACCTCACCTTCACCTAGCCATACCGGTGGTGTGCCAAGAGGTGGTTTTACATTTGCTGGCTTATTATAAACAGCTCGGAGGATTTCTTCAAATCCATGATCTCTGTGACCATCTCTAAAGTCAATGCCGAGTCTGCTCTTAAGATATGATGGCATGAACTTGAAATCTTCCATAACAACTGGAATGAACTTCTCTTGATTCGACTGACCATAGACATCTGGCGTAATTATCGCAGTCTCTGTCCCCACGCCTCCTTCACGAGCGTTGGCTTTATCACTATACTTTTTATCGCAAAGGACGAGCACCTTATCGGCCTTCTCTATGCTCTGCTCCATAAAAGCGAATCTATCATGCCCAGGTAATAGGTCCCAACGATCTAAAATGACATCAACACTTTTTTCAACCAGCGCCTCCGCAAGTTGTAGCACTGTTGCTTTATAATCTTCGCTTGTCCAGCTATAAGATATAAACACCTTTGGCGGATTACTCATGACTATCCCCTTTTTACGGCAGTGTAGCTACTTCGTCTATCTTAATCCATGTGAGAATCGCACTGGCTGCTCCATGCCAAGCACCTGAATAATGGTATTCTCTGTCATACGTGCATTTCTCCACTCTTTCTTTTAGCGCATCTATTGTTTTCACTCCGAAGATGGGCATAACCTTTTCGCAGAATCGTTTTGACTTCAGCCTCTTCCACATAGAGTCGTATTCATCAGCATATACATACAATATTGGGAACCACGGCCCCCATTGAGTTAAACCATCCAACTCCAATCCGTTATAAACTTGATATAAAAACAAATCTGCATTCGCCATTGCTCTCCCGGAATAGATTGGCATATATTCGCGCTCTGTACATACATAATGCCCAGTCAAAGTAAACTTGCGGGGGAGATTTCCATCTAATGTTGGTTTAATATACTCTTCAAGCATCTTGGAATGGAAACGAAGCCATTCATAACAGAATGGTTTCTTATCGCTTCCTAGTCCCGATGTCCTTAAGAAGTATGTATGAACTAAGAGGTCATGGATATCGCTGTACAATTCAAAATGAAGCATATAGGTAACTGTGCATACGAACAATTCCCACACATGAAGCCTGAACAAGTCAAACTCATTCTCACCACACGACATTGTTTTCGGGTCAAAGGTATAAGCATTGTAAAGTGCATTGTATAGCCGTTCAAACTCATCCGCCATGGTTGAACCAAAGTGATCAACTGAAGAGAACGCTTTTAAGTGATCGAGGAACACGTTTCGGTATTCCTTCATGGCTTTAAAGTTCTCAAGATATGCATCTTTATCGATATTCTTCACATAAAACTGCTTTATCGCTTCAATATAGATATCCACAAACTCACGCGCTGCGACGTCCTTCACTCTACCAAGATCGGCTACGCTAAGTTTTTTCACGGCATCTTTCAATGGGTACAGACCGTCAGGCTGTTCTTCTGTTAACCAGTCTGGGCGTGATCCTATTTCTGGTTTGCGATGAGAAGGTTCGTCAAAAATCGTGCGCAGCAGCGTCTCATATTCATCTTCGTAGTTTATACCGGAAAGATCACGGAATATTCGTGTTTTCAAATATGCAGGAAGGTACTCTTTTCCTTCATCGTCACGCTCCATGACCACAGGGATGAATTTCTGCTGTTCCGCGTTCCCGTAGACTTCTGGTGAAATAATCGTGGTTTCGTCGCCAACGCCGCCTTCACGTTTATCAGCTTTCTCAGTATAGGACTTGTTGGATAGGATCAGGACTTTATCAATCTTTGGATTTGTTACGCACTGCTCCATGTAGACATACTTATCTTGCCCTTCCTTCAGATCCCAAACATCAAGCTTTACATCCACACCATCGTGCCGCATGCGAGAGGCAAGGTCAATAATGCTCTGCTGATACTCTTTACTTGTCCAGCTATACGAAATGAATACTTGTGGTGTTCTATCGAGCATTAACTTGACCTCCCTTCCCAGTTGTTTGTTTTTATCGTTTCAGCAGCGGTTAATACCTTCTACGCTTCATACCCGTTCGGATTCTTCTTCTGCCAGTTCCAGGAATCACGGACCATATCCTCGATACCGTACTCCGCTTTCCATCCCAGCTCCTCCGCTGCTTTCCCAGGTGCCGAGTAGCAGGTTCCGATGTCTCCGGGGCGTCGAGGGTCGATAACATAAGGGATCTTCACGCCGTTCACAGACTCAAACGCCTTAATCATATCCAGAACGCTATACCCTTTTCCGGTTCCGAGGTTGTAGACTTCCACGCCACAGTTGTTTTCGATGGCGGATAAGGCTGCGACATGTCCTCTCGCCAGATCAACAACATGGATGTAATCGCGGACTCCCGTCCCATCCGGCGTGTCATAGTCATTACCAAAGACATGGAGCTTTTCCAGTTTACCAACGGCAACCTGTGTAATGTATGGCATCAGATTATTCGGTATTCCATTCGGATTCTCGCCGATCAGACCGCTGCTGTGCGCACCGATTGGGTTGAAGTACCGGAGAAGGACGATGTTCCAGGAGTTGTCAGCTGTGTGAAAGTCAGTAAGTATCTGCTCGATCATCCACTTTGTCCAGCCATAGGGGTTGGTGCAGGTGCCTTTCGGCGCTGTCTCTGTGATCGGAATCATCGCCGGATCGCCATAGACCGTGGCTGAGGAACTGAAGATGATGTTCTTGCAGCCGTGGAGTCTCAGAACATCGACAAGGACGAGCGTACCATTGATGTTGTTCTCGTAGTACTCCCAGGGGAGGGATACGGACTCACCAACCGCCTTCAACCCGGCGAAATGAATGCAGGCATCGAAAGCTGTAGTTGAGCAGATGGTTTCAAGACCAGCACGGTCGCGGATATCGGTTTTGTAGAAGGGGATATGGGTTCCTGTAATCTGTTCTACACGCTTCAGCGATTCAGAAGAGGAATTGCAGAGATTATCTACCACAGTAACACTGTGGCATGCGTTTATCAATTCAATGATCGTATGAGAGCCTATATATCCGGCCCCGCCTGTAACGAGGATGTTCAAAATCGTTCACCTGTCCTATGAAACTATTATATCAGGGGTGTCAAGAGAGAATCTATCGGTTTGATTTTTCTCGTTTTACCGTCTATCTTTGCCATCAAATTATCTCGAAATGCTTCAGTGCCTTCCAGATGCCGTCGCACTCCACGCGATCCGTAACATAATCCGCTTCAGCCTTCACGTTGTCTGGGGCGTTACCCATTGCGACACCCAAGCCAGCGAACTTCAGCATTTCGATATCATTGTCTCCGTCACCAAAAGCAATAATACTTTCCGTTCCAAGCCTCTCTCGCTCCATGAACTTCTTGATCCCGTACACTTTCCCTCCATCGGGGAGGAAGATGTCCATTGCGTGATCATGCCATCTGGAGCAAACAAGATTTGTGAAGTTCTTTTCTTCGCCCCGACCGACAAAGATTGTGGACATGAAAACGGGTGCACCATGATGCTCATCGATCTCGTAAACCGGAGAAGCAATATCATTTTGAACCTGAACGACATACTTATCATGATAGTTCATGAAAAGGCGATCCTTTTCAACCAGGATCATAGGGGCCTCATGCCGTTCAAAAAGACTGATCAGCTCTTCCTTGTCCAGACCTTCAATCGTTCTGGCGCTGATGACATCCATACCACTATCCAGCACCAGCTGTCCATTAAGTAGGACGAAACCGTCAAACGGATACTTCAGCAAGTCAAGCTGCTTCAGCTCCAAAGGATGCCGCCCTGTGCAAAGAACGACACCGATGTCATTCCTCTGCAATTCCTCTATCGCTCTGACCGTACTTTCCGGAACCACCGAAGAACCGACGGTCAGCAGCGTACCATCCACATCAAAGAATACTATTTTCTTCATTCGTTTTTCCACTCGCGCTCTGCTGATAGATGTCCCGGTCACTGTGTCCATGAAAACGGAGCAGCCAATAACCATGGCTTTCTATCAACTCAATCAGTTTTTCAATGATTTTCTTCATCGTCACGCACCACCCGCCGCCCTCTCAGGAGGAGCCTTAAACTCCTCCCAAGAGAGTCGGCTCAATTCTTTATTCCTTATCCAGACCTTTCTCTATCCTATACTTCTTAGCATCCTTAAAGAAGCTCCAGATCATCAGGATCATGATGATACCAATCGGGAAAGCAGAGATAATGCTTACGCTCTGGATGTTGTTCATGCTGCTCTCACTGAACACCAAAGCGATGGGCAGAACAATCAGCAGCAGGCACCAAAGCAGCGTGATCATCGTGTGGGGCTTCTCATTCTCTCCCAATTTCTTATAGCTGTAACATGCTGCCGTATAAGCGATGGAGTCGAAGCTCGTCGCGTAGAACAAGATCATGCAGAGCATCGTGATTATGAGAATGAACGGAGCCGCCGGCATCGTCTTAACGATGTTGATGATTAAGCTATACAGGTCTTCACTCTCAGCATACTGAGCAATGAAATCTGCCTTCCCAGCTATCTGAGCACCGAGGCCATAGTTGCCGAGAATTACAAAAGAACTGATGGTTGATCCGACGCCAAACACATATCCGCCAAGGACAACCTGCTTAACTGTACGGCCACGAGAGATATTACCAATGAAGAACGGCGCGCAGATGCACCATACCATCCAGTAAGCCCAGTAGTAAATCGTCCAATCCTGCGGGAAGTTGTTTCCACGTACCGGGTCCATGTATGTGCTGAGCCCAATGAAATTCTGGAACATCTTACCGAGACTCTGCACGCCATTCTCAATGATGAAGCGTCCCTCACCGCCGATGAGCAACACGAAAATCTGCAATCCGAAGAACAGATAAATGCAGAGCTTCGCCAGGACACTGATGCCCTTGAATCCGTGAAGGACCGCATAGGTGTACACAGCGCAGGTGATCAGCAGAATGATAATTGTAACAGCGGTACGGCTGATGCTAATCCCGAACAGAGTAACGATAATCTCGGCCATCAGAGGAGTGGCAACGGAGAAGGTTGTGGCGGTTCCGGCAAGCAGAGCGAACAGCGCAAACAGGTCGATAACACGGCCAAGCAGCCCATGGGCATGCTTTTCGCCGATTACAGGCATACAAGCCTCAGAATAGCGCTGCTTGTCCCTCTTCCGGCAATGAAGCATGAAACCAAATGCAACAGCCAGGACAAGATAGAAAGACCAAGGGATAAAGCTCCAGTGGAACAGGGGGAATACACCCGCCCATTCGAAAATCCCGCCCTCCATCTCAGCAATGTGAGGATTCGTTGCGTACATTGTCCACTCGGCGAAGCTGTAGAACAGGATATCTGCGGCAAGTCCGCAGGTAAACATCATAGAGCCCCATGTGAAGAAGTTGTACTTCGGCTTCTCGTTCTGTTCACCAAGGACGATATTACCATACTTGGAGAAGGAAAGAAAGATGGATACGATCAGGAATCCGGCGCCTATAACGATGTAATAGGCTCCCAACGTGTCCCCAAAGAAAAAACGCACCTGACTAATCACACCGTTTGCCTGTTCAGGGAAGATGAACAGATATACAGCCAGTCCCATGATAAGAATGAACGGCACAAGCGTGATCATCCAATCGATTCTGCTCTTGTCCGCCGTCTTTAACTGTTTTTCGCTCATTGGTTTATACCTCCATTATTTTGCTTTTCTTCTGCATTGTGCAGATATGATTGATAGCTGTGGTCGATAGCCACAAGCTCATCTAATCCGTCAATCTCGATGATGTCGGAACTCTTCATCTCTCGGATGCCGAGCTTATAATCCTCGAAATGGCAGAACATCGCAACATCATCCCAGTAGATTTGCCGGTTGCCAGACTCGAACTCGTATTCAAGAAGCTTCTTCAGCTTCGCTCCATCTTCCGCTGTCCAGCGAGAAATAGAATAAAGCTGCCATCCGTGTTTGCCACCAGTCCTGGAGCAACTTCTCACCACTCCAGCCTCCACATCCATCAGCCATTCATTTGTCTCGCCTTCACACCATACGGCATTGTAGCCGGAAAGTGTGAAATGCGGATCAAGAATAGCTGGATTATAGATGATCTGGTCTCCATCCAGGATAATGCAGTCTCCCAGATGCTCACGGGCAACATAGAGTGAGGAGATGTTGTTGCAGGTATCATAGTAAGGGTTCTCTATGATATGAACACCCGGTTCACCTCGTGCCCACACATAGAAGTGTTGCTTCAAATGGCCGACGACAACATAGATTTCTTCTATGCCGTTTTTCCTCAGTCCATCAACAACCGTATCGATCATCCTGACACCATTCACTTTGACCAGCGGCTTTGGAATCTCAAAGGTTAAAGGCTGCATCCGTTTTCCTATTCCCGCCGCCATGATGATAGCTCGTTTGACGATATGGATTTCCTCGTTCATTCTTCCTCGGTTCCTCCCATCTCTTTAACCGCATAGCGGTAGTAATCTTTAGCAAAGCGGTATTGACGGAGAGAATATTCACCGAATTCTACGCCAAGATTCCGCTTAAACTCACACCAGTTGGACCATAGCAGACCGCACATGGAAATGTATGCATAAATCTTTGCTCTGGTAGTATTATCACATTTGTTCTCAAAGTAGATATCAATCAGCCAGTCAACCTGTTTCTTGTTGTACAGGCTGTAGATACAGAACATAGCGATGTCCACATGAGGATCCTGCATACCGGAGTACTCCCAGTCTGTAAGCTGGAGAAGCTCTTTCTCCTCTCCTTCCGGCTTGTAGAACAGGAAATTATCCGGAACAGCATCAATGTGAGTAAGGCACCAGTCCTTTTCCAAGCTATTGATGAAGGGTATCAAACTCAGCACATTTGCCTTTGTCTGTTTGTAATCCTTATACATCGACGGCTGCCCTTCCCAGAGCGTCTCGTAGAACTCGATCTGACCGAAGATGTCGAATGTGTGTGGGACAGAAAGTTTCATCTTATGGAAGGCCCTTAGTTTCGCCATACATCGCTTCAAGTCAGGCACTGACTCTGCATCACAAACCCGGATACCTTCGAGGAATTTGGTGATCTTATATCCGTTGGCGGGATTGATATACACAGGGTCATCACAAAGGCCAAGGCCGCTGATTGTTCTAAACACTTCAGCTTCTTCAGCTCTGTTTATCAGCTGATCGGTTCCCTCGCCCGGTATACGCATGATGTATTTATCACCAAGTACAGAGAAAAGGAAAGAACGGTTTGTCATTCCTTTCTTTAGAACAGTAATGTCTACGACCTGATCCGGGGTGGTGTGGAAAACCTGGGCAATCACATCCAAAGCATCGGATTTCAGATGGTTGGATTCACCATCCAGTTCTCTCAACTGTTCATATGTGTTTATCTCTACCACATTGGCCGCATGGACGACTCGAGCGGGAACGATCATCCTATCACCTTTATAGAGGACTATCTCCCAAAAGTCCTCGTCATGCTTTCCGCTGGCTGCTGCTTTCTTTATCTTCTCCCTGATGGCTTTAGCGTCCTCTTCCAGCAGGTAAGTGATTCCAACCATCGCATTTCCGCCCGCGTGTTCGCCAACTTTCACAAGCTCCATCTTCCGATTGACCCTGACATCACTCTCGTTATCTACGATATCGCTCACCATATACCAAGAGTACATTTCATGGCTGTTGAACGGATTACGATCACACCAGATATCGGAAGGAACGATATAGGTGTTAGAGATGCGTTCAGCGACAAGAGCAAGGGATGAGAGATTATTCTTGCTTGCATACTCCGCATTAACGACCAGCTCCACACCATACTCATCTATCAGGTAATCAAAGCTTTCCTTCATGAATCCAACCACAATAGTGATATCCTTCACACCGACCTCATGGAGCTGCTTTATCATCCTTTCAATCAGAGGTTCTCCATTTACCTCCAGCATTGCCTTCGGCGTGGACAGGTTTATAGGAACCATGCGCATACCAAAGCCAGCAGCAAGAATGATTGCGTTTTTAGGTGCCTTCGTGTTGTATTCGTGTAGGGCAAGCTGAGTTGGTCTGATGTCCTCAGTCAAGTACCCTTCTGCAATCAAAGTCTTTAGAGATCGATTCACTACGCCAAGGCTATGTCCAGATGCCTCAGACAGTATGCGCTGGTTGATGAATGGCTCTGCGAAGAGTGTTCGCAAAATGTCAGATTCTTGTTTGTTCATGAACAATTATAGTCTCCTTTCTCGTGAACTATAGGGCAAACCAAACTTGTGAGATCGAGGATGGATTAAAAGTGCGCTACGATCTTAGTCAAGGTTTAATATATGCAAAAGTTTCTCAGCTCGCCTGTCCATTGAAAAGGCAGATTTTGTTTTTTTGAGTTTTTCTTTCCACTCCTGAACCAATTCCGGATTGTCTAACACATATTTGATACCATTCTCTAAATCCAAATCTGTATTTCCCACAATCATTCCGGATTCTGCAAGATTAATTATCTCCTCTGCTCCGCTAACATTTGTTGATAGTACAGGAATTCCAAGTATTATTGCCTCTGTGCATGCTGTGCTATACCCCTCGCTATAAGAAGAGCAAATAAATACATCGGCCTTTGAAGTATACTTATGTGGATTCGATTGAGCTCCGATAAATAGTACGCAGTCCTCCATATCAAGTCGCCTTGTTTCATCTATTAATGCTTGATGATCAGGGCCATCACCAATAAGCCAAAGTTTAAAACAATATCCTTGGTTTTTAAGTTTTGAAAGACATCTAATAAGTCTCTTATAACCCTTCTCCTCGGAGTGCCTACCAACTGTAACGAATACAGGATCTTTTTCTCTTATGAGGTTAATAGACTGCTGTCCATCCTCACTAATCTTTTTTTCGTCTATCAGATTGTATGCAAATTCCGCTTTAATTTCCCCTTTGGATTCATTGAGCAAGCGACTTGAGTTGAACTGTGAAACACATACTACTTTATCAGCCTTTCGTAAATATGGAAGCATAGTTAGACCAACGTCATATCCGTGCATCCAAACATAATGCATTGCTTTATCTTCTTTATTACTTGAGGTTACAGCAATTGTTGAGGTTCCATGTTGAAATCCTATTTCAATATCAAACTTATTATCTCCAAATATAAGTTTGTGAAGAAAAGTATGTGGTAATTTATTAACCAATTTAGACATGCCATGAAAGAAAAAACCAAATACAGGTTTGACGTTAATCCTTTCATCAATAATCTCAATAGTCTGTTTTTCAAATCGATAAATAGGTTTTAGTGTAACTTGAACATCACAATGAGAAACTAAATAATTCGCTATCCCAATGGCTGACCTTGCTATTCCATCAGAATACTGTAAGTGGTTAAATGCAAAGCATAATGATCTCATTATTCGTCTCCTAAAATGGCTTGTTGCTCTCAACATCAATGCCAGCAATACTTACATATTCATAGTCTTCAAAAGGATACAAATAATCAGATAATTTGCTTTCAATTACACTGATCTCTTTTTCTAATTCAGGATGTCGTAACCATACTCGTGTATTAATTACAGATTCCCTTGGATTTAGTTTTTCAAATTCATTTAACATATCCTCAGAAGACAAGCCGATAATATTCTCAATCTTTCTCTTAATATCCGAATATTGAAATATTAAGTCTTCAAAGCGAAGAAAATGAACATTTGGTAACTTGGTTATATCCTCTGACCCACTATGCCTTGTGTAGAGAAACCATTGGCAGAACTTTTCAGGGCTGTCTGTTGGACATATATGTCCTTTCCAGTAACATTTTTCTAAGACATATATATCTCGAGGATCTCTATCCACAACAAAAACATCTATTGGATTATTAAAGTATCTAAGTACTCGTCCTGTGTTTTGTGAAGGGACAAGCTGATCAATTTGTAGAAAAGGTAACTTCTCTTTGTTCGCAGCTAACATTAGTTTATCAAGATATGTTCTCGTCTCTTCCAGGAACTTTTCTTTGCTCGGATGTGAACAATAAGTTTGTTCTTTTTTTAGAATCCCCATTCTTCCGGATGATAGTTTTCTAAGGATTTTATTAATAAATTGCATTCTATAATAATAGTTGATTCCGAAATCAAACAAATCATTGAACCACCACCCAGTAAACTGAAAATCAATAAGCTTCTCTAAAAACTCATCGGTGAGTTTTCCAAACTGATTATCGAAATATGCGTTATATCTTTTGCTAAATTGATTACCCTCATTGTACTTTGCTAATCGCATAAAGCGTTTTAAAGCATGCCCAGAATTGTGTCGATTGTGGCATTCACACAAATGGTATTCTAAATCTGACAAACCATCTATATCATGCAAAAAACGAAATTCAAATTCTGACATGTCCTTAACAGTACTATACTCAGCAACCAAATCAGATAAGGCACTTGACCCACTTCCATAAAAGCTTGCACATGTTATTATTTTCATAATCAATCACCTTTTCTTGCGTAATAATCTCGAAGCATACTTGTGAGTCAAAGAACAAGCATATTTGAATTCATTAGACCGAAATGATAGGATAGCTGGTAACATAAAACCTAATAACACTGCAATAAACCCCTTGATAATAAAACTAAAAATCGATGCCTGCATAGAAAGCCTCGAGCATATTAAAGAAGCAATAGCGATAGTTAAAACCACCTTAAAAAGCTCAAACCCAATAAACTTCAAATAATCTATGCTTTTCATACCGAACGCTTCTTTTGTAACTACAAAGCCTTTTCGAATAGTAGTAAATATAATTAATGGAATCAAGAGGCCGAAGAAAATTCCAGGCATTGCAAATAACAGACCGCCAATGTATCCCAGGAAAATAGATGATACTGCTTGGATTATCATAAAAAAAGCATCCAATCTATGTAAACCCATTGCGTTTTGTATTGATATAACAGGAATGTTTACTAGGTAAAAAACCAAATTGAGTGTTAAGGAAATTACACTGATTGAATTCAAGACAAAAGTTTGCCCAAATGTAATCATTATAAAGTCCTGGATACAGACATAGAACCCCGCGCACATAATACAAGCAAACCAGTCCATCACAAAGGCAGCTTTTTTGTATGCTGTAGCCATACGTTTTTCATCATTTTCAACCGCTAAGTTTCCAAAACTTGTGGTAAATGCCCCTCCAAATTGTGTATAGATCATCTCCACCATGCTGATAACAAGCTGATAGTTTCCGTAATAACCTACAATACTAATATTGCCTAAAAGGAGGCTAATAAGAATGCTCTTTGCAGAATGAAGAACAGTATTAGCTGTTTGATTAACAACTAAGGGTTTAACAGTGTTGAATATGGCTTGTTTCTTGTCATTAGAAAGGGCTGTGTGATTCCTCTTGAGATAAGGATGCCGTTTATTTACGTAGAATGCGCAGATTGTGTTGCTTGTCGCTTTTTCTGCTATCCAAAGCAAAAGGAAAATTATATATTGATGGAAAACAATGAGCAACAATATTTGAACCGAACGAAATACGACTTCACATACAGCAGTTACTCCCATACTGACTCGGTTCTTTTGTTCTGCAAAGAGTATACTCCTTTTATAGTTTGTAAGATAGTTAACAACAAACGAAATACCAAACAACAAAAAGTATATCCTAACCAGAGACATATCTACTGTGGTAGTAACGAGCCGCTCCATTAGAAAGATATCAACAAAAACGCACACCACAAAAAAAGCAGCAGCAATAAGCCGGTATATGGTCCTATAAAAGGACATTATGCCCTTAATCAATTCAATATTCTGGTTCTTAATAGGTTCATACAAATGTATGATCATAGCTGAACTTATCCCTAATTCCATAAGGGACATTACACTAACAATGCTTTGAAAGAGGTTATGAAGTCCATTGATCTCTGCACCTAGTTGATGAACCAATATTATCCGAACAAAAAAGTTGAGGATAACTGTAATTGCCGATGCGCAAACCCCAAATATACTATTAATTATAGAATTGTAGGTTCTTGATTTTTCCATTCTCGTTCTTTCCTCGTATATTTTCAACGATTATTATCAGAGAAGTTCTGACTGTGCATTACTTTATAATCTTCTCTTATTAGAAATACTATCCGTCATTGAAAGCACAATTAGAAAAGGAATGACGCGAGTATACATCCACGTAACATTAATTGTCATATTTAGCATCATTGCCTCAACTGAAAACCACGCCGCTAAAAAAGCATAGACATATTGTCTGTATGAATAGCATGTCTTAAATCTATAGTCAGCCCACCGGAAAGCAATAATGCTTAGTATAGTAAGCAATGGTCCGAAAATATACCCAAAATATATAATCGATTGCCCTACTAATGGTATGATCTGATCTCCAGTTCCTCCAAACAATCGTCCAATGTATCCATTATACTGATAAACCGTAGTCATAGAATGATCAATATAATGATTAAATATCGGCATGTTATTAATCAAATCAGGAAATATGGCAGTTATAGATAACGAACCTGTCTGTTTTAATCCTATTGAGTTATTTACATTTACAACGCCTGCAAAATATGAGTCAAAATTTGTAGCGTTGAATATATCTTTTATTGATTCTAAGAATGAAGACCCTCCTCCAATAACATAACCCGCGTTTTTATATGCTGTAATCAGAAGAAGCATTAGTGATGCTGGTATTCCAAATAGTAATGAAAATTTCTTTTTTTCTTTCGGAAACAAATGAATCAAACAGCCGAGAGACGCAGCTGCGCTTATGACAGTATACCATCTTGAAAATCCAATACTCTCAATAAATGTGACCAGTACAAACGCCAAAGTATAAATAACAACTACTGTCGTATGAAGTTTATTATGATCAAGATCATATTTCTCTTTTTCAACCATTATTCCATGCATATACAGCCACACGCAAAGAACTTGCCAGATAATATTTGCCAAGCTGCTGTTCACTTCTATATTATTTGAGCCGATAACACCGCTTGTTAATACTCTAAATCCTGAAGATAAATCTTTAGCTTTTATTCCTATTCCTAATAGTATTGCTATTACTGCAAAAGCAATAATGAAACCTCCCTTTAGGTGGACACTATTAAACTCTTTTTCTTTGTTGACGATATTCTCTTCCTTTTTCTTATACTTGAAGCCGGTTATTTCCAATGTAATAAACACACAAATCATTTCATAACACATAAGTATGACGGCTTGATTCATATAAGAGTAACTCTTTCCAAAACGAGACATCATGCCCGTTGAATACATAATAATCGGAAGAATACTATACCTACAGATCATCCCAACATTAATAATTGCAGCGCCAAGATTATTCTTCATTGTTTGGATATTATGTCTGCAAAGAAAGAGAAGAAAACTATACAATGCAGGAATAATCCACAAAGGAAAATCAAACACTGTAAATGATTTTATAAAACAGTATATGGCACTGAAAAAGCAGAATATTTCAGTTGCTATAATCAAAGGTGTTCCCCTAAATAATTTATATCTTCTCATTCTTTCCTGAACTCCAGATTACAGTTGTGTTATTCAACTTTATTTAACACCCATAATAATCTAATCAATCTACATTTCAGTGTTATGCTAATTATGTATCCTTTTATTGAACCAGTAAATTTACAATGATAAACGGCTTTTCGTACTACAGGAGATTTAATCTCATTTAATATCTCACATTTGATATCCTTATATTTCTTTTTTTCGTTGAATCTTGATTTTGCAACATTAAAAAAACTTTTTGCAATTCTCCTGTTCATTTGATCTTGAACGGCCGGATTGCTCATATCTAATACTTTAAGCAAGTACTGTATAATAACGTAAAAGCTGCTCCATGACTGACTACGTTTTGCCTTAGTCATTGAATTATTATTCACTCTGTAGTTGTACAAAGGTGTATTTAAAATGAACATGCTTTCGGCTTTATATATTAAAGGAATTGTGCATGCTCCATCTTCTCCCATTGCGATTCGATTATCCACACCCATTTGAAAAGTAGTATACAGGTCTCTTTTAAACGCTTTTGCCCATACAGTGGGTAAAAAAGATGTAGCATCAGCGGCTTGAATCAAGTGTGGGTACACTTCCCTTTCGAGATCTTCTTTATTATATGCGCCTAAACGTTCGTGCACTATTTGAGGCGTTTTATTAATATCATCTGCAACATAGTAATTAGTGCAAACTACGTCGTAAGCGTATGATTCTAGTATCTTATCTATTGTTGCAATATAGTCTGGTTCTATCCAATCATCTCCATCTACACATACGATGTAATCTCCCATTGCTACAGCTGCCCCTGCTTTCCTTGCACTGACAAGCCCACCATTCTCTTTATGTATAACGATAACTCTATCATCTATATCAGAAAAAGACTTACAAATATTTAAGCAATTATCAGGTGATCCATCATCAACAAGTATTATCTGAATATTCCTGTATGTTTGATTGATAATGCTCGTGATACATTTTTCTATATATTTTTCAACTTTGTAAATCGGAACAATAACACTATACTTTTTTCCCATATTATCACCTTAAAGATACGTTGTCGTCCTTTTTTGTATCACTTTGCTTCCAGTATTAATTGTTCCTTTAATAATACATCCAGCTCCAATTATACAGTTATCACCGATTTTAGTTCCTTTTAAAATAATCGTATTTGCTCCTATCCAGCAATTTTTTCCTATAACTATTTCATCTGTCGTAAACTCGGAGCGTAATACGTTATTATTCTCGTCTATTCTATGATCATGATCATATAGAAAAACATTTGGACCAAACATAGTATTATCTCCAATCTCTATATGTTTTCTGCAAATAACTCTACATCCTGGTCCAATTCCTGTTTTTTCTCCAAAGACTAGTTTCGCTTGCTTAACACAGACTACTGTACAGTTTTTATCTAACTTTACTCCATTACCAATGTAAACATCCGCCGTACGGTAAAAGTTTATATCAGCGCCTTTAAAAACACGTAAAAAACCCCCTGAATGTATATAAGGGCATTTCACCTTCCATATAGCTTTTTTCAGTAATCCATTTGTGACCGCAAATGCATTTGATATATACTTTCCCATATCTTCACCATTAATGTATTTTAAAATAATTACCGACAGTATAATCAAAGTCGTCGGGATCATAGACCATATATCCACTAGCGTTGTAAAATGTCAATTCTCCAAATAGAACATTATCACCAACACTATATAGATCAACTCTCACATGCAAAAACTCTTTTGCTAACTGCTCGGCTATTGACTTCATAAGCTCAAAATTTTTCGGTTTCTCAATTAATCCTAAATCGTCATCACCTAGGCGCAGGACAGGCAATTTTTTATAGTCTTTGTCATATATTCCAACGCTTACTTTTTCCCCAACTTGACGATCTCCCATAACATATAAAAATTCCGATCTACCATTAAAGCAGAAAAATTTATAATCAATCAATCCATGCTTTTCTTTATGCTCTACGCAAGTAGCTGCTGTTTCTTCGTCACTTTTTTCCGGCTCTATATATTTCTCAATTATAATTCTATGTTTTTTTCCACTATAGTACGGCCATTCTCTCCCGTCGCTTTTAACATGAGCATAAATTTTTGTCCATTCTTTTGCACGTCTTTTTAGTTCAGCAATATCTTCCTTTGTTTTATCTTTTACGATTATGACTGAATTACCTCCCCCTCCCAACGTATCTTTCATTACAAATTGGTTAGGTAAAGATTTCCATTCAATATCATCTGCAGAATCAAAGACCCCATAACATGGTATTAGTATTTCCCCTAATCCTTTTGATTTTACATATTCTCGTACATCATATTTATCCACGCACTGAATCATCAAAGGATTCTTATAGTAGAGCTTGTACCATTGTATTTTTTCAGTAAACCGTTTGGGATTATTTAAATCAAGTTTTCTTCCCATTTTTAGCCTGTACTGAAGTTTTATCATTGGCTTATCTGGGATAAACGAAAGCATCCTAAGTATTCTTCTACGTAATGATTGGTTTTTAATAAGGCTTTTATAATTCATTAAGATTTACCTTCTTAATTTCGTCCATATACTTTTTTACGACAATCTGTCGATCAAATTCCTTCTCAACTTTCGCTCTTCCAGCTAGTCCCATTGCTTTACGTTCTTCTAGGCTTAGACTTAGGAACTTCTCAATCTTCTCAATCAAATCATTGCTATCCTGCTGCTTGACGACAAAGCCATTCACACCATCTTCAACAACTTCGCGGCAACCAGATCTGTCCGTTGTAATTATCGGACGACCTGAGGCAGCACTCTCCAACAAAACATTACTAAGACCTTCTGGGTAATAGGTGGGATGAACTGTGCAAGAGACTATCTTATAGATCTCTGTCATGTCTGATACGAGGCCATGGTAAATTACAGTACCGTTATCATTCAGTTCTTTCAGTATTCCCTCATAATTCTGCTCACAGAATCCGCAGATGTGGAATCGTGTTTCAGGGTGTCTCTTTCGTATCTCTTTCGCTGCATCCAGATACTGATCAATTCCCTTCTCCTTCATCACACGAGCGATGAAAACAAAGTCCACGGTATCTCCGTCAGGATACGGGAACACGTGGTACTGACTAAGATTCACACCTGACCCTGGGAGCATATCGTACGGTACTTTAACTACCCCTTTATTCACCATGAAGTCTCTATTCTCAGCATTCTGGAAGAATACCTTCTGTGCTCTCCTCAGCCCCATCTTATACAGCGTTAGGCTAACCTTCTGCATGAGTCCGCCGTTTTCTATGGATGTACCAAGACCTGTCACATTCGCTACATAGGGAACTCCAAGGCTTGCGCAGGCCATGCCGCCATAGGCATTGGATTTGATCGTGTACGTGAAAACTATGTCGGGTTTAATCTCTCGAAGAACCTTTTTGTAGAAACTAATGAGTTTCAGTTCTTGAATTGGGTTCGTTCCATGACGATCCATAAGGTTACATGGTACAAATTTGCAGCCAAGTTTCTTAATTATATGGACAAAATCACCATACGGAACGCAGAAAAAAACCTCATTCTCTTTGACGATTTCTTCTAATAATTCTCGTCTAAACTTATATAAACCAATGTCTATATTTGCTAAAATCAAAATCCGCATCCCGACATATTCCTTCCTTATTCTTTCCCAACTATGAATACATAGTTCGTTGTTGCACTACCGCCGATATTCAACATCATGCCGTTCTGAACACCGTCCACCTGGTAATCTCCCGCTGTTCCAGTCACCTGTTTGTACAGGTCGAGGAACATACGAGTTCCAGACGCTCCAACAGGATGGCCACAGCCAATCAACCCGCCAGAAGGATTGATAGGCTTATCTCCACCAAAGGCGATCAAACCTCTCTCTACTGCTTCATACTCTTTTCCTGGTTCGGTAAGGCCGAAGGCGCTGATTGCTGCGTACTCGGAAGAAGTAAAACAATCATGTGTCTCGAAAACATCAATATCCTCTACATCCAGGCCTGCTCTCCTATATGCATCCATGCACGCCTGCCGTGTCCATGGGAGTGTATATTCTGACCCTTCGTTATCCGCCATCTTCTTCTCAAAGAGCATCGGAGCAGTCCTGTGACCATAGCCCTTAATGATCGGTTTGTCTTTATATCCGCGTTCAGCCATATACTTCTCGCTGCAGAGCACGACAACTGCTGCACCATCGGTTACCTGTGAGCAATCCGATACACCGAGCTTGCCGCCGACCAGCGGATTTGTTTCCGTACCTCTCGTGCTCGCCTGCTCGTAGCTCATAAACCATCTGCGGGTCTGGGCCAGAGGATTGCGCTTTGCATTGGCAAAGTTAATCACGCTGATGCGCGCCAGTGCGTCCATATAACGCTTCTCATCGAGTTCCGGATATTTCTTCAGCGTTTCATCGGCCAGCTTTCCGAACAGCTTCGGAAACGGCAGTTCTATTCCCTTCCCTTCTTTCTCGTAGTAAGCAGCGCGGCCCAAAAAGTCTCCACCGGTCAGAGAATCAACAGTCTTCATCAATTCCCAACCGACCACGATAGCAACATCGTATTCATCTGCTCTGATCTTTGTAGCTGCTGCATCTATCGCTACCGAAGAGCTTGCACATGCAGCTTCATACCTTGCGCTTGGTACACCATAAAAAGCTGGATCTACTTCAGTCAGGAAAGCTCCCAGATGTCCCTGATCAACATATTTCTCAGCGATGAAGTTTCCAACGAAGCAGGCGACTCTATTCTCCTGATTAAGCCCTTTCACATCATCGAAGGAAAGACCGGCATTCTCTAACCCATCAGCCACCACCTCTTTCAGAATGGCGACCATACCTTTGCCTTCCTTTTTCCAGTTACGCTCGAAATCGGTCTGAGCGCCTCCGAGTATATAAACCTTACTCATGTTCGTTACCTCCCGGACTTGAAATAGAGCCTGTAATCATACTTTGAAGGCTTCACATCGGCCAAAAGTCGATCAACATCAACCTTCTCACAGATCTCCGGGAGTCGCTCTTTGATAAGAGCGGGAACGTTAGCAACAGTGGACAAAGCCTGATACATCGCCATAGGCGGGCACCAGTTGAAACCGGTCGCCATGACGTCATCAGCTGCC
>JAFZRN010000039.1 GCA_017619835.1 Eubacterium sp.
GCCAACCTCAAGATGAGATATCTCTTAAGACCCCTTGAAGACTACAAGGTTGATAGGCACTGAGTGTAAGCATAGCAATATGTTCAGCTGAGGTGTACTAATAGGTCGTGAGCTTTTCCTTGATAAGATACATTTTTCTGTATGAAGTAATCTATTCCTCGATAGCTCAATGGTAGAGCATCGCGGCGAGTTCCTAAGGCTCGTTGCTGGTTCTTTGTTGAGCTACCATTCCTCGATAGCTCAATGGTAGAGCATCCGGCTGTTAACCGGAGGGTTGTTGGTTCGAGCCCAACTCGGGGAGCTCCGATATCGATTTATATCGATATATGGCCCGGTGGTCAAGAGGTTAAGACATCGCCCTTTCACGGCGGTAACACGGGTTCAATTCCCGTCCGGGTCACACTATAATAAGGACGCTTAGCTCAGTTGGTTAGAGCATCCGGCTCATAACCGGACGGTCCTGGGTTCGAGTCCCCGAGCGTCCATAATATCCAAAGTCATTACGATATCGTAGTGGCTTTTTATTTACCCGTTTAATGTATCAGAGGGCTATCATATGAATAAGGATATATGCGTAATATTTGATTTTAACGGAACAATGATCTTCGACGGAAGATTCCATGATGAGGCATGGAAGACCTATGTCGAGGAGCTTAGTCTTGTGGATGTTTCAGAGGAGGATGTCGAGAAGTGGATAAAAGGTAAGACTCCTAAAGAGATTCTGGAACATTTTCTTGGATATGAGCTTACCGACAACATGATCGAACAGTTTTCAGAGGAGAAGGACAGGATATACAGAAGTCTTATAGGAAGAGCAGATGTTCCGCTTGCTCCGGGGCTTGAAGATTATCTGAACTACCTTCTTCTGGCTCAGGTTAAGAGGAATATCGTCAGTACAGCCGGCCCTGAAAACATGAGCTATTACTTTGAAAGATATAATCTCGAAAGATGGTTTAAGTGGGAGGATGTCATCATAGCAGCAGGCGATATCCCATTAAAACCTCATCCTGATATGTATACCGCGGCAATCGCAAAGATGAATATGCCGGCTGAAAAGACACTCGTTTTTGAGGATAGTGAATCGGGCGTAAAGGCTGCATACAGCGCTGGCGTTACTCATATCGTCGCAGTGACCGGAGACAGTAAGAATAAGGATCTGGTTGTCCGTCCGGGCGTTTACAGGGTGATCGAAGACTTTACCGAGTTGAGATAAGTTACGGAGGATTTTGGAAATGTTTTTCTTCAATTCAGCTTTGCTGGGAGCAGGACTCGCCATGGATGCGTTTTCGGTATCGCTGGCAAACGGACTACATGAACCGAATATGAAAAAGTACAGAATGAGTCTGATCGCAGCTGTTTATGCACTGTTTCAGTTTGCAATGCCGATGATCGGATGGGTTTTTGTACATACGATAGTAGAGATATTTTCGTTTTTCGAGAAGCTAACTCCGATTATCGCTTTGATCCTGCTTTTATATATTGGCGGAAAGATGCTTTATGAGGGTATAATGGAAAGGAATTCACGGGAGGAAGATTCCGAGCCGAAGCTTCTCACCGGAAAAGAGCTTATAATCCAGGGAATTGCAACTTCGATAGACGCGCTTTCGGTCGGATTTACCATTGCAGGCTACAGTCTTATAATGGCACTGGCTGCATCAAGTATCATCCTTGCCGTGACATTTATCATATGCTTTATAGGACTTGTCATCGGAAAGAAGGCCGGAACAAGGCTTTCATGGAAGGCTTCGATCCTCGGAGGCTGTATCCTGATAGGGATCGGAATCGAGATATTTGTTAAGGGATTTTTCTTTTAAGAGGTTAAAATGTCTGATAATAAAAGTTATATAATGAATACCGAAAATGTGGCACCTATTATTCAGGTGCCTTCTTTTCTTGAAATGAGGGGGATCCGTCACGGTTTCACCACCAGGATCGGCGGTGTGAGCTCCGGAATCTACAGGTCGCTCAATCTCGGAATCAATCTTGATGACGATAAAGAGAAGGTGCTCGAGAACTATAACCGCGTGGGTAAGGCCATGGGGATTGATGTAAACAGGATCTCCTGCCCGAATCAGGTTCATAAGACGAATATCCTGGTCGCAAAAGAGGAAGATGCAGGGGATGGAATTGCAAGAGAACTGAGTCATTTTGAGATAGATGCGCAGATCACAAATGTGCCGAACCTTCCGCTCATCGTATATACGGCTGACTGCGTGCCGATCCTGCTCGCAGATCCCGTGAGCAGGGTAATAGGTACTGTTCATGCGGGCTGGAGAGGAACCGTTGCGGGTATTGCCGCTATGACAGTTGAGAAGATGGTAGAGGTTTACGGCTGTCTTCCCGAGAATATTCAGGCTGCGATCGGACCATCCATCGGACCGGATAATTACGAGGTGGATGAAGAAGTCATTAAACAAGTAATGAGCTGCCCTTATGTAGACAGCTCACCGGATAACAGAGTTGATCAAGGGATAGGACAGGGTGACTTTCTGATCCAGATCAGGGCCGGCAGCTACGTTGATGAAACGAGAGGCGTTCCGGACTTCTATAAGGGAAGTGTCCAGACCCACCCCGGCGCTGCCTACAGTATCTTCAGGACCGTTCATGTGAGAGACCGCTATATGCTGAATCTCTGGAACCTGAACGAGCTGATACTCCTTAATGCAGGACTCAAAATGTCGAATATCCATCAGACCCGGCTTTGTACAATGAAGAATCATGAACTCTTTTTCTCTCATCGTTATACGAATGGTAAGAGAGGGCTGAATGCCGGGATCATCTCTCTTGTTTGAAAATGACGCCGCTTAAGGCAGCATATCTTTAGCAGATTCTCGGAAGAAGCTCTCCGCTTGGACGTGAAAGGAAGGTCTTGGCTCCTACTGCTGTAGTAAGGATGACTTTTCCTTTATTCTCCTCGGTAACTTCACCGATTACACATGCGCCCTCTGAATTAGGGCAGCTATGAAGTGCATCGAGAATCTTATCAGTCTCGGATGCGGGAGCGAAGATAACAAGTCTTCCTTCGCAGGCAAGATAAAGAGGCTCGAGTCCGAGCATGTTACATACGCCTCTTACTCCGTCCTGAACGGGGATGCTTGATGCATCGAGATTTATTCCTACGCCGCTTTCTGCGGCAATTTCATACAGAACCGTACCGACGCCGCCTCGTGTGGCGTCTCTTATTACGTGCACATCCTTTGTGGCTTCGAAGATTTTCTCGACATTTTTGAAAAGAGGAGCGCAGTCACTTGTGATGTCAGCATCGATCTTGAAATCATTTCTGGCAAGAAGGATAGTGCATCCGTGTCTTCCGATATCACCTGTAACGATTATCTTATCGCCCGGCTTTGCAAATGCGCCGGAAGTAGAAGCGCCTTCGATTATATGGCCGATTCCGGTCGTCGTGATGAAGATCTTATCAACCTGACCCCTGCCTGCAACCTTAGTATCGCCCGCAACGAGATTAACACCGGCTTCTCTTGCGGTCTTGCCCATAGCTTCGGCGATTTCTTCCAGCTTCGCAACAGGGAAGCCTTCTTCGATTACAAATGAGCAGGTCAGATATTCCGGCTTTGCACCCATACATGCGACGTCATTTACAGTGCCGCAGATGGAGAGCTTTCCGATATTTCCGCCCGGGAACTCGTAGGGTGAAACGATGAAGCCGTCAGTCGACATTGCAATCTTTCCGGGCTCCATATCGAGGACAGCAGCGTCATCGGCAGTAAGATACGGGTTATCAAAATGCTTCTTGAATATATTTCCTATAAGGTCGGAGGTCTGAACTCCTCCGGCTCCGTGTGCGAGTGTGATTACATCATTCATGGTATTTACTCCTGATCATTATTGTAGGTATAGTAGGCTGCGCAGGCTCCTTCATCGGATACCATGCAGGCTCCGACTGCGTGAAGCGGTGTGCAGACTTTGCCGAACATCGGACAGTCCGAAGGCTTGCATTTACCCTGGAGAACTTCTCCGCAGCGGCAGGCCGGATTGGGCTTTCCTTTGATTTCGGGAACTTCATGCTTGATCCTGGCGTCGAAATCCGCATATTCGGATCTTAGCTTCATTCCGGACATTTCGATCACTCCGAGACCGCGCCATTCGGTGTCGCAGAGCTCCATTACTTCATCCATAAGCTTCTGGGCCGGGATGTTTCCTTCGGGCTTTACGACTCTCGCATAACAGTTTTCAAAGAAGGGCTCGCCCTTCTGAAGGTTATCTATTGTTACGGCAAGTGCCGTCATGAGCTCATTTGCGGTAAAACCGGCTACAACGCCGGATACACCTTCTTCCTTAAGCTGTTCGCAGATCGCGGTCCCGGTTATCGCATTGACATGGCCTGGATAGAGAAATGCGTCCGCGCTGTTTTTAAGCTTTGCGTAGGCATTTGGCATGGTCTTGTTGGCAGTCAGGATCGAGAAGTTCGAAAGGCCGAGCTTCTTTGCTTTCTTGACGGCGAAACAGGATGACGGGGTAGTCGTCTCGAAACCGACCGAAAGAAAGACAACCTGAAGGTCGGGATTCTCCCTGGCAATCTCAACCGCATCGTCCGGTGAATAGACGGGACGGATGTCAGCACCCTCGGCTCTTGCTCCGGCGAGATTCATTTTCGTGCCGGGGACCTTGATAAGGTCGCCGAAGGTACATATGGTACATTTCTTTTCAAGGGCGAGGAAGATCGCTTCATCGATAAAGCCGATCGGCGTAACGCAGACCGGGCATCCGGGACCCGAGATAAGGTCGACGTCCTCGGGAAGGAGGCTCCTTATGCCGAGACGGAAGATCTCATGGGTATGGGTTCCGCAGACCTCCATGATGCGGAGCTTTCGGCCCTTGTAAGAACTTATTATATCTCTTGTATTTTCTATTATATTCATGGTTTTTCTCCTGTGGTTAAGAGTTATCTGGCGTGACGGCTCATGACTGATTCGGATTCATCAACGTCGTCGCTTGTGATCTTTGCGATGGCAACACCTGCGTGGACCATTACATAGTCGCCGGGTTCAAGCTCTTCAAGAAGCTCTGCGCTGACGTCTCTTTTTGCTCCGCCGGCATCGATTATCGCCGTACCGTCCTTAACACTTACTACCTTTGCGGCAAGTCCTACACACATCTTTATTTCCTCCTTAAAACACACTTTTAAAAGTGGTGATATTATTTCCATCGGGTCTTCCGTAGATCGCAAAGCAGATCTCATCGAAGAAGAAACCGTACTGTTCATCTATAATGACCTGTTTAAAGTAGTTTGCTACGTCCTCGGGGTCATTTCCGAAGGCACCGCAGCCCCATGCGCCGAGCACGAGATTCTTATAGCCGTACTTTGCGGCAGCTGCGAGCATGATCCTTATTCTTCTGACAAATGTTTCTCTTATAAGATCATTTCCGGCAAGAAGGGCAGCGCCGTACCTGTTGGGCGCGGGCACCGTTACAACTCCCATGACCTCGGGCTTTTCCAGAAGGTTGCAGGCTTCGTCCCTGAACACAGCTACGTTCGGGGAGATCAGCATGTAGTCGGATTCGACCCGGCTGGGATGGGTGTTGTTATATAAATACATTTTTGAAGCTTCCTTCGATGTGATGGAAGCGTAGAGGGTGCTGCAACTGCAGAGAGCCTCTTCCTGGGCATTTGCGCCGAGCCTGAAGCCGCCACCGGGGCTGTGGGCATTAGCGAAGTTCATGACCAGGGCATTTTCATACTTACGGCCTGCCTGAAATGAGTCGGCATTGATGACCGATATATTGCAGAGCTTGTCCTGCTTTTTATCACTGAGGTCGGCATCGAGAAGAGCCTGTCCGTCCTCGGGACTGATGACGATGACCTCCTCAAGGTCGATATCGGGAAGGTCTACCTTTTCACCGTTATAGAGGTAGCTTCCTTCCTTTGTGATATTGATCGTTTCGTTAGCGATTGAGATATTATTCATATTGTTCTCCTGAAATGTGACAAATAGATCTGAACGGTTTGTCACATGCTGAGTTTAGTGAGGCCGGCGAGGGCCTGGCCGACACAGATGCCGCCGTCATTTGGCGGGATCAGGCTGTGGCGCAGCACTTGAATGTTTTCCTTAACGAGAAGGTCTTCCGTAAGTCTTAGCAGAAGAGTGTTCTGGAAGACTCCGCCGCTTAAGGCGACGGTACGGATTCCGGTCTCGCTGCAGAGCCTCAGGCATGTCTCGTGGATGTATGCGGCAAGATCCGCGTGGAATCTATATGCAAGATATGCTCTGTCGGCTCCGTTTAAATATTCATCAGCGATGTTACGTACAAGGCTGTTTGTATCTTTTATAATTTCAAAGTCTGCATTCCCGGCTGAAGCGGGATCTTTCTTTGTTTCCCTGAGATATCTATCTGCTTCGAACATAAGTGAAGTTGCGGCTTCTCCTTCGAAAGTCGAGCTTCTTCTTATGCCGAGGATCGCACTGACTGAATCAAAGAGTCTTCCGGAACTGGTTGACATAATGCTGTTAACGCCGGTCCTGGCCATGTTTTTAAGCAGACCATATTCCATGCTGTTACATATTCCGAGAGAGGTACAGATTTCTTCGGCACCACCATTCGATGTTGCAGCGGATTCACCTGCAGATTCGCCTGCAGATTCACCTGCGAAGTCACCGAGGATTGATGCTGCTATCCTCCAGCCTTCCCTTGATGAAAGGTCGCCTCCGCACTGGATGAACGGAGCTATATGGTCAATTCTCTCGAATCCGTCCAGCCTGCACTTTAGGAATTCTCCGCCCCAGATGGTCCCGTCGGTTCCGTAACCGGTTCCATCGAAGGAGACTCCGATCACTTCACTCAGATAATCATTTTCGGCCATGCAGGAAAGGATGTGTGCGTAGTGATGCTGAATCTTCATCACAGGCAGTCCAAGCGACTCTGCGACAGCAGTAGTATTATACTTCGGATGCAAGTCAGCGACAACCAGCGTGGGCCTTGCCTCCAAAAGGGTCTGCATTCTGTCGATCGACTGCTCGAGAGCATTTACGGTGCGGATGTCCTCCATGTCGCCGACGTAGGCGGATGGATAGATCAGCGAATCCTTCGCAACCGCAAATGTGTTCTTCAGCTCGCCGCCCACCGCAAGGACATGTCCCTTCGGGCTGAGCAGTTTCGCGGATGAACTGTCGGTACCGATCATGAACGGAAGAGGAGCGAAGCCTCTTGAACGGCGGATCATGTAGGGCTCACCCTGATAATAGTCCATAACACTGTCGTCTGCACGGGTCCGGATGGTCCTGTTATTCGAGAGCACCAGGTCGGTGAAACCGGATATTTCTTCTATAGCATCTTCGTCGGTGCGGCAGATCGGGGCACCGGAAGCATTTGCGCTCGTCATTATCAGGCAGTCGGACACGGCCGTGTCGTCCTTATGATCAAAAAGCAGCATGTGGACCGGGGTGTACGGAAGCATGACGCCGACCTTGGGGTTGTCGGGCGCGACCGATTCGGCAAGCGTCGAGTCGGGATTCCTCCTGAGGAGGACGATGGGCTTCTGATAGCCTGTCAGCTGCCGGTACATTTCCTGTGAATCTATATGACACTCCCTTTTAACAGTATCTATATCCTTCATCATGACAGCGAAGGGTTTCATGGGTCGGTTCTTGAGTGATCTCAGCCTTGCGACGGCATTTTCATTTGTCGCATCGCAGCAAAGGTGAAAGCCGCCGATTCCCTTGATCGCGCAGATTTTGCCCTCATTTATCGCGTTTCTTGCTTTGGAAATGGCGTCGTGGCCGCGAACGTCCGTAGGAACAAGTCTGCCGCTCGCTTCATCTTTCTCAAGCAGATAAATCTCGGGGCCGCAGTCCGGACAGCAGACCGGCTGCGCATCGTAGCGCCGGGTCTCGGGGTGAGTATATTCATACTCGCACTCGGGGCACATCTTAAAATCCTTCATGCTGGTGCGCTCCCTGTCGTAGGGCATGGAGTCGAGAATCGTAAGCCTCGGCCCGCAATTGGTGCAGTTTATGAAGGGATGAAGATAGCGCCTGTCCTTCGGATCATAGAGCTCCTTCTTGCATTTATCGCAAATGGCGATGTCGGGCGAAACGAAGATGTCGCCGATGTCCTTCTCGCTCTCGATTATCTCGAAGGAATCAAACTCCGGAAGGTCGACAAGCTTAGTGATTATGTTCAGGATGTTCGATCTTTCGGGAGGATGGTACTTAAGCTCCGAAAGAAGGTTGCTGACATTCTCGCCCTGGGCAAATATCTCGACATAGGAACCCTTATTGGATACCGTGCCTTTTATGTTGTTTCTTAGACAAGTCCGGCTGACAAAGGGGCGGAAACCGACACCCTGAACTATGCCGTAGACTCTGATGTTGGATGTAAGCATACCCCGCTCCTTTCTAACGACCGGAGATTGCAAAGTGAGGGTAATCGACAAGAGTACCCTTATAGCCGGCGGCATTCAAGAGAAGCCTGATGTCTGCGTCGCCGATTATCATATCGTAGCTTCCGGAGGAAGCTAATTCGTAAAGGTCGTCTTCATCATTTAGGTGGATGTCACCTGCCTCAACGTAGTCGGGGCTTTGCATAAAGAATGTAGCGCAGTCGATCTTAACGGAAATGTCTGACTCAGCTGCCACATTCTCAAGTTTCTGTCTCAGCTCATTTGCGGAGAACTGGGAGTGGAGGATGAGGATACTGCAAGTGTCGCCTGATCCGGCAGCATCGGATGAATTGCCGGCATCGGCTGCAAATCTTGTAAGTGCGGCTACGGACTCATCTACGACATTCTGAGGTATGAAGGGATAGCCGACTTCATACGGCACACCGAACTTACTCTTCAGGTATTCGGCTGCCTTAAGAGCAGCAGGGCTTACCACGATATGCTTCTTCATGTCGGGTGCGTTTCTGATATCATCCAGGGTCGAGCCGAGAGAATATACGACAACATTTTCCAGTGAACCCATAGCACTAAGCAGGGACTCCTTATCGATGTATCCTGTTTCGAGCGGAGTAGCACCGAGGATTCCTATCTTGTCGCCAGCCGCATCTTCAGCCGCATCTTCAGCCGCATCTTCAGTCGCATCTTCAGTCGCATCATTGTTGGAAGCTTTGTCGACTTCCTCTACAGATTTACCCGCAAACTCCTCGAAAAGCGAGAGCCATGCGGCTTCCTCACCCTCATCGTAGTAGGCGGTTCCGTCACAGTTTATTGTTATACATGGAATCCCGAGACTGTTCTCGCCCATCCTTTTAAGAGCCTTCATATCAGTCGCGATAACCGCGGGAACCGGAGTTCCGACGATCGCGCTGAAAGCACCGCCCAGCTGGTCGTGAGCAGTCTTCAGCTTAGCGATAAGCCTGTCATCACGTCCCATGATGGCGTCCATGTCTCTGAGTCCCGCACTGAATACGGCACTTTTTTTCGTGAACCATCGGGGCTCATCGAAGCCGCAGATGTTACCGGCACAGCCGCCGGCGTCCGCAATGACGATCAGTCCGCCGAGTTCGTATAGTACTCCGCAGGCGCCTGACTGATCGGGCGCAAACGGAGAGAGATATCTGAGTAATTTTTTCATTATAATTCTTCCAAACGTTCAAAAAGTTTAATCACACCGTCGTAGCCGAATGGCTGCTCATCGTCGCACCATTCGATGCCCGGCGTGGCGGGGTGGTAGTAGCTGCAGTCCGAGCCGATATACATGTCGACTGGCTCCTCCTCGTAGTACATCATCGTCGGCGAGAGGTTGGAGTAAACTAACGTGTCGGGGCTCAGCTCGGCCAGGCGTTTTAAAAATCTGAAATTCAGTTCGCCGATGGTGGCGAAAAGTTCCTTTACCTTAAAGCCTTCCTCGACAAGCATGAGAGCCATCTCAATCGGGTCGCCGTTCTGGATTTCTCCTACCGCAAATGTCACGGCCCCGCGACTCTCCTTAAACCCCTCTATCGCCCGCCGCGCTTTCTCATAATACGGTCCGTCATCGAGCCCACTACCGAGCGCCTCCCCGAGAAGTCTGTACTGATTATGAATCTTATCAGTCCGGTAAAGTCTCAGCAGTTCAATGAAAGGTATCCCGAGCCTGTCCTGCAGACTCTGTGCAGCGGCCCTCGCCTCGGGGTTCAGGACAAGGTTGAAGTTTGCCCGTGACATTTCCTTATACTCATCAAAGGTCTTCAGCCGTCCGATCTCGCGGATGTTCTTGATTCCGATCGATTTCATCAGAGGATAGAGCTCGCAGCTATCAAAGAGCGGCGAAAAATATCCCATTATATTCATGTCCTGCGGAACCTTGTCGGCCTTCTCAAGCAGAGAATAAACGCTCGTCCTTACAGCGGCCATGGGCGGCAGCCTCTTCTCACGTGTCAGCGCATACATGTAGCATGCGACAGCCGGGATCCCGGTCCTCTCGGTCACCTTTTTGCAGACTCTCTCCATATCGGTCCCCAGCAGCGCATCGACGCAGGTGATACAGATCATGATCGCCGACGGCTTCTTATCAAGAACTTTAAGCATCTCCTCAGCTGCCTCGGGAATCTTCGTAAGGTGACGTCCGGTCACGATGTCCGTGTCATCCAGAAGCTGGAAGAAGAAGCGGTCCCTGTATTCGGGCATGCTCCTGAAAAGAGATGTGTTCCTTCCACAGCATCCGGGCGATACGAGAAGCATCACGGATTCGGGCACTGCAAGGCCGGCTCTCTTAACACCGAAGCCCTTCGCACCGGGAGAGTTAAAGTAGAGAGTTGCCGGCGAGCTGTAGATCAGGTGGTCGGAGCTCTTCATTTCCGATGGGAGAGTGGCAGGCGTAAGCTCTGCCAGTTCTTTAGTTGTCATACAAAATGCTTTATTCATAGTTATTTATCTTCATCAATCAGGAGCTGCGCGAGGTCGAGGAAACGGCGGCTTACTTCAAGCGTCGGGTCGCCCTCGATCACAGTCTTACCCATGTCTTCGTAGTGGATTATATCGTTTGTCCTCGGTATGTCGGCGATTATCTCAAGTCCGCTCTTCTCGGCGAAGGCGCGGACCTTTTCCTCCTCGCCCTCGACATTTCGGCGGTTCATTACGATGCCGCGCACCTTGGCATAGCTTCTGTCTTCAAAATTCTTCACTGCGGTGTTAATGTTGTTTGCAGCGTAGAGCGCCATTTTCTCACCTGACGTAACGATCAGGATCTTGTCGGCATAACCCTCTCGGATCGGCGCCGCAAATCCCCCGCACACAACATCTCCCAGCACGTCATACAGCACGGCGTCGGGCTTATATTTCTTGTAAAGCTCGAGCTCCTCGAGAAGCGAGAACGTGGTGATGATCCCGCGGCCCGCGCATCCGAGTCCCGGCGTCGGTCCGCCCGTCTCGATGCAGACAACCCCGCCGAAGCCCTCCTTCGTGATCTGGTCGAGCGAGGTCGGCTCCTCATCGGTCTCGCGCATATAATTCATGACCGGCATGACCGGCTCCCCATTCAGAAGGTTCGCGGTCGAATCGGCCTTGGGGTCGCAGCCAATCTGAATAACCTTTTTCCCGAGCGAGGCAAGCGCAGCGGCAAGGTTCGAAGTAACGGTCGATTTGCCGATGCCGCCTTTCCCGTAAACAGCAACTTTTATCATGATCTTTCCTTTCTATATCTCAAAAATCGAAGTATGTTCCCTGCTAAAGCATCTTCCGGAGAACGCATCGTGCGGCCTCCTCACAAAGCTTTTTCCATGGCAAATGGCTTCGAACAGCGGATCAGCCACAACCACTTCTGATTTACCGATTTCCTTCTCGAGCATGTCTTCATCGTCGCACGATATGTCCCACTCGGAACTGAGCTGGCTGAGGTCGCCTTCGCCTACACTTTCAAGAACTCTTGAAGCGATGCCCTTATCAAGTGAAAGAGCAGCGGCGAGAGAAGTGGAGAGAACGCTTTCTCCAACGATCGCGGTTTCATTTCCGTAAAGCCTGCAGTCTGCGGCTGAATCAATAGAGCGTCTTTCTGCAGCGGCAGTCTTAAGGTCTTCGATAACTTTATCGGCGAATTTCTTCCCATAAGGAACTCCGACAACAAATGGAATATCGAATCTTTCAAGAAGAGATTCGGCAAGCGGACGTCCGCTCGATGCAACGACAAGACTTACATCAGCTTCGGAAAGCCGGCGCACCTCATCAAGCGAAGTGCCCATTCCGATGCAGGCATTAACTGTAAGCCCATTACTTTCGAGCCATGACTTGATCTCGTTTTCCGTTCCCAGTGGGAAGTCAAGCGGGGTCATGCCGAGGATGTTAACCTTGAGCGGCTTACCGGATTCATTAACTTCACCGGCTCCGGCTACTCCGTCCGGCCCGCTAGCTTCCGGCCCAACAGCTTCCGCCCCAACAGCTTCCTCCGTAAATCTCTCCGAAAGCTTCAGGAACGCGTCGGCAGCGCCCTGAATATAGCTCTGCATTCCGTTGGTCCTGACATTAAAGCTTGGGATACCTGTGCGGCTCTCAACCTCGTAAGCAATCGCCTCCATGTCGATCCCGATCATCGCCGGCATCGGGGATGCGCATATCGCGATGAAAGCAGGATGAAGCTGCTCTGCAGTCGTGACGAGGTCGCTTATAAACTTTTCATCGTTTCCCATTACGGCGTCATTTTCGGTAAGACCGGAAATGTACATCATGCTTTCGTTCTCGTACCAGCGCGGCTCGTCGTGAGTCGTGTATGTCGAGTTGCAGCCGGATGCATCGTGGATCACGGTCATCCCGCCGTATTCATATAGCGCCGAGCAGAAACCCGAGGTGTCTGCGGCATATATTGAAATTCTTCTTGCAGTCTGATTCATAGGCAGCTTTCGCACCCCCATCCCTTGTGACTGATGGTCTTCTTTGTATCCTTCGGGTTCTCCCGGGCGTCGATCATGAGTTCGGCAAGACGGCTTATCGCCTGGTAGCCCCAGGTTCCGCCGCCCTCGACGATGTCGACGAAGTGCGTGGTCGCCGTGAAGTAAGCTGCTTTCTGACCGATGGCAAGAAACTCGCCTTCGTCCGAATCGCTGCCCGTAGCAGAACCACCCGCAGCACCCGCAGCGCCCGCTGCAAACCTCATCGCAGGGTCGATCGTCGGATAAACCTTGATATCCGGACGCACCTCCTTAAGCCTTTCGAAGCATTCGCCTTCGTCCTTTGGAAATGAGTCGCTGTATATACGTTCAACATGGAAATCATTTGCCGTAAGGAGCTCGGCGAGTTCGAGTATATAAGGATACGCAGTGTAATCTATTGCAATCGGAGTATCGCCTACTATCGCGCGCGCCTTCTTAAGGTCAGCATAGGCTTTGCTCCTTGACTCTTCTATAAACTTATCGACAGCCCCGCCGTCCAGCCCGAGCTTTGCGCCGAGCTCTTTAAGTGCGGAGTCGATCCTTGACTCATTAAAATAAATCGGAAGCTTCAGCCACTCGAGGTTAAGCCTCCTTGTAAGCTGCTTTGCGGAAGTATCTGCCACCGAGAGAGTGGAGATAGCAAGCGGTGCGGCGCCGAGCTTAAGATATTCGTCGTAGGTGTCGCAGTCGGCGATATCCCAGATACGTCTTCCGGACAGCCTGATAAGCTGCGCGATGTCGGAAGCTTTATCAAAGGGAAGGTTGCTTCCGATAAGAGCGACCAGGTCGTTTTTCTTGGGAAGCTCCTTCACGGGCTCGTAGAGACTTATCTTCATCATGCTGTCGGGCGACATGGTCTTACGCATGGTCGGGATCATGTAGCACTCGACAAAATCGATGTCGGGGAACATCTCTGAAAGCTCGTCGGTTATCATCTTAAAGTCGCAGCCCTCGAACATATGCATGCAGCTGAGATAGATGAGTACGCAGCGAGGCTTTACTTCGAGCTGCTCCACGATATGGCGCGTTCCTTCGATGACGCGGCTCTCCATCTCGCCGTTCCACATATCCTCTTCTCTGAGGGCAACCCATGACATTCGTTCCATCGCATTCATTTCCGCTGCGGTGAGCACTACGCCTCGAAGGCATCCCTGTGCGCAGACATAGACCTGGTTGGACTCCGGGATAAGCATTCCCGTGTGAACGATGTTCCAGACGCCCCTTGCGGCCGCATTATAGGTAAGCCCCTCGTAGAAAGGATTCTCAAAATCCATTTCGGCGAGTGTGATCGGCTCGGGTATTCTGTTTTCGAAAGTATTTAATGCTTTGATCATAGGATTTATCCGTTTATTTTTCCTGGTTGCCGGTTACTCTGTCACCCTGTCAGCGAGTGCGAGAAGCTTTTCAGCGACATCGCTATCGGGGAAGAGGTCGACAACGGTCTTGCTTTCGGCCTCCGCTTTCTCGAAAAGGGAGCTTCTCGGTATCGTTGCAACGACGTCTGTCTCGAAATCCTTCGCGAGCGCGAAAGCATTTTCCTCTTCATTATCAACTCCGCGGCAGTTAAGGATGATGCCGCCAAGCTTCGCATAGTCACGCTTGCGGAAGTTGTTAACGGCCATCGCGATATTTGCGGCAGCGTAGATCGACATCTTCTCGCCGGAGGTTACGATGTAGACCTCGTCGGCATAGCCCTTACGCATCGGCATCGTGAAGCCGCCGCAGACAACGTCGCCGAGGACGTCGTAGATTATTACGTCGGGCTTGTAGAAGTCGTAAGCACCCTTGGTCTCGAGAGCCTCGAGCGCATTGATGATGCCGCGCCCCGCACAGCCGAGTCCCGGAACCGGGCCGCCGGCCTCGACGCAGAGAACGCCCGACTCACTTTCCTTAACCATGTCCTGCAGGGTAAATGGCTTCCCGCTTCTTACGAGCTCAAGCACCGTCGTGATCTTCTCCTTGGGGCAGAGCAGTGAAGTGGAGTCCGCTTTCGGGTCGCAGCCTATCTGCATAACCGTGAGTCCGCGCTTTGCGAGCGCTGAGCTTAAGTTGGAGGAAAGGGTGGATTTTCCGATTCCGCCTTTTCCGTAGATTGCTATCTTTTTCATATCATTTTCCTTTATAGTCGCCGCGTGAAATGACGACGTTATATCCAATCGCTTCCATCCTCTTTTCGATGCAGCCTCTGCACTCCGAAGAAGATTCTCCGGTGCAGATCTTGTTATCGTAGAGCATGTACTTGTCTCTTGTCTTGACGGGAGAGAGGTTCGGCATGATGACATTTGCACCTGCCAGGACTCCCTGCTCACGGCCGTCGGGCTTGATGGTACCGAGTGCGGTGGTCGCCGGAAGAAGCACGTTTGGCAGCATGAGTCGGCACAGACTTATCAGAAAGAGTGTCAGCTCATAGGAACCCTTGGGCTCATCCTTAAACGGAGTATCGGAGTGCGGAAGGAAGGGGCCGAGCCCGATCATTTCCGGCTTAAAATCTCCCATAAATATCATGTCGTCCACAATGCAGTCGGTGGTCTGGTAGGGCGAACCTATCATGATGCCGCAGCCGGTCTGGAAACCGAGGCTCTTAAGGTCATGCAGACATCTGATGCGGTTGTCCCAGGACATTTCCTCGGGATGAAGCCTCTCGTAGTGAGGCTTGCTTGCGGTCTCGTGACGAAGGAGATATCTGTCGGCACCGGCCTCGCGGTACGCCTTATACTCCTCGTAGTTTTTCTCTCCGATGGAAAGAGTCACTGCCGTATCCGGATAAGCCTTCTTGATCCGGCGGACAATCCTGCATATCGTGTCGGTGTCGTAGGTAAGATCCTCGCCGCTCTGCAGAACGAAGGTCCTGAAGCCGTAGCTGTAGCCGCTCTCGCAGCATTCGAAGATCTCGTCCTCGGTCAGTCTGTAACGCTCTAATCTATCATTTCCGGCGCGGAGCCCGCAGTAGTAGCAGTTGTTCCTGCATATGTTCGAGAACTCCACGATGCCGCGGATGAAGATATCCTTGCCGTACACCCTGTCCGTAACCTCACGCGCAAGAGACGCAGCATAAAGCCTGTCCTCCTCTGTGTAAGTATCCAGCAGTGTGTACCACTCATCCCTTGTGAGCTCATGCGTCCCCGCCAGCTTATCAATTATCATTTTATTATTCTGATTCATATCAATTCCTCAAAATGTAACACTTTTGTAATGGGGCCTGGCCCCATTACGAAAGTGTTACATTTTATATTTCTCCAGCAGATCGGGGAAGACTTCGATGCTTCGTTCGAGTATTCCCTTCATGTATGCGATGGCAACGCCGTAGTTCGTGAACGGTACTCCTGCGTCCTCGGCGCATTTCATACGGTAAATGAGTTCGCGAGAGCTGAGCATGCATCCGCCACAGTGGATGATCAGACTGTAATCCTCGGGATTATCCGGAAAGTCCGCGCCGGAGGTTGCTGTTATCTCAAGGTCTTTTCCGGTACGCTCTTTCAGCAATCTCGGAAGCTTTACGGTTCCGATATCCCCACACTGTCTGTGGTGCGTGCAGCCTTCACTGATAAGAACCTTGTCACCATCCTTAAGTTTATCTATTGCTTTGGCTCCCATGACCGCAGTCTCGAGAAAGCCTTTATATCTAGCCATAAGAATTGAGAAGGAAGTCAGCTTTATATCAGCCGGAGTATCCTTACTTACCTGACCGAAGGCCTGGCTGTCCGTGATGACAAGATCCGGCTTCGGAGCCATCTTATCCAGAAGCTCCTTAAGTTCGGTCTCTCTTGTGGTTACGGCATAGGCACCGCTTTCAAGGATATCTCTTATAGCCTGCTGCTGAGGCAGGATAAGACGTCCCTTCGGAGCGGACTCATCTATGGGGATGACCAGAACGACAGTCTGCCCCGGACTTATCACATCTCCCACAAGTCTTACTTCGGGTCCGTTTGAAGGATTAAGGCTTCCAATCTTTTCCTTAAGCTCGTGGACATGATAACCGGTCAGCGCACTTACGTAGATAGTATTTGCGTCCGGAACGCTTCCGTCAGCGACGTCATTCCCTTCCGTCCCGTCACCAACATTCTTATCTGTTCCGACACCCAGAAGATCGCACTTATTCCTTACAACGATATAAGGAATATCCTTCGCTTTAAAAAGTCCGATCAGCTCCTGCTCATATTCGCTGTCTTCAGCTGTCGCATCAGTAACCAGCACCGCGATATCTGTCTTATTAAGGATCTGGCGCGTCCTCTTAACGCGGAGCTCGCCGAGAGAGCCTTCGTCATCGAAGCCCGGAGTATCTGTGATAAGCACCGGCCCGAGCGGAAGAAGCTCCATGGCCTTTACCACGGGATCGGTTGTCGTTCCGAGAGTATCGGAGACTACGGATATCTCCTGATTGGTTATTACATTTACCAGGCTGGACTTGCCGGCATTTCGCCTTCCGAAGAAGCTGATGCGGAGTCTTTCGCCCGATGGGGTGTCATTTAAACTCATAACATTCTCCTCAAAAAAAGCGCCCCCTGACAGACAGAGAGCGCATAAAAAACAGTGGTCTTATGCTCCTCATGCTTTTATCTCAAACGACCCATTCAGGCCGGTTTTGATATCAGGATGAAAAATTACATTATTAAGGTAGAGATATTATAACACTAATCTTCGGGAGAATAAACAGTTTTTGTTGTAACTCCTTCAATTCTTCCTATTTTTCCGGCAAGCGTATTGATAATATCCTGGGATGCATCGATCGCGATGCTGATTATGTTGATATTTTTCTTCTGATAAGGGATTCCCATTCTGCCGATGATATAGTCGCTATATTCATGCAGAACCGTATTGATCTCATTTGCGGACTCGGTCCTCTTAACTATGATTGCGATGATCGCTGCACGTGTGTCCATGATAACCTCCGTTTTTACTACTTATTTTCATTCATGTATGGTACAATCAGTGTAATTCATGGCCTGACGGAAAGTCAAGCCCAAGCTTTTTGGAGGAAGATTATGTATAAGTATTTGTTTTTTGATCTTGATGGGACCCTCACCCAGTCCGAGTTCGGAATAATCAATTCCATTACTTACGCGCTGGAACAGATGGGCATCAAGGTGGCTGACCGTGAGTCGGTGAAAAGGTTCATCGGCCCGCCTCTCATCAAGGCACTTAAGGAATTCTATCAGATGAATGACGAGGATGCCGATAAGGCGGCGAAGATATATAGGGAGCGCTACAGCGGCGGCGAGATGTTCAATGCACCGCTTTATCCCGGGATTGAGGATGTGGTTAAAACCCTGCATGAAAATGGTTTCAAACTCTATGTCGTAACATCAAAGCCAACTGTCTACGCAAAGAAGATAGTCGAGCATTTTAATATCCTGCAGTTTTTTGAAAATGTCATCGGCCCGGAACTCGGTGACAAGAGCTACTCGAAGGATGAGCTCGTTGCTGCTGCGATCAAAGAGGCGGCGGGAGATAACGAGATAAATCTTGCCGATTACGTTATGATTGGCGACAGATTCTATGATATAGACGGAGCCAATGCAAACTCGATCGATTCCATAGGAGTTCTTTACGGATACGGAAAAAGAGACGAGCTTGAGAAGGCGGGCGCAACCCATATCGCCGAAACAGCAGAGGACATATTGAAAGTGAAAGGAATTATATAGGAACTATGGAAAGAGAAATAAGCCGTGACCGCGTGATCGTCAGGACCAGCATAATAGGTATTATTGCAAATGTCTTCCTGGCTGCATTTAAAGCATTTCCGGAATATGACATTCATATAGCTGTGGATATCGACTTTAGTGAATAAAACATGAGAAAGAATTTTATCGACAATTTAAGATGGATGGATGTTTTTCTGCTCATCCCATATCATGCCTCACAGGCATTCAATACATGGGGTGAGTTGAATTATATCTTTTTCGCACCCAACAGAGGCATCAGCAGTTTCATAGTATTCTTCAGTCCGTTCTTCATGCCGCTTCTTTTTATGCTTGCGGGAATGAGTACGAGATATGCGCTGAAGAAACGTTCTTACTCGCAGTATATTGCGGAAAGAATAAAGAGGCTGATGGTTCCTTTTCTGTTTGGAACTTTAGTATTCTGCCCGATCCTTGCTTACATTGGTGATAAGACAAACTTTGGATATAACGGAAGCTTTTTCGGACACTATAAAGTGTTCTTCACCAAATGGACCGATCTTTCGGGCTTTGACGGAGGCTTCGGAGTCGGACAATTCTGGTTTCTGTATTTTCTATTTGTAATATCGCTGGTTTCAATCCTGATATTTAAGGTGGTGGATCACATCAGGAAAGGTACGTCCGGCAGGACACTCCCATTCTGGGCAATCTGCCTTCTGGTAATCCCGCTTCCTTTCCTATATGACCTGTTAGCGGTTGGCGGAAAAAGCTTCGCTGAGTATATGTATATTTTTCTTATCGGTTATTATCTGATGTCGGATGATAAGGCTATAGAAAAAGCCGAAAGATACAGATTTATTTCTCTGGCAGTCGGGATTGTAGCTGCTGTTTTGAATGTATATATGTTCATCTGGTCGGGAAAAGATTTTGGTGTTATCAATGTTATAGCTAAAGCATTTGCCGAATGGTTTATGATACTTGCACTTATCGGAATCGGAAAGAATAAGCTTGATTTCAAAGGCAAGGTTTCAACCTATATGTCTCAGAGATCCTTCCCTTATTTCAGTATTCATTTCCTTTGGATCGTTCTGTTTCAATATTGGTTATCCAATGCTCTTGGGAATAATATCGCTTTATTATATTTTGTTCCTGTCATACTTGCATATATTGTAACGATGATATGTTCAGAGCTTGTATTAAAGAGCAGGGTGCTTTGTTTCCTGATGGGAACCAAACAGGTTCAGAAATCCGAAAAGAATTAATATAAAGAAGGAGAGGTAAGCTGTGGCAGCAAGATATGAAGAAGATAAGCTTGTAATAAAACCTTTATTTTCTCTCTTTAAGAGAAAGACAGAGATCCCATATGAAAAGATAGAGAGGATTGAATTTCCCCAGGGAGAGGATGTCTTCTTCTATATGAAAAACGGTAAAGTGATAAAGGTCAACGACCCCGGAATAGTAATATTCTATACAGGCTTTGGTGAGATGCTGAGAAAATACAGGATTCCATATAAATGTTTGTTGGAAGGCACGGCAGATGCATCCATTCAAAAAGTGAGAGAGAAAGCTGATCAAGTAAAAGAAGCGGCGCTTACATATGCGAATCGATCCCTGAAAGAAAAGCTTGGATCGGAATATGAACTTGATGCAAAGATAGTTGAGCGAATAGTAAGTACTACTATTGAGTTTCGTCTGCTTAAGAATGGATATGTACTGGAAGAAGCGAATCAGGATAATAGTATAGATAATGAGCCGTTGGTTGATGAAATGGATCTTGCATATTTATGTGAGTGGAATCCTGAGTATGAAGAGGGTAAATATACTTTTTTAGAGGAAGCAGAAAATACGCAGGCATGCGAAGAATATATTGACAGAGTAGTGCTCGAGAATATTTATAAAGAAGAGGAAATAGAGTATGAGTAAGTTTAGGATGCCTAAAATTAATTCTATTCGTTTTGGTGCGGTATGGATAGTGATATCTTTAGTTATCGGGATATTATTGCCTGCTGTTATTTGGATTATCACAGGTTCTTTCTATTGGGGATTAAGTATTATCGGGGGAATCATTCTTTTAGGATTTATAATAGTATTTAACATAGAAATGAAACAGGATTCTGATAAGAAACCATACTACGAGAGATATCTTAGCGAAGATATACCGTTTGACTCCGATAAGCAGATAGCTGTAATTAAGTGTAGTATCTGTACCGGAGAACAGGTGGCAGGTTTTAAGAATAAAGAAGATGGTCATTTCACTGAAGTAATGTTAATAAGAGGGGCTAAGGATTTAGAAAAGTTTAAGGAAATATACAATATAGCAGAGATAAAAAAGGAATACTAAAAATTCCGGTTTATGGAAGGCGTTTATATATGGCAAATATTATAACCGGTACCAGAATAATATGTTCCATAGCTTTGTTGTTTTGTCCTGCTCTTTCAGTTGCATTTTATCTATTGTATATAATTGCAGGAATTTCAGATATGATTGATGGAACTATAGCAAGAAAAACGTGTACCGTTAGTGAGTTCGGCTCTACATTAGATACAGTTGCTGATTTTATCTTTGTTGTTATATGCATGATCAAGTTATTACCAATATTAGATATTGCAATTTGGGTGTTTATCTGGATTGGGATCATTGCAATAATAAAGGTGATAAACATTGTGTCTGGGATTATAGTGCAGGGAAACTTTGTATCAGTTCATTCTGTGATGAATAAGATTACAGGTTGTTTGTTATTTCTATTACCTTTTACAGTGGGATTTGTTGAATTACGGTACAGTGTAGTAGTTGTATGTGTAGCAGCTACCTTAGCCGCAATTCAAGAAGGTCATTACATCAAAACAGGAAGGTATGAGAAAAGTAATAGAATATACAAGGAATAACATCGATGAATATTTTTAAGATTTAGAGGTAAAAATGTATGGAGTTAAAAAAACTGGACTATGATCTGACCATCTGTAAAGTATCAGATGTTAAGAATATTGATTTGAGTAAGGATTTCTACTTTGTCGGAAAGACTGATGAAGAAATCTCTCTGGTATGTAAAACCGATGATGTGCCGGATAATACAACTATACGTGATGATGGCTGGCGTGGTTTTCGTATTCAGGGAGTATTGGATTTTTCTCTTGTTGGAATTCTTTCAAAGATTTCCGGGATTCTTGCAGATAATAATATAGGGATATTTGCAGTATCTACATATAATACGGATTATATTCTTGTGAAAAAAGAAAACTTTGGGCATGCTTTAGAGGTGCTCTCAGATGCGGGTTATGCCATTGATTAAGGATTTGTTAGAAGGTAGAAGGAGTATGTATGGATATTGTATATAAAAATCTAACGGAAGCAGAACTGGAAAACTTTATTGATATGAGGATCAAACAGTTGACTGAAGAATATGAGTCAGAGGGAAGAACTGTCCCAAGTGATGTAGATCTCAAATCTGCACTCTTTGACTATTATCATAAGCATATGTCGGATGGTACATTTGTTTCATGGCTTGCTATGGATGGTGAGACGATTGTGGGAACTAGTGGAATGTCGTTTGTGGAAAAGCCGCCATATTTTTCTTGCCCATCGGGAAAGCTCGGCCTTCTTTCAAGTATGTTTACTGATCCGAACTATAGGCGTATGGGGATTGCAAAAGAACTTCTTCATCGCGTTGTGGAAGAGGCAAGAGCATATGGGTGTGGATCGGTTCATATCACTGCTTCGGATATGGGTGTAAAGTTATATACGGCATATGGTTTTAAACATAATGGAAACTTTATGATGTATAATTTTTGATAAAAAACATGTCGTTCACACAGAATTTGTGTCGTTCACACAATGGCTATTGATTTTTTATGAAAAATAAGTAATTATAATGTTCTGTATAATTAGATTGACAAGGGTTTCTATTTGTTACTCTCTCTCATGAAAGAACAGCTTGGGAAATTTGCTGTTCTTTCTTTTTTGTTAAGGGGGTTTATGATATATTATATTGGATAACAAATCGCAGTTTGTCTGTGAAAGGATTTGAGATGAATAACAGTATTTTAGTGATTGGCGGTGCAGATGGTCCGACTGTTCTATTCCTTTCCGAAATAGGTTGGCTTAATATATTTGGTTTGATAATAGTGGTATTGTTGTTAATTCCAAATATCATATATGCTTTAAAGGAAAAGAACGGGGAAAACAAATGTACAAATAAATTCATGAATATTCTGGAACAAATTGGTCGTTATGGGAGTATGTTTCTAATGGTATTCAACATTGGCTTAGCGGAATTTGGGTTTTGGTCTGTTGGAGCCTTTATTGTTTACTTGTTTGGAAACATATTATTAATGACTTCTTACTGGCTGATTTGGGTGCTATATTTTAGAAAGAAAACACGTTGGAAACAGATGGCATTGGCACTTATTCCGACGGGTATATTTTTGCTGAGCGGTATAACAATGCTTCACGTTTTATTGATTATATTTGCGGTGACTTTTGGAATAGGACACATATACGTTACGAGTAAGAATTATGATTACGAATAGGTATAAGAAAATGAAAAATTATTATGATGACGGAGAATTGAAAATCCGAAGTATGATACCGGAAGATGCAAAGGTATTGTATGATACATATCTTTCCTACGGATGGCATCCTCAGATCAAAACTTATGAAGATTATTATATAGAACAGGAAAAAGGCGAAAGACTTGTATTCGTTGCTGAATATAAAGGTGAAGTGAAAGGTCAGTGTACTCTTGTTCTTCATCCAACAGAAGGCCCTTGGGGTGGTAAGGATTATCCTGAAATTGTCGATTTGACAGTGTTCTCTGATATTCATTGCAAGGGTATAGGAAACAAGTTGCTTGATGTGGCAGAAAGTGAAGCTGCGAAATTGTCTGATATGGTGTTTTTGGCTGTTGGATTACACTCCGGTTATGGCCCTGCACAGCGAATCTACAGTAAACGCGGATACATTCCGGATGGAAGTGGTGTCTGGTATCAAAACAAAGTTCTGGAGCCGTATACACCTTGTGTTAATGACGATGACCTGCTTTTGTTTTTATCAAAAAATCTAAACTGACATAGGTGAAAAACATGGATAATAAATCGTTATATATTCTGGCAGGATATGACGACCTGACAGAAGAAAAACTATCAGCAATACAAAACAAACTATATGAAGCGGGATTCGAAGGATTTCAGACAAAAAATATCCCTATGCATTTTACTCTGGGATCTTATGATTGCAATCGCGAAGAAGACCTTATAAACCGCTTAAAAAGTATAGGTGATACAATCGAGACATTCGAGGTATCATTCAATCATACTGGCTTGTTCAGGCTTCCGGAAAATGATGTTTTATTCATTAAGCCGGAATTAAGCAGGGAAATGCTTTCGCTGAAAGACCATTTTCTGGATAGTAAAGATCAATTCGAGTGGTCTCCTCACAGTACCTTGCTGATTGATAAATCTGATGTTATTCAAAAAGCAATGCCGATAGTATTAGATGAGTTTTCTCCTTTTGCCGGAAAGGTGAAAAAGCTTTATCTTTATGAATTTTGGCCGACAAGACATATTTTAACAGTTGAGATCATGTAAGAGAATATAGGAGTAAAAGAATGAAACACATTATCACGGTTCAACACACACAGTCAGTTCACCACACGAATGGAATGGTTGGTTCTTGGACTGATTGGGATTTAACGGAGCTTGGGAAAAATCAGGCTGATCATATTGGTAAAAAACTAAAAGAAGAACTGGCAGGAAAAAAAGTGATCATGTATTCTTCGGATCTAAAGCGTGCTAAACAGACTGCTGACGAGATTGCAAAATATCTGGAAGTAAATCCGATATTAAAGAAAGAATTGAGAGAAAGAAATCTTGGAAAATGTTGTGGAAAGTCAGTACAGTGGCTTCGCGAGAATATTGAATCACCTGAGAATACAGTTGATGACAGATTATTTTCAGATGGTGAGAGCAGACGTGATGCATGGAATCGTCTTTTACCATTCTTTGAAGACGTGATGGCAAGCGAAGAAGAAAATATAATCATCGTATCCCATGGAGATCTTTTAAGTATCTGGAATGCTATGTATCTGGGACTGCCGGTTGAATCATATTATCAGGTAGATATACATGGCCCGGCGGGAGGAGTATCTCACATGATCACCGGTGATGACGGAAAACATAGAGTAAGACATATCAATGATATGTCCTATATTGTGTAGCGAAAAAAGGAGAATATGATGAGAGCGTTGGTTATCAATTGTAGTCCTGTCAAAACTGGTGCTACTGCAGAAATCAGTAGAATTGTTTCAGAGGAACTGGCTGACAGATATGATGTTAAATCTGTTTGTATTGATGATTATGATTTTTCTTTTTGCAGGGGATGCAGGAGTTGTCATGCAACAGCAGAATGTGTTCAACAGGATGATGTAGATATTCTGATGAGCGAATTTGAACAGGCAGATGTGATCATATCGGTATCACCTTCCTATTGGGCTGATGTTCCGGGCCAGTTTAAGGCTTTTATAGATAGATGCACACCCTGGTGCAATACACATGAGCCACACAAGAGTATTCCGTCTGGAAAAAAAGGTTATGCCATTGCTCTTCGTACCGGTCCCAATGTTGCTGAGTGTAACAGAATTATTGGAACTATCGAACATTTTTATGGACATCTTGAAGTGGATTGCTGCGGCGGATTAGGACTTACATCAATCGAATATAGGGAAGATGTTGAAACCAGAAAGCAGGAAATAATAGATTTTTGTAAGGCTATCTGACAAGTCAGAATCGATAGCTGAGTTGAATAACGACTAAAAGGGTTATGAATAGAGAAGATACCGGTTTTCTTTCTTGTTGACATTTCCAACTTATCGGCGTATTATGGCATGCATATTAATTCAAAGAGGAAATGAAACTGATGCTGATTAACAGTAATAAAAAACAGCATAAGCAGAGAAGACGTAGGTTTTTGTAGCCACTACAGATTATCCGTATGGCTGCTTGAACATATGTCTTGTTGCTGTACGGTGCTGTTAATAAGTAAAATATAAACAGAACCGTAAATGATCAGAAAGTGTATGAATATTTACGATTCTGTTTTTTCTTTACTTGGAAAGGAGATTGAGATGGAGAACAATCAAAAGGAAAAAGCACTTATTTACTTTAGTGAGAAATTTCACTGTTCACAAGCAGTACTTGCTTCATATGCTGAGGAATGCGGGATTACCGAGGAACAGGCATTGAAGCTTGGTTCATGCTTTGGAAGCGGAATGAGAAAGGGTGAAGTTTGCGGGGCGTGTTCAGGAGCTCTTATGGTTTTAGGCCTCCTGTATGGACAAAGTATAAAAGGTGATATGAATGAACGCCATCGTTCTGACGAGGTAAATGATTATTTTCTAAAGCGTTTTAAGGAGATAAACGGCTCATATATATGCAATGATCTATTGGGTTATGACATTTCTACTTCGGAGGGACGGCAGGCTGTTTTAGAAAAAGGATTGTTTACGGATTTCTGCCCTAAGATGGTTGCGAGCGCAGTAGATATAATCGAAGAGATGAAGACAATTTATTCTTAACATAGAGAGGATAAAGCTATGGAAGATTACTTGATCAGAGAAGTGAAAATAGAAGATGCGGGAAGGCTGGCTGAGATATATTCATATTATGTTACAAATTCTGCTATTTCATTTGAATATGATGCTCCTTCAGTAAGTGAGTTTGAAGAGCGTATCAGAAAAACGAAAGAAAGGTATCCGTATCTTGTGTGCGAAAAAGATGGGCTTGTGATAGGATATATCTATGCAGGTCCTTATAGTACAAGAGATGCATACTTCCGTACGGCGTCATCATCGATATATATTGATAAGGACTATCATAGACGTGGGATTGGCCGTATGCTGTATAAGGAATTAGAGCCCCGACTCCGAAGCATGGGAATCGTAAATCTGCTTGCAGGTGCAGCTTACACGGAAGTGGAAGATGAATACCTGACAAATGACAGTTATAGATTTCATACAAGCATTGGATTTGACAAAGTGGCTCATATGAGATCAATAGGAATAAAGTTTGACAGATGGTACGATCTTTTATGGATGCAGAAGAAATTATGATATAATTAACCTCGATTGGTGTGGAGTATATATAAGCGGAGAGAAAAATATGATCGATTATGAAATAACAAACACTATGACTCCCGAAGAGTACATGGAGATGAAGGTATCGATAGAAGAGGTGGCTTTTGTCGGTGATAAAAAGCCTGTTGGAGGTTTTGAATTATGCGGATTGAACATATAGCTATGTATGTAAATGATTTGGAAGCTGCAAGAGATTTCTTTGTAAGATATCTTGGCGGTGTATCTAATGATGGCTACCATAATAAAACAACAGATTTCAGATCATATTTTATCTCGTTTGATGACGGCGCCAGGCTGGAGATCATGAATAAACCGGGGATGACAGATTCCGAAAAGGCAGTAAATCAAACAGGTTATATTCATGTGGCATTCAGTGTTGGAAGCCGTGAGAAAGTAGATGAGATAACAAGCTTGTTAAAAGCAGATGGATATGAAGTATTAAGCGGCCCGAGAACCACCGGCGACGGATATTATGAAAGCTGTGTTGTCGCAGTGGAGGGGAATCAGATAGAGATAACAGTTTGATAAAAAGAAAAGGAGAATCTGAAGTATGAAAACAAGAATAGCTTTCTTCGATGCAAAAGATTATGACAAGGAATCATTTATCAGATCAAATAGTGATGAGAACTTCGATATCAGTTATTTCGAAACAAGACTATCAAAAGATACCTGCCGCCTGGCAGAAGGCTTCGATGCGGTCTGCGTATTCGTTAATGATGACATCAATAAAGATGTGATCGATATGCTTGTAGACATGGATGTAAAGCTGATAGCACTTCGCTGCGCCGGCTATAACAATGTCGATATTGATTATGCATATAAGAAGCTGCATGTTGTACGTGTGCCTGCATATTCTCCTTATGCAGTTGCAGAGCATGCGATGGCGCTTCTTCTTACATCGGTCAGAAGAATTCATAAAGCATACATCCGTACAAAAGATTTCAATTTCAGCCTGAATGGTCTGACGGGATTTGATCTTCACGGAAAAACTGTCGGCGTTGTAGGAACAGGTAAGATAGGAAGAATCTTTATAGATATCTGCCGTGGATTTGGAATGAACATTATTGCCTATGATAAGTTCCCGGCTGAGGGAAGCGGAATTGAATACGTATCTCTTGATGAATTGTGGGAGAGAAGTGATATCATTTCCTTCCACTGTCCTTTGACAGATGAGAATCATCATATGGTGAATGAAGAGACAATTGAAAAGATGAAGAAGGGTGTTATTCTGATCAATACATCCAGAGGCGCACTCATCGATGCCGAAGCACTTGTTGAAGGGATAAAGCAGCGTAAAGTCGGAGCGGCATGCCTCGATGTATACGAAGAAGAATCAGATGTATTCTTCCATGATTATTCTAATCATATAGTGAATGATGATGTTCTGGCGAGACTCATTTCCATGCCTAATGTAATCGTTACATCTCACCAGGCATTCCTTACTCAGGAAGCGCTTTCCAACATCGCAGACACAACACTCGAGAATGTGAAAGACTTCTTTGAAAACGGCTACAGTAAAAACGAAGTTTGCTATAAATGTGCATTAATCAACACTTGCAATCAAGACCATAACAAGAAGTGCTTCTAATGCATGAGCTGGAATATATAGTGTTAAGGAAATGATTGAAAGAATAAATTAACATGATCCGTTTAAAAACTATTACAAAAGACAACATAGATGCGGTATTAAACTTACGAGTATTTGACGAACAAAAGAAATTTGTATCTACAACGGCAGAATCATTAGCCGAGGCCTACGTCTATAAAGACACGGCCTTTCCGTTTGCCGTCTATGAAGATGACGAGATTGTCGGCTTCATTATGATGGGCTATTACGAGGCGAAAGAGTATTACACCTTGTGGAAGCTGCTGATCGATAAGAATCACCAGAACAAAGGCTACGGACGAAAAGCGCTTGAGCTTGGCATTCAATTTCTCAAAGAAAAGTATAATGTCAAAGCAATCTATACAGGTGTGTCTCCCGGAAATGATGTCGCCAAACGCTTATACACTTCAATGGGATTCGTTGAGACGGGAGTATTTGAAAACAACATGGAAGAGCTGGTATATGATAACAATAACGAAACAACAGGCTAGACAATTTATTCTCGCAAAACAAGGACTGATAGGTTCTTATCGGTTTAGTGGAAAAGATGGGGCGCTGGAGTATGTGCGACAGGCGGGATGCATTCAGTTTGATCCGGTAGATGTTTGCGGAAAAAACGCCGAGCTGACATTACAATCTAGAGTAAAGGGCTTCAAGAAGTCAATGCTTAGTGATCTGCTTTATAAGGACAGATTGCTGGTTGACTATGCAGATAAAGAGCTGTCAATATGGCCAACAGAAGATTGGCCTTATTTTTCATCCTATAGAGATAGAAGCCGTGAGTTAGGCAAGACATTTGACGGCATAGAAGATTTGAGGAAACAGGCGGTTAAATATATTGATGAAAATGGCCCGGTATGCAGCAGCTCTCTTCCGATCGAGGGAGAGATATTCTGGCATTCATCCATGCATTGGAGTGGAAACTGGCAGAAACCTTCTCCGGCAGCAAGATCAATTTTGGAACAGTTATATACGGATGGTGAACTGATCATTCATCATAAACAGGGAAGCCGTAAGTATTATGATCTTGCAGATAAATATATATCATCATCTATTCTTGAATCGGAAAACCCATGTGATGATGAAGAGAGCTTTCTTTGCTGGAGAGTACTGCGTAGGATCGGGGCAGTAGGACTTTTATGGGATAAGAACAGCACAGCATTTCTGGGGATATATATTAATGCCGAAACAAGAAAGAAGATATACTCGATCCTGGAAGCAGAGGGTAAGATCCTTTCTGTGATGGTAGAAGGCATAAAGGTGCCATTTTACTATCGCTCTGAAGATGATGAGTTGATGAAGAAGATAATAGATGGCAGCGCAGATTTAAAACCCCGTATGTCATTTATTGCTCCGCTTGATCCGATGATGTGGGATAAGGCTCTGATACTTTCGGTATTTGATTTCCGGTACTCGTGGGAGATATATACACCGGCTGTGAAAAGAAAGTATGGATATTATACACTTCCCATTGTTTATGGAGATCGGTTTGTAGGACGCATCGATACTGCTGCCGATCGAAAGAACGGTATCCTTCAGATGAAGGGACTTTGGTGGGAAGAAGATGTTCGTAATACAAAAAAATTAGATAATGCTCTTGAGAGCACTATAAAAAGATTTGCAAGGTTTAATAACTGTTATGATTATAAGAAAAGCGACAACAACTGATATAGAGAGCCTTCGTCCGTTATATCTGGAACTGGAAAAAGGATGAAAACTATTGAAGTTTATCTATAATTGAGAAAAGATACAGTAATGGAGGAAAAGACCGATGGAGCTATATAAAGGCAGGCCGGAAAATGAAGAAGGAAGACTTCCGAGAGAGATCAGGACATATGACTGTCTTGATAAACTTGGGATAGAATACTACCGTACCGATCATGAACCAGCAGATAACATGGAGGCCTGCAATATAATAGATAAGGTGCTTGGCGTCATTATATGTAAGAACCTGTTTCTATGTAACAGACAGAAGACAAAGTTCTATCTTCTGATGATGCCCGGAGATAAGAAGTTCAAAACCAAAGAACTCTCATCCCAGATCAATTCTGCGAGACTGTCATTTGCGGATGCCGATGATATGCTGAAGTATCTCGACATCGAGCCGGGTGCAGTAAGTATTATGGGACTTATGAACGATAAGAACCATGAAGTTCAGCTTCTTATCGATGAGGATGTGCTGGAAGGTGAAGACCTTGGATGTCATCCGTGTGTATGCACTTCAAGCTTAAAGATGAAAACAAAAGATGTAATTGAAAAGTTCCTTCCGGCGATAGGACATGACTTCATGAAAGTCCATCTAGTGGGAGAAGACTAGGTGCTTATGAAATAGAAGCAAGTCAACCAGATCTGCAAATAGAGTGGATCTGGTTTTTAATTGACTATTTAGTTTGAAATTGATATTATAAAACTAACGCAGAGCGTCACTTGATTTGTAGAGGATATTTGTATGGGTAGAGGTAAAAAGGTTAAAGAATTAAGAGAAAAAATGGGTATGAATCGTCGGGAATTCAGTGAATATTTTGGAATTCCATATCGTACTGTACAGGATTGGGAAGCAGATAAAAGAGAACTGCCGGAGTATGTTTTAGGATTGATGTGGTATAGGGCAGGAATTGAGAAGAAGGTGGATCTTACAGATGATCAGTAATCGTGAAGTCACAAATTGTGATATCACGAAAAGGGGTGTATATGATGGTGAATAATGATACTAATGAAATCGTTCCGATAAGTGTTAAACAAGAAGAAATAGTAAATATGATTTATACTATTAGAGGAAAGCAAGTTATGCTTGATTTTGATCTAGCTGTTTTGTATGGATATGAAGTAAAGACGTTAAATCAACAAGTAAAAAGAAACATTAATCGTTTTCCAGAAGATTTTATGTTTCAGCTTTCAAAGGATGAAGTTGAAAACTTGAAGTCACAAATTGTGACTTCAAGTTGGGGCGGTCGAAGAAAACCTCCTTATGCCTTTACTGAACAAGGAATTTATATGCTGGCAACAGTCTTGAAAGGTGAAGTTGCTGAACAGCAGAGTATTTTTATTATGCGTGCATTTCGAGAAATGCGTAGATTTATTTCCAACAATGCGTTACTATTTGAAAAGGTTAGCCATATAGAATTAAAACAGCTAGAGTATCAAAAAAACACTGACGAGAGATTTGATAAAGTTTTTCAGTATATCGAAGATCATGCTGAGTCTGAACAAAAAGTTTTCTTCGATGGCCAAATCTATGATGCATTCAGTTTTATTGTTTCGCTTGTTCAAAAAGCAAAGACAGAGATTGTCCTTATAGATAGTTACGTAGATGTAAAGACGCTTGATATTCTTTCAAAGAAGAGACAGGGCGTAGATGTTATAATCATAACTTATGCAAATGCAAGACTATCCAATAATGATATTTCAAATTTTAATATGCAATATCCTAATCTTGTGGTAAAGAGATCTCAGGTTTTTCATGATAGATTTATTGTTATTGACAGTTCTGTGGTTTATCATGTTGGAGCATCAATAAAAGATGCCGGAAAAAAGTGTTTTGGGATATCCCAAATTGAAGAAAGAGAAATAACTCAAGGAATTATAAACAGAATTCAATCGATAGTTTAGGAAATGACTAGGAACGTATGAAAAAGATACTTGGATACATCATAATAATAGCGACGGTTTTGATCGCAATCACAGGTACTATTTTTGTGAGTATGAAAACCGGCTCTGGCATGCTTGCAACCATGGCTCTCACTGCAGGGCTTTCAGATGCTGCTATCGGCTATTGGATTTCAAATCACATTACAGGGTTTAAGAAGGAAGGCTTCGAAAAGAAGGTCCCGATGATCTTAAGCCTCGCCTTTGCACTGGTAACGTTTTTGCTAGGACTGCTGAGTCTTCAGATCCATAGCGGCGAACTACTGGGGCATTTGGGTGCGTTGGTTCTGTGGAGCGGCCTTACGATCCCGTTTCTTATTTCATTTGTTGTAGAATTAATTATATATTTTGTTATGAAAAAACTTATTAGAAAAGATGATGAATAAAGAAAGTATATTAGCAAAGTGTCCCACTGACATTCATAAAGCATTTCTTGAATATGCAATCGGTTTCTTTGAGGAAAAATCCTGCAAGGCATTGCTGAAGGGCTCCATATGTAAAGGGACCGCGCACAGGTTTTCCGATATAGATCTTGTGCTGAAAAGGATGGATAAGGAAACTGCGGATTCATTTATCTACGGCTTCGGCGATGTTGCTCTTATCAGCAGGACCGAGAGACCGGCAGGCATTATCATAGTGATCTACACTAATGGCCTGAGTCTCGATCTTGATTTCAGAGATAAGATCACTCGTGAAGAATTCGAGAATTCCGATATTATTGGAAATGAATTCGAAAGCGAAGATATAGGTGAAGAACTATCCCGATGCGAAAACATCCTAGAGTCGGAAAAAACAGATGAATGGGAAAGTATGAAGAGGCTCTTTCACCGCTCTCTTATAAAGTGGCTTGGGGGTAAGACAGAGTCCGGATACAGCATTCTCAAAGAGATAACAGATTTCATGAAAAACGAGAAGATAGATATCCCCGATTTTTCCGGAGACTATAAGCATGATTTCAGAGTGACCTTAGAATCATATAATGCAGTCTCTCAGCTTGAACAAAAGTATTACAGCGTGATCGAGAATCTATACGCACTTCTCTAAAACGGAGAAATAGACCTGTTTATTTTTCTATAGAATTAATGTATAAATATATTAGATTATGATATATTAATTCTGTTTTTGGTTATCATATACAGGGTGGAGAATAAAATGGCTAATCAACTTTTCGTAGACTTATATGGCTGCGATGAAATTCTACTTAATAGTGAAAAAGATATATGTGAGATTGCAAGAAAAGTGGTTTCAGATATAGGTGCGGAGATCGTGGAAGAATGTGTCCACACTTTCGAGCCTATCGGAATCACTTATTTTGCTGTTATTACGACCTCACATTTTTCTATACATACCTGGCCGGAATATGGTTATGCGGCGGTGGATGTTTTCTCATGTGGTGAGGCGGTTGCCGACAGGATAGCCGATTCACTGAAGGAGACATTTAAAGCAACAGAGATCAATGTTGGCAGGTGTGAACGAGTAATAGGAAGGACACCGGAAAGGTCATAGGGGAAATGGCACATAAAGAGTATTTTATTAATGAAAGAATCAAAGCCGACGGTGATTACTATCTGGTGATCGGCAGGATCACATTTCTGAATCTAGCAGATGGTAAATCCTGGGATGAGTACAGGCTGAGGGCGGAAAACTTCAATAATGCCGAGAGGTGGCTTTCAGTCGATAATGCCTATAATGAATATTCGCTTTCGAAGATCAATCCTACGGCAAGTACCCTTGGATATCACATCGTGGATCAGGGAAGAGCCAGGGTTACCTCGGTAATGGGTGACGTAGGTGATGTCGTTGTAGGCGATGAGGTTACCTTTGAGGAATATGAGGATCGTGAAGAAGAGAAGATCGTCTCGATAGAACATTGGGAAGATGAAACGGAGTATTCTTCGGGATATTATCTGGATCCATGGGAATTCGGCAAAGACGGAGAAGTCACTCAAAGAATATCATCCGGTGGCGGCGGCATGTTCGCCAAGGTAATGATGGTCATTTTAATAATGGCGGGGCTTGGTTCCGGATATTTAGGAGATTTATTCGATACTATTTCGGTCGGTTCAAAAAAGATAAGCACATATGTGAAGAAATCTACGCTTTATGAATATACTACTTCGATAACCGGTGAAGAAAAGCAAAGTGCAGATGTGTATGAGTATCTGAGCGGCTCGTCCCTGCTTCAGAATTATTCGGAAGAAGAAGCTCTGATGATGGTGGCTCATGATATCATCGATGGAATAAACGGAAACTCCGAATCAATTCAGCAGAATGATGAGAAGGATGATAAGACAGTAGCCATTCTGACCAAGAAGGAGTACTGCATTATTTATCGGAGTGAGGATGATAAGATACTTGTTCAGGTATCATCAAGAAAATATGCTTATACTACGGATAAGGAACCGTATCGTTCAAGGAATAGGACGCGGCGATATTACAGAAGGTTCTATCGTTCGAGGGGATATTATAATGACGAATCGTCGTTCTCGAGATCCCGTTCGGCTTATACGGATTACTCGGACGATCCATTAGATTATAATTCAAGTAATGAGTTGAATACTTATTCAGACAGTGTAAGACAAAGCAGCATAGGTTCACGAAGCTCTGACGGCGGCGGACTCAGCAGTGGTAAATAGGAGGGTATAGAAATGAGTATGTTTTTAAGTGAATTAGTAAGTGTAGCAATATATTCGGTATTGGGAATAATCCTTATGCTTTTAGGTAGTTTCATCATAGATCTTGCGATTCCCTGTTCATTTCCGGAGGAGATCAAGAAGGGCAATAAAGCAATCGGATGGATCTCAGCCGGTGCTTATATAGCTATCGGTCTTATAATCAGAGTTGCAATAGCTTCCGGCGAAGTAGCAGAAGCTGTTGAGGCAACCCTTTTATCAGGAATTCTGAGCACTGTTTTCTACTATGCTATCGGAGTTGTATTCCTTGTGATAGGATACCTTGTTCTTAAGTTCCTGAACAAAAAGTACGATCTTAATGCTGAGGTTGGAAATGGAAATGCTGCCGCAGGTATCATGGTATTCGGCATATTCGTAGGATTAGGTTTAGTTATAAGCGGAGTTATAGCATAAATGAAAAAATACAGATTGTTACTGCTTACCACGCTGATAATCTCAGGCTGTTCGATGGTCTACGAGCTTATTATCAGTGCGGTAAGTTCGTATCTTGTAGGTGACAGTACACTACATTATTCTATAACTATAGGACTATATATGTTTGCTATGGGCGTTGGCTCATATCTTTCAAAGTTTATAAAGAAAGATCTGTTTAACTGGTTCGCAAATATCGAGATTGGAGTGGGCGTGATAGGTGGACTCAGCTCGCTCCTCCTTTTTTTAGCAAACCTTTATCTCGAGTCATATGAGATAGTAATGTATGTAGAGATAATCCTGATAGGTACGATAGTAGGTGCAGAGATCCCGGTACTTACAAGGATCATTGAAGAAGATAATAAGGATCTTCGTATAACTTTATCCAGTCTCTTCAGCTTTGACTATATCGGCGGACTTATCGGCTCGGTAGCATTTCCGCTGCTGCTAATGCCAAAGCTCGGTTTCTTTGCGACGTCATTTATGGCGGGAACATTTAATCTGATATGTGCAACCCTTATAGTCTATAAATATCAGAGCAGGATACGCGGCGCGAAGTATTATAAGGTGATCACGCCCGTTCTTATGGTCACAATGATAGCCGGAATGATCGTTTCGGAGAATATCGGACACTTCATAGAAAACGGACTTTACAGAGATACAGTCATAATGTCCGAGCAGACGCCTTACCAGAATATAGTTGTCACAAGACATAAAGATGACGTCAGACTCTATATAGACGGAAATGTGCAGTTTTCGTCTATGGATGAATACAGATATCATGAGGCACTCGTGCATATACCGATGAGCGTTACCGATGACAGATCGGAGGTCCTCATCCTCGGCGGCGGTGACGGAATGGCAGCAAGAGAGCTGCTCAAGTATCCTGAGACCAATATAACCATGGTCGATCTGGATAGCGAGATGACCAGGATATGCAGTGAGAATAAGATAATAGCCGGGCTTAATCAGGGTGCTCTTGATTCAGACAGATTAACGATCATAAATACGGATGCATATGAGTATCTTGAGAAATGCGATAAGAAATACGGAGTTGTGATAGTTGACCTGCCCGATCCGAATAACGAGGCACTGGCAAAGCTTTACTCCAATGTTTTCTATCGTATGTGTGGAAATGTTTTGGAAAGCGGTGGTGTTCTGAATGTGCAGTCCACCAGTCCGTATTATGCTACGAAGTCATTTTGGAGCGTAACAAAAACTCTCGAAAGCGAAGGATTCAGCGTTGCGCCATATCATCTTCAGGTGCCGGCATTTGGTGACTGGGGCTTTAATATGGCGGTAAAAGATGAAAATGATCTGGTAACGGATCCGTCCAAGATACAGATAGATCCGTCTATAGAAACTAAGTTTCTGACAGAGGAAAATGTGGCTATGCTCTTTAAGTTCGGTAAGGACGAGATGCCGGCTGAAGGCGAAATGATTGAGGTCAATCAGCTTACAAAGCCAGTAATGATCCAGTATTATAATGAGGCTGTTAGAAACTGGGAATGATGATATAATAAAGGACGATGAGTATGAATTTGGATAGTATTTCACAGGAACTTGACAGATTATATGAATTTGAAATAAGCGAATATATAGCCAGATGTGATGAATTAAAAAAATCCGGTTATAAGATTTATCGTAACGACAAAGGTTTACATAAAGTTGCTTTGGGCGGACAGCGCAGCACCTCTCAGTCAGGTCAAACAGAGCAGTATGTAAATGAAAGAAATGAAGTAAAGAAAGAAAACATATTTGTAAGAGCCAAGAACAGGATCAAGCGAGGCGTCAGAAACATCAGATCCTTCATTGGATTCATTAAATACCTGCATAGGATTTATAAGAATAGATGATCGAAAGATAGTGTATTCGTAAGTTAAGAAAAAAGGAGACATTGTCAGTGAGCAATATATTGGTATTATCCGGAAGTCCTAGGAAGAACGGGAATACAGAAAAGCTGGTGGAGTCATTTGTAAAAGGCGCCGAGAAAAATCATACCGTTGAAGTGGTGTCCGTCTCGGATTATAAGGTTAATCCGTGTGTGGGATGTAATTCATGTTTTACCAGAGAAAACAATGAATGCTTTCAGCAAGACGACATGACTGTAATATATGATAAGCTGAGTAAAGCAGATGTAGTTATCATTGCTTCTCCGGTATATTTCTATGGGATCAGCGCTCAGCTTAAAGCAATCGTTGACAGACTCCATACTCCGATGAGAAATAAATTCCACATTAAGAAGCTTGGACTTATTCTTGTAGGAGCGGCAGAACTGCCCGATCTGTTTGACTCGATTATTACTCAATACAACCTGACCCTGAGATTCTTTGATTTAGAAGATGCAGGAACAGTACTTGTCAGAGGCGCAAAAAATATAGGCGATGTAAAGGAAAATGATTTGGAAATAGCATATGCTTTAGGAGAAGCTATATAAGGTAAAGCAATGGGGGTAAGATGAATAATCATATTGAACAAATCAGATCTGGTGCAGAAACTGCATTTATAGATTCATCAATTAAATCTAATCTTGCATATAAACCGACTTTTATTTCAAATGACCATACAAATGGTGTGAAGGTAATGACTACAATAGAGGATGAACTTAGAAAGTGTGAATCCTTTGTTTTTAGTGTTGCCTTTATTACTCTTGGTGGAATTACGCCTTTATTACAAACCCTTCAAGAACTTGAAAAAAGAGGTGTGCCCGGAAAAGTTTTAACGACTGATTACAATATGTTTACAGATCCCAAGGCGTTAGACAAATTGGCTGAATTATCGAATATAGAACTTCGTATGTATAGAGAGGAAGCATTACTTCATCCAATGAATGAAACAGCTGATGAAGAGAATCCATCTGTAGATACGGAAAATATAGGTTTTCATACAAAGGGATATATATTCAAAAATGATGGTACATTTACAATTCTAATAGGATCTTCAAATATGACACAGAAAGCTCTTTCTGTGAATAAAGAATGGAACACTAAAGTTGTTTCGACTGCTGAAGGAGAGATATATCAGACAGTAGGTGATGCTTTTGAGAAGTTGTGGAATGATGAGAATCATACACAGAAGTATTCTGATTTTATTGATGAATACCGAACACGTTATGAGACTATTAAGAAGCAGAGAAAGATAGCATTAGAAGCGGCTAAAAAATCACCGGTTTCAATTATTCAATATACCTTGCAACCTAATTCGATGCAGGTGGATTTTATTAGCAATCTCAGTAAGTTAGTTGATAATGGTGAAGATAAAGCTTTGCTTATCAGTGCAACCGGTACGGGTAAAACGTATGCATCTGCATTTGGTCTTCGTGATGCGCTTAATAGAATCGGAGCTAATGAAAAAGTTCTTTTTCTTGTACATAGAGAGCAGATAGCAAAGCAGGCTATGAAGTCATACAAAATGGTATTTGGTAATTCAAGACGTTTTGGGCTTTTGTCCGGAAACAGTAAAAATACTGATGCGGATTTTCTCTTTGCCACAATGCAGATGATGGCAAAAGATGAAGTGAGACAGCAGTTTGAAAAAGATCATTTTCAGACCATAATTATAGATGAAGCACATCGCACTGGTGCTGGTAGTTATCAAAAGATTATGGAATACTTTAAGCCTATGTTTTGGTTGGGGATGACAGCATCTCCTGAAAGAACAGATGCTTTTGATGTATTTGCAGCGTTCAATCATAATATCGCACTTGAGATAAGACTTCAGCAAGCGATGGAAGAGGATCTTCTATGTCCATTCCATTATTTTGGAATTACAGATCTTGAGATAGAAGGTGAAGTGATTGATGAGGAAACTGGTTTAAGGAATTTTAATAGATTGGTTTCCGATACGAGAGTAGATTATATCATAAAGCAGATAGAGTATTATGGTTATTCTGGAGATAGGGTCAAAGGACTTATTTTCTGTAGCTCAAGAAAAGAAGCCATAAAGCTTAGTGAAATATTTAACACGAGAGGCTATAAAACTACTGCGCTTACCGGAAGCGATAGTCAGGAAGATAGGGAGAGAGCCATAGAACTCCTTACTAAAGATGGTGGAGAAGATTATCTTGATTATATATTCACAGTAGATATATTTAATGAGGGCGTTGATATTCCTGAGATTAATCAGGTTATCATGCTCCGCCCGACGGAGTCTCCAATTGTATTTGTACAGCAGCTTGGCCGAGGACTCAGAAATGCTGCTGACAAAGAGTTTGTAGTTATTCTTGATTTCATTGGAAATTATAAGAATAACTTTATGATTCCTATTGCACTTTCCGGCGACCGTACATATAACAAAGATAATATTCGTCGTTATGTAGCTGAAGGTGAGAAAGTGATCCCCGGGGCATCAACAATTCATTTTGATGAGATATCCAGGAAAAGAATTTATGCTGCTATCGATACAGCCAACTTCAGCGAACTCAAACTGATAAGAGAAAACTATAAGAATTTGAAGTACAAGCTTGGACGCATTCCCAGCCTTATGGATTTTGATAAGCATGGCGAAATGGATGTACTTCGAATTTTCGATAACAATAATCTCGGATCATATTATAAGTTCTTGGTTAAGTACGAAAATGACTATAAAATTCGACTTACGGAAGATCAAGAAAAGGTTGTGGAATTCATTTCCAAAAAGCTAGCTAGTGGAAAGAGAATCCATGAACTTGAACTATTGGCAGGAATGCTTATGTATAATCATTCTTTGATTAGCGGTTTAAAAGCAGATTTAAAGAATAAATACAATAAGGACTGCAGTGAAAAAGAGATTAATAGTGTTATAAACGTTATGACAAATGAATTCCCTTCGGGTTCTGGGAAGAAGACATATGAAAAATGTGTATTTATTGAAAAAGAATCTGATGGTGATTATCAGTCTAGTCAAGCATATAAGTCAATGATGGAGAATAAGGATTTCTATAATATCATCAAAGAGCTTGTTGAGTTTGGCAGATATAGATATGAAAGAGATTACAGTAAGAATTATAAGGATACAGAATTGGTGCTATACCAGAAGTATACTTATGAAGATGCATGCAGACTCCTCAATTGGGAGCACAATGAAGTGCCTTTGAATATCGGTGGATATAAATACGATAGGACTACTAATACACTTCCTGTTTTTATCAATTATGATAAAGCGGATGATATTCAAGATACCATAAAATATGAAGATCATTTTATTTCAAGAGACTCACTGATTGCTATATCAAAACAGAGTAGGACTGTTGAGTCGGAAGATGTTCAGAATTTCTTATATGCAAAAGAAAGAGGAATATCTGTCGAGCTTTTTGTGAGAAAAAATAAAGACGATAATGGATCAAAGGAATTTTATTATCTTGGTAGGATGACAGCAACAGGTTATAAAAAACCATTTATCATGCCTAATACAGATAAAACTGCTGTAGAAATTGGGTGGCAACTGGATACTCCTGTTAGAGAAGATATATATGAGTATATTGTGAATGGGTAGAATATTGGCCCACGGCATTCTTAATCTTTAAGAATGCCGTTTTTTTATTTCGTGAAATGACTTCATTTTTCCATTTGCGACATTATTTATCCCATTCACAACAGATTTTATCCTATATGAGTATTGATGATGTAATATCCAATCATCAAATAAATGTGAGCGAATATATCGCTGAAAATATAGGAAAGATGAGGATAATAAAATGGATAATACAATGAATACTAGCAAGATGGAAATACTTAAGGGTGCAGCTGTTGGATTTGCAGTAGGAGTTATGTGGGAGCTTATGATTATAACACCGATCATGAGTGATTGGTCACTTAGAAGTATTATAGTTGCAATGACAGTTTCCGGACTTGGATGCAGTGTGGCAGGTGGAATATTTGCTGTAGCTAAGAAGAACAGAACTGATAAGTCGGCAGATAAAGTTGAAGTAAGTGTTTTGGAGGGATAAGCATTATGACGGTAGGAGCAATTATTGGATTATCATTTCTAACAATAGTAGTTGCGGTCGTTGTTGGAGCAGTATGTGTCTATTACAAAAAAGCCAGGATTGTCAGTGTGATTTCCGGTATTATATTATTGGCAGCTGCATGGTCGATAGGTGTCTGGTATTACAACGGAACTGAGGCTGGTAAGCGTGCAATCAAAACACAGCAGAGCAACTTTGGTGGTGGTATAGAAAGAAGGATAACTGTGTTTGATGTTGAGGGTGACATTATAGCAACATATGAAGGAAGATTTGACATTGAATATGACGATGACAGAATCCTGTTTGATGATGAAGAAGGTCTGAGACATATCATTTATTATCCGACAGGAAATGTAATAGTAGATGAATTAGCTAAATAAATTAATGGATACATCGACAGGGCGTCTATGAGCAGAAATACTTGTAGGCGCTTTCTTTTATATGGTATTATTGTAATGTTTAATAATCATTTGGAGGAATTAAAGTGAAACACATAGAAGTAGTTGCTGCAGTGATCAGACATGGAAACAAAATATTTGCAACGCAGCGCGGTTACGGTGAGTTTAAAGACAGGTGGGAATTTCCCGGTGGGAAGATGGAACCGGGCGAGGAACCTGAGGCAGCTCTTGTAAGAGAGATAAAGGAAGAGTTGGATACGGATATAGAGGTTGGTGAACATATAATCACAGTCGATACGGATTATCCGAATTTCCATATTACAATGCATGTATATTGGTGCTCCATACTCAGTGGAGAACTGACACTTCTGGAACATGAGGCAGCTAAGTGGCTTGAACTTGATTCTAAGTTACCGACAGCAGTTGACTGGCTACCGGCGGATCTGGAAGTGGTAGAAAAACTATATAATAAAAGTGATAACAACAGGAGGACAAAAATGGTTAAGCACGTTATTTTATGGCAGTTGAAGGATGAATTATCAGCTGAGGAAAAGGTAAAGGTTAAGGCAGATATCAAGGCCGGGCTGGAGGGTCTTGCGGGACAGATTCCGGGACTTATCGAGATTAAGGTTAATACCGAAGGTCTTGAATCTTCCAATGCTGATCTGATGCTGGACTCATCATTTGAGGATGAGGAGTCACTCAAAGGATATGCAGTACATCCGGCTCATGTTGCCGTTGCCAATGGAGTTGTCAGACCAAATGCTAAGCTGAGGGTATGCATGGATTATGAGGTATAGCCATGGATGAGTTTAATCTCGAACGATTTATTAAGCAGCATGAACAGACATATAAGACTGCTTATGAAGAGCTTTCTCAGGGCAGGAAGCGGACTCACTGGATGTGGTGGATCTTTCCGCAGATCGCAGGCCTTGGCATGACTGAGACATCGAAGTTTTATTCTATTCAAAGTGCTGAGGAGGCGAAGGCATTTCTTGAGCATCCGTATCTTGGAAAGAATCTGAGAGAGATATCGGAGGTTCTTCTTGGTTTGTCCGAAAATGACCCGGCTGTGATACTGGGTTACCCGGATGACCTGAAACTATGTTCGTCGATGACGCTTTTCTCGGAGATTGCACCGGAGGAAGACATTTTCCAAAAAGTGCTTGATAAGTTCTATGATGGGAAGAAGGACGAGAGGACTGTAAGACTGATCGGTAGGTAATGGAAAGGATCATGTGTTGGAATGAAGCCGAATAAGACCAATAAAAAATTCATGCTGTTATCTGCTATCGGTATTTTTATGGTCGTGGATCATCATACTTTCACGGCCATAAATCTTTTTGGGGATTATATACCATATAATTCTTTCTTTATGCCCATGTTCGTATTTATTTCCGGATATTTCAACAATGTGGATTCGGATACGAAAATGGGTTCTTACACGTTAAAGAAAGTTAAGTCACTTCTGATCCCGTATCTGGGTATCGCGTTCGCGGTATTTATATTCCAACAACTGATCAACTGGTTTAAGCTCGGGGAGATCGAACCGCTTCCCTCCGGGTATCTTCTTTATATGCTTGAGCGTGTCGTTACGTCGGGCTCGCCGTTTGCGCTTGTAACGCCTATGTGGTTTGTCATCACATTGTTTGCGACACTGATGATATATGCGCTTCTTAAAAAATTCCTGTATAAAATCTGGAACAGCTATGTGATGTTTGGAGTGTTTACGGTGCTCCAGCTGCTTGCCGTATATCTAGCGAAGAATGTCTCGGCTGAAGCTCTGCACTGGTTCCTGCTTTTGATGAAGGTCATGTTTTTCCTTCCGTTTCTTGAGCTGGGGAAAATATATAGAGACCATCTGGAGAAGAGGCATGCCGGACTGTCGGGTGGATGGAAGGTCGGCCTGATGGCGGCTTTGTTTTTCATAAATATGATCCGCACAATGTATCTGCCTGCAGCCTACGATGTTGCCTTTGATACCATTGATGAACTCTCAGGGTTTACGAGCCCATTTATCGTGACACCGATGGTTTCATCAATAGTCGGAATCTTTTTCTGGCTTACGTTTGTGGATATCATCGGAAATGCGCTCTATGAGAGCCGCTTCATCAATTTCATGTCGAACAATACGTTCTGGATAATGGGATTTCATATCCTGTTTTTCAATATACTTAACTGTATTCTTTTGCTGGTCGACAGACTTCTCGGATTACCGTACTTTGACGCAGAAGCCTTCCGGGAGTCGGAATGGTATATGTGGGAGATCAGCCCCAATATAAAGCTTGCATATGTGCTGATCGGCATCCTTGGCCCGCTGGGGTTTAGGTGGCTGTTCGGTAAAGTTCAATCTGGAATTGATAGAATACGGAAGGGATGATCATCACTATCCATTTAAGATTTAGAAATGTGTTCGCTATATCCGGTCTCTTTGTTTCGGAAAGTGATATATAGAAGTTGTTGAAAATGTCGTCGCCAAAGTTTTTCAGCATCGCATCATAATATAGCCCTGTTGCTCTTGTGATGAGGTAGATATTGGCGATTAGGGCGATGACGAAGACGATGATCGTCCACATATTGGGAGTGGGGCAGGCCATGAGACGCCCGAGAATGATAAGACCGGCAAAATAAAATATGGAATAAAGACCGCTCCCGATAGCTGAGAAAGCTATATAGCCTTCGTGGCTGTGAATGTGATTGAGAAGAATATATACGAGAAGCTTCTCATATAGTACGGTGAGCATGAATATATAGATGGCGCCGAAAATTATCGGAACACGCAGCTCGACCCCGGAGTTATTCCTGAACTTCGGGTCACATGCAATCCCGATAAAAAGTAGATATGTAAGAAAAATAAGAATATAATGTAGCATATAATTTATCTCCCGCCACCAGTATAACATGAAACTCGGGGACGGGGGAAGAGTTGCAAAATGAAACTTAGGGACGGAGGTCCGCTTTGGAAAAGTACAGCAAAGAAGAACAGAATATAATTAATAAAGTTTCCGCTGTCGGCATCTTTGGAAATGTCGTCCTGGCGGCTTTCAAACTGGTATCCGGACTTGTCGGAAAATCCGGTGCGATGGTCTCGGATGCTGTGCATTCACTTTCCGATGTCTTCGCGACACTGATCGCATATTTCGGTGTGACTATCTCGAAGCGTCCGGAAGATAAGGAGCATCCTTACGGGCATGAAAGACTCGAATGCGTAGCCTCCCTGATCTTAGGACTTATCCTTGCGGGAACCGGAATCGGAATCGGTTACTCGGGTATTCAGAAGATCCTTTCGCCCGAAGATCTGGAGATTCCTACCATGCTTCCGCTCATTGCGGCGATAGTTTCGATCCTTGTTAAAGAAGGAATGTTCTGGTACACGATGTACTATGCGAAGAAGCTTGATTCATCGGCTTTTAAAGCAGATGCCTGGCACCATCGTTCGGATGCCATATCTTCGGTAGGCTCCTTCGTCGGTATCGGGCTTGCAAAGCTCGGCTTTCCTGTAATGGATCCGATCGCGAGTATCATCATCTGCGCCTTCATCCTGAAGGTTGCTTTCGACATAGCGAAGGATGCGATAATCAAGATGCTCGACACCTCCTGCGATAAGGACCTGGAAGAAAACTTCCGAGGTTTCATCCTGGACCAGCCGGGTGTTAAGGGGATAGATCTTCTGCAGACGAGGCAGTTCGGCAACAAGGTTTATATCGACCTCGAGATAGCGGTCGACCGGAACATATCCCTTATCGATGCACATAGCATTGCAGAGGATGTTCACGATAGCGTAGAGAGGGAATTTCCGAACGTAAAACATATCATGATACATGTTAATCCCGAAGAGGAAAAAAATAACGGGTGAGTCAATCGACTCACCCATTTTAATGCTCATAATATTATTGCTCATATTATCTATTTCAGCGATTCAGTGAATTCAAGTATCAGCGCATTCGTGTCAACCTTATTGATATCAGCGCTCGGCCATGAGTGGCGGCCGTCCTTTACGAAGAGATCCCAAACCTGATTCTTCTTTCCGTCTGCTGAATACTTCTTCAGCTCGCCCTTTTCAAGCACGACAATTTCGGAAGATGATAGCCCGGATGAGGTTGCCCAGTAATCCATAACGTCCTCGATCGCCGGATCCTTGGAATGCTCGACACTTCCGTCGGTGTATTTTGGAACAATGTCGTCCTTCTCGCCCGTGATCTGGAAGAAGCTCACGTCATTAGTCTCATTCCTGTTCTCCCATACGGACTCGGCCATCTTTCCCGCAACACTGATGAAGCCCGAATAGGTTCCATCATTTTCCATTGCAAGGCGGTGGATCATGAATGCTCCGTTACTGAAGCCGCCTGCATATATCCTGTCCTCCGCAAATGAGTACTCCTGCTTCATATAATTAGCAAGTGCAATGAGGAATCCTACATCGTCATTACCCTCAGCGCCGATTCCGGAATTCCATCCTATAGAGGAGGTTGCATCGTTCGGATTGGATGAGCCGGTCACATAGAGGACTCCGTAACCTGCCGCATTTGCATCAACATCCATATTGGTCTTTGACTTCATCGTCTCCGCCGATTCGCCGTAGCCGTGAAGGAGTACAATGAGTGGTGCGCCGGCAGTTTCTTCCGGGGCACAAAGTATAAAGTCGTGCTCAACACCGTCATAGGTGCAGGTATATTTTCCGTCGCCGGCATCCGTCACACTTGCGATATCGTAGATGACTCTTTCCACCTTCTCAGGAGCTGCCTCAGCAGAATCTTCGGCTGCATCATCAGCGCCCTCGTCAGCAGCATCGGCATCCGGAACTTCCTCAGCCGCCTCTTCACTCACTGCCTCGGTCACTACCTCAGTATCCTTCTCGGAAGCAGTATCGGTGGCGGCGTCATTTCCACCACACGCACACATGGAAAAAACTAACCCTAGTGATAATAAAACCGCTAATCTCTTTTTCATACTTTCAACCTCATAAAACCTAATCTAATACTATCCCCTTCAGCAGATCTCCCAGCGATGTTGACAGCTCCTCTGATTCAGGAATCACCACATCTTCATTGGCTACCTCCTCCTCGGGATTATCGATGAGAGCCTTTATGGAAAGCGAGATCTTGCCTTCCTTTATATCGATGACCTTGACATCAACATCCTGGCCGACCTTCAGCACAACCTTCGGATGCTTGATCCTCTGGTGTGAGATCTGCGATATATGAACCAGTCCGGATATGCCGTCACCGAGATCTATAAATGCGCCGTAATCCTTGATGGTAGCAACAGTACCGTGAAGCACCTGTCCGATCTTAACATCGGAAAGCTTCTTCTGTCTGCTTAACTCCTGCCTCTCCCTCAGTATCTCCTTGGCGGAAAGGATAAGCTTGTCCTCATCCATATTTGCCTCGAAGACCCTGACCTCCAGCTCCTTTTCAAGGAACGGATTACAGTCGTCTATTCTTTCAAGTGTTAATTTGGAAATGGGTATGAAGGCTCTTATGCCCTCAAAGTCGGCAACCACGCCGCCCTTCACTATACCGTTAACGGTAACAGTGATATTTTCCTGTGACTCCTTAAGCTCTTCGGCTTTCTTCCATGCGAGAAGAGTATCTGTGTCATGAACTCCGTCGCCCATCAGGCTGTAAGAGTCTTCCAGCATCTTCTCATAGTCTTTCATTGATTCTTCCATTTTTTCGGCCTCCTTTAAAACCTAAGCCCTTTTGCTTTTGTAATTCTATCAGACGAAGTCGTCTTATGCAATTGAAGTTTTTTTGAAGTGTCACAAAGAAAATTTTTAAAAGTGATACATTCATGATACAACCTCATATTACAATGCGAGTATGATCAGAAAAATATAGGTATTTTTCGATGAGGTGAAACTATGAAGAGATTATATAGAAAAAGCAGAAAAGTACTGGCTGTGATCCTGGCCGTTGGCCTCGTCATTTCCATGACCTCATGCGGACAGAAAGAAGCGGAAAGTATTGACGAATATGGCGGAAAAGAAGTGTCGCCCACCGCTGCTTCAGATACTGATGATAACGGCTTTGATGTAAGTGATGCTGTCACATCCAACGGTAAGACCCTGAGGGAATTCTTTGGTCAATTTATCTATTGGGATGATCTTTTCACTTATCAGAATAAGGAAATAAAAGTCCATATCGCTTCTGAAATTCCCGATGAGGACGGACTTGGTGTTTATAGTATCAATAATACTGTGGACGACTCACAGGAAGCTGCTCTTCTTGACAGACTGTTTGATGATGAACCAGAGAAGATAGAAGAGCTGGGTTACACAAATGAGACGGACTATATCATGCATCTTTACAGGCTGAGAAGGTTAACCGGAGAGCTTTCGGGTAATTTCTCATACTCCTATAAGGTTATCGATTCATCTTTTGAGGATAAGTTTCAATGGACTGATAATGCTAATTATTCTATCCACATGTATAAAGGAAAGTACCAGGGAATCGATTATGGTCTTATTCTGGCATATGACTATTTTGCAGGAGTAAGATATATAACTTTTCTTCCCGTAAGCATAAAAGATTATTATCCTGAGTTTAACTTTAAAACCCTGATGATAGAAGGAACAGAGGACGTCATGGGTAATACCTTTGATATTAAGAATAAATGCCCGCTGTCTCCGGATGGAGTGAAGGATCAGGCCTTAGAATTTATGGAGTCAGAGCTGGGCATTACAGGATATACATGTAAGGTTTCAAATAATCATGAGGGTTATGTCACTAATATGAGTGAAATGACACCTTCGTTATATTATGGCATTCCGAATACCGATTGCATATCTATGCTTAGATTTTCGGATAGTGATTATATCAGTACAGATAAGGCTGCTCAGGACAGCTCAAGTTTAAGACATAATTTTATCCTTGCCGAGCAGGAAGATATCGCTGCAGAATATGCTGCGGATCATCAGGGGACGGATGAAATCCAGGCTGTATGGTTGGCTGCCGAATCTGACAGGGTTAATGAGGATGTAGAGCTATATACAGATGGCTATGCAGTATATCTTGAGAATCCATTCCAGATAGATTATGACGTTGATGATCTTTTTATCAATATTGAAGGCGGCCAGATATTAATGTCGCAGACTGTTGGGTGTGATAACTTGGGTTGCATAATGGTCACTTCAAAGGGATTATTCGGAGCTGATATCAGACTGGGCGCAGATGTATATGATGTCACTGATAATGTTGAACTTCTCAGCTTTGAAAAGATGAAAGAAGCTCTTAAAAATGCGCTTGAAAATGAGGTCGATCTGAGAAAAATTGCTGCAGATAAAATTGATATACCACAGGTACTGCTAAACTACGCCATGGTAGTTGATGAAGATGATAGCAGCCTGATCTCCATGGTTCCGGTCTGGGAGTTCAGACTCGTTTACGGTGAAAGAGTAGATAATATCCAGATAAATGCAATGGATGGATCGGTAGTTGATGCATCTTTGTTCGAGGGGTGATATGTATGGTTAAAAGGATTTATAAGAGGGGACTCGCTGCAGCAATGGCAGCATGCATGATATTTGCAATGCCTTCCTGTGGCAATAAAGAGATAGAATCCGTAAATGAATATGGCGGAGAAACAGTTGCCGATGTTCCTGTGACTGATCTCGAAACAGACGGAACTCAGGAAAAAGAGAAAAAGTATTCCGGAGAAAACTTAAAAGAATTTTTCGGAGAAACCGTATCCTGGCAGGAAGTGATAAATGTTCAGGACAGAGAGGTTGATGTTGATATAACAAGCAATATTCCGGATGCTGAAGGTCTTGGCGTATATGAAGTTGAAGATTTTGAGCTCGATGCTGATTCCGAAGAGGCTATAGTGAAGAACCTTTTCGGCGACACCGCCGAGAGACTTGAGCAGCTCTCATATGTAAATGAGACCGATTATATAATGCAGCTTTATAAGCTGAGACAGATCTCGGCTTATCTTACCAATGATCCGAATGAATTCAATTATATGTATAATGTGATAGATGCATCATATGATAAAACCTTTAAGTGGGATGATGTAGGAGGTACATTCATTCACATGTATCAGGGGAAATATAATGATATAGACTATGTTCTTATTCTTGCGGGAAGTGATTTCTTTGAAGAAACATACATCAATTTTCTTCCTGTCAGCATAAAAGATTATTTTCCCGATAAAAACTATAAAACCGTATTGTTCGGAGCTTCTAAAGATAATCAGGGACAAAGCTTGTCAGCTGATAATCAGTGCGGCATGTCCGAGGATGGCGTTAAGGAAAATGCGATAACATTTCTTAAGGATGATATTGGCATAAACATGTTTGATAATATGCTTACGGAAAACCCGGAATCATATCAGATATTTCTCTCCACTATGACACTTGCATTAAAAGATGGAGAGTCGGACCCGAACAGCATGTCTACAATGATCTTCTCGGATGACGATTATATCACTGCATATGCAGGACTTAATGGAAATGATGCCTACAGGCACAGTATGATCCTCGGTGAACAAAATGATCTTGCGCAGGAATATATGGATGGAAATTCGGATACAGACGATCCGGCAATTGCTGCCATTAAATCTTCGGAAGTAGCGACTTCGAGTGGCAAAGGTCTTGAGCATGACGGATATGCCATATATCTGACGGCACCTTTTAGTCTGCCGGCACCCCAGGAGGAACCTGTGGAAGGAGTCGTATACTATTCAGGCCCGATTTCCAGAGGCACCGGATGTATAATGTTCACGCATAAAGGCTTTTTCGGAGCTGATCTGTTGTTATCGGACAAAGTAACCAACGTTACGGAAAATGTTGAGCTTCTCGGATTTGAAAAGATCAAAGAATCATTTCGCTATGTACTTGAGAATAGTGTCGATTTAAGGAATTTCGGAATTCATGATTCCTATAAGATAACAAGGGCATACTTATCTTATGGTGCGGTATATGATAACACGGAGGATATCGGTGGTGCGGTAACCATGGTACCTGTATGGAACTTCAGTGTCAGATCGGGAGAGAATAACGGAGAGATCATGATCAATGCGATCGATGGCTCATACGTTAGAGGATATTAAAAAAATGAAAGGAGTATTATTATGAGAAAAGGGGGACTGTTGCTTGGACTCAAGGCCGGTGTATTGGCACTCTGTCTGGCTGCATCAATACCATTTAGTGTAAATGCGGCTACAGTAGTTAAACCGGATGGAACAGGTCTTGATGAAAGCAAGATGACACAGGAAGAAAAGGAGGGGTATGAGCTTACTAAGAAATACTCAAAGACTCTTCCGAAGATCAATCCAAATTCACACATTCCGTCAAGGTACTTTTCCAGCAGGAAAAATAAACTAAACAGAGTACCGGATTTGGAGTCAAAGTATATTAGCAAAATAAGCTTACCGGTAAAGGATCAGAATATAACCGGTACATGCTGGTGCTTTTCTATGCTCGAGGCTTCTGAGCAAAGCATCTTAAGCAAGTCGGGAGCCAAATCAGTTGATCTTTCCGAATATCAGGAATCATACTTTATCTATAACCAGAACGGTGACAAGCTTGGTCTTTCAAATGACTCGGTAGAGGCACCTATGACTGAAGTGGGCGGAATCGAATACTATAGTTTAGGAGCTACAGTTCTGAGTGGACTGTTCTCCTCTACAAAGGGAGTCGGATTAATAGATGAAAACGACGCAAAGTTTACCGATCTTATCGACAGGCTTCATGATGAAGATAAGGCAGTACTATCTGAAGACTATTACTATAACCATAATAAGTATACTGTATCGGGAATAAAGATTCTTGATACCGTTAAACAAAGAAATGAAGTGAAGCAATATATCAAAGAATATGGTGCTGCTCAGACTTCATACATGCACTATGATGAGTGCTTTGATTACAGCACATATGGATATTATCATGCTGAGGAGATTCCCGTATTCTGGGGCGGCGGTCATGCTGTAGCAATCGTAGGCTGGGATGACAACTATTCAAAGGATAACTTTGCATATTCTCCCGAACATGATGGCGCTTGGCTTATAAAGAATTCATGGGGAGATATCTGGGGTCTGGATGGTTATTTCTGGATGTCATATGATGAGCCATCAATCGGTTCGGCAATCTTCTTTGATCTTGAAGAGGCAGACAGCTACGATAACATTTATCAATATGATGGTACATTATCGGAGAATATCATCTCAGGCTATCTTACAGGTGCAAATGTTTTCGAGGCTCAGAATGATGAGATACTTGGTTATGTTTCATTCTTCACAGTACAGGACAAAACTAATTACGAAGTAAGCATCTATAAGAATCCTGCAAATGGTAAGCCAAACGGTGGAACCCTTCTTGAAAAGCTGGAAGGATCCATCGATCATATGGGTTATACAAAACTTAAACTGAAATCTGAATACAAGATCAATAAGGGAGAAAAGTTCTCGGTTGTTGTTAAACAGACAGTAGATGGAAAAGCAGCAGATATATATTGTGATGAATCCGGCGATCTGATCTATGTCAAAAATAACAGTGTATCAAAGCCGGGAGAATCATATGCTTCTAAGGATGGAAATACCTGGGAAGATTTATCTGCAAGCGGAAACAAGAATCTCAGGATCAAAGCATTTACCAGGATTAATGAATCAGTAAGCGGTTCGAATCTTTCTTTTGAAAAAGATATATATGAATTGAAGATCGATGAAACTGTAGCAACGAAAGTTAAGCTTGATGGAAATATCGCTAACGGAAAAGCGAAGTTTGAATATTCCATAGATGATGACGAGATTGCATCAGTTGATTCGAGAGGCCTTATAACAGGTAAGATTGCAGGTGAGACAACGCTTACGGTTAAGTATAAAGACAACCAGGTTGCGACTACAACGATCAAGGTGGATTTTGAAGGCTCTGTAAAAACCATAAAGATCAGTAAAAAGAGTGGTTATGCAACCAAAGAAAATCCTCTGGCAGTAAGCGTTGGCAGTATGAATCCGCTTGAGTTCACTGTAACTCCGAAAACATATAAGAATAAAGTTCATTTCGAAGTAGAGGCATTAAGTGAAGGCATAGATCCTCTGGAGGTTGTCAACTCATATAATGCATGCAATCATATATTCTACAAAGAAGGACTTTATAAGGTTATTGTAAGTATAGAAGATCAGGGTGATATTAAGGGCTCTTCAGAGGAGTTCTATATAAATGCAAAACTTGATTCGATAAACTGCGGCAGCGACATTTCAAAGATAGCTGAAGAACCTTATGAACCAAGTATGAGCAGAATCTACAGATTCAGCGATCCCGATTGTGAAGGATATAGGTTTACGATTGAGGGCAAGATAGAAGAAGGTTACGATTTCCTTCTTGTAGCAGGTCTTGATGATCCTGAACGCACAGATCAGGAGATCTTTGACGGACTGATGACATGGGATGGCGTAGAAGGAGTTGATCTTGTGGCAGAAGTGACAGGAGATCTGGGAGAAGATTATACTGTTACGGCACCATATAAGTATGTTGCATTTTTATTCATCAGTGATGAAACGATTAATGGTAATTTCAAGGTAACAAAGGTTGAACCGCTTATACTGCCTTATCAGATATCAATGAATAAAGCTGATCTGACTATCGAAGCAAAAGCTGGTGAAAACATTGAAAAACAGATATCTATTCTTCCTGAAGGGGCTTCTTTAGATGATATATATATAGATGTTTCTGATAGTAATATTGCCGATGCATCATTTGATGATGGCAAGCTGGTGATAACACCCAATAAGGTTGGTTCCACTACTATTATTCTTGGAGTAGATACCGGTTATGATGATGAGACAGATTTTGAATCAGAGTATGAAGAGGATGGAAGTACTATATCAGGAGCGCATATCAAGATAACTGTGAATGTAACATCAGGTAAGGATCTTCCTGATCATCTCGCATTTGTTGATGAAGATAATGATGAGATTACAAATATTACCGTTGAAAGAAATGCTGTTACCAAGCTTGGATTAAACAGTGATGCATGGGAAGATTATCAGGTTGCATTCTACAGTGATGATCTTACTACCGCATATATTGATGGATTTGGAGAGCTGATACCTGTTTCTGCAGGTACTACCAAGATTAGGGCTGAAGTAAGCATACCGGGTGAATCTGAAGATGAAGCTGAAGTTTATTCAACAGAGCTCAAAGTCAGAGTTACACTGCCTGATGAAAATGATATCAACAATCTTCAGACATTACATGAATATGTCAGAGGAACCGATGAAGTATATACTTACACTGACACGAATGCAGATACCGAGTGTATGAACATCTACTTCGATGCAAGATCATCTCTGGATATGGAAGACTATATAACTATCCAGGATGGAAAGGGATACTTCTATGGTTTCGAAGACGGACATATTATCACCAAATGGTCCCAGAGTGAAACCAAACTCAGTGACTCATTCAGATTTGGCAGTGATGAGAATCCTATACCGAGCGTACTTACGATCTATGATAAGACCATAAAAGTGCATCTTGTATCCAAGGAAGGTGAAAGATTATCAGATGATCCTGATTATATGGGTGATGACGTCTTCATAATATTCATGGGTTCAAATAAACAGGGTATAAATGGTGTGGATGATCCTTACAGAACCAGTTATGGCTTCAGTGTCAAGAGAATTGAGACAGGTGCTGCTACTAAAGAGATATCTGTAGAGGATATGGAACTCGACTTCTCAACATACAGAACATTTGATAAGCGTCTTAAGGTGACGGTGGATGATGGCGCTATCGATAAGCTTTATTATGTGATTGATGATCCTGATATAGCATATGTAAGTAGCGAAGGCGTTGTAACCGGAATGCTTGAAGGTGAGACGACCTGCAGAGTATTTACCGCAAATCCCGATAAAAATGTAGAAGCAATAGCAACGATCAACATAGGTTCTAAACCACTTGTCGGTGCTAAATTCTACAAGCTGGGATTCTGGGGAGAAATCGTAGAGGAAATCACGGATAATCCTGCTGAACTTGAGATAGAGCTGGGATATAGTACATCACTCTTATACAGAAGGAATCCCTGGAATGCTTCACAGAATATAAGACTGGAAGTGTCTGATGAAGATGGTTTATATGCAAAGACATATCTGGATTATTATGGCGATAATACGATTGCAATCTGGGGTGGAGAAGTGGGTGAATATACATTGGATGTATTTATCCCCAATCAGGAGGAACCTATTCAGACATTTAATGTAAAGATAGTTGAACCTAAGGGTCCTGAAGTTCCCGAACAATATACTACATTTGATCCCGAGAACTTTGCAACAGACGGTAATGATGGTATCGATCCTACAGAGATCACAGAAGCTGAAATAAAGCATATGGATTATGATAATGATGAATCAATCTACTGGACATATAAGAGAGAAGGCGCAGAATATGTAGATATCACATTTGCAAAGAGCTGTGAGCTTGAAAGGAATTGGGACTGGATCTACATCTATGACCTGGAAGGAAATCTGATTGGACATTATACCGGAGATAAGGATAATCCGGTTGAAGAAACATGTTTTGCAGGCAAGACCATAAGAGTTCCCGGAGAAGGATTCATTCTGGCCCTTGTATCTGATGATTATAATTATGATTCATTCTATGGATTTAAGATCCTGGATATTACTCCTCATTTCAAGAAAGATGAACCTAAAAAAGAGGAACCTAAGGGCGACGAGAAGAAGGATGACAAGAAGGATCCGACTGCTACACCGACTCCTACAACCGAAGACAAGACACCTCAGATCGGACAGAGTGTTGTAGTAGGAAAGGCTACATATAAGATCCTTACAAAGGATACCGTAGCTTATGTGAAGTCTAATGTTAAGAATCCTAAGTCGGCATCTGTTCCCGCAACAGTTAAGATCAGCGGTAAGACCTATAAGGTTACCGAGATTTCAGCGAACGCATTTAAGAATAAGAAGAAGCTGAAGAAGGTTACCGTTGGTAAGAATGTTAAGAAGATCGGCAAGAATGCATTCTACGGCTGTAAGAAGCTTAAGAAGATCACCATTAAGGGTAAGAATCTTAAGTCAGTAGGTGCAAATGCCATCAAGGGAATCAATAAGAAAGCAGTGATCAAGGTTCCTAAGGCTAAGCTTAAAGTATATAAGAAACTCTTCAAAAAGAAGACTGGTTACAAGAAGACAATGAAGATAAAAAAATAGCCGAAAACAGTGATTGATCACTATGTCGGGCCGGGAGAAATCCCGGCTCGATTTTTATCGACATATTTCCGGTTCTCGTGGTATAATACTAGATTGAGTTATTATGTACTTTTGACTAAAGAGGTTATCCATGAGCGGGAAAAGAAATCAGACTCAGACCGGTGTCATGAAGGCTGCCGGGATTCTGGTAATAGCGAATCTTCTTTCGAGTATTCTGGGATATGCCAGGGACATTATTCTCCTATCCGTTTTTGACGTAAGTCCTGCTACGGATGCTTATAATGCAGCCTTTGTTATTCCGGATCTCATATATACCATACTTGTAGGTGGTGGCCTTTCAGCCGCCTTTATTCCGGTATTCAGCGGATACATCGCGGAGAAGAAGTATGATGACGGTTTCAAGATGGCAAGTACCGTTCTTAATATAGTTGCCATAGTCGCAGCCGTTATCTGTGTCATCGGCGAGATATTTGCACCCCAGATACTTCCTTTTGTAATAAGGGGAATGGTAACATGGGAGCCGGAGACCATCCAGCTCACGGTAACCCTGACGAGGATCATGTTCTTCCAGTGCTTCTTTATGTGCCTTACCGGTATCTGCATGGGAATCCTTCAGTCATATAAGGATTTTACGCCGCCATCGATTGGTGCGGTTTTATATAACATTACGATAATCGGTGTGGGAGTGCTTCTCCTTACACTCGGTACCGGAATCGCCGGATTCTCCATCGGTGTCGTGACCGGTTCCATCGTGAACCTTCTGGTACAGATATTCCCTATCCAGAAGCATGGTTTTAAGTATAGAAGAGTAGTGGATCTTGATCACGAGGGCGTGAAGCAGTTCTTCAAGCTTTTTGCCCCGGTGCTTATCGGCATCTCGGTAACCCAGCTGAATCTTGTGGTCAACAAATCATTTGCATCTGCCCAGGGAAAGGGAATCCTGACCAGTATCACTCAGGCGCAGAGGCTTATGCAGCTTCCGATAAATATCTTCGCGCTGGCAATCGCAATGTCGATCTTCCCCACTATGGTGGAGCATTTTACAACGGATAATATGGACGAATATAAGAAGGACCTTTCGCTTGGCGTAAGGAACGTATCCTTTATCATCCTTCCCTGTGCAGTAGGTATGATAGCAGTAAGAGTCCCGCTCGTAAGAGCCATCTATCTTCAGGGTAATTTTTCGCCCGAAAATGTCCCGGTTGTAGCTACGCTTCTTGCATTATACTGTATAGGAATGATCGGTTACTCCGTAAGACAGGTCATCCTTCAGGGCTTTTATGCAGTAAAGGAGACCAGGGTTCCGGTGAGGATAAATATATTTATTCTCTGCCTCAATATGCTGCTTACGGTTTTATTCGTAAGGATATGGAGCGCAAACGGTATCGCGTTTGCTTATTCCGTAGCAGGTCTCGCAAGTATGTTTATCCAGACCTACTACCTGAGGAAAAAGATCGGATCGATAAGAGGACATGAGATCAAGGATTCCATTATTAAATGCCTTATATGCTGTGCGGTAATGTTCGTAGTGACGACCGCCTCCATGATCATATTCGAACACTATATATCAGTTGAACTTAAGAGAAATATGCTTCTCGAGCTGATAGTACTTGCCGCCATCGGCGCCGGCACCTATGTGGTGATGGCTCTCGCACTTAAGATGCAGGAGCTGACCTCCATCCTCGCCGTGATAAAAAGAAGGCTGAGAGGATAGCCTAAGCCTGATGACATTTGGATTTTAGAAAGGGTATCATATGTATAGAGAACTGCCGAAACTGATAATGTTTCGCGAGCTGGGCGAGGACAGCATCCTCGGCAACCTGGCTGAGATAATCCGCGAGCAGGAGAGCGAGGTCTATGACAAGCTCGAGCTGACGGGGCGCATCTACCGCGAGATCAGAAGGATACTTAGTCTCGGGACTGACTACGGTTTTGATAAGAATCTGTGGCACGACTATATTGCCTATGTGCTTGTAACGAACGAGAACCCATTTTCCCTTACATTGGAAAGGCTGGGCTCGGGTGAAGGCAGCGTGAATTCGATCGTGCTTGGCGATATGAAGGTTTTCAACAAGCTTTTTAACTATGATTTTTCCGGGCTTGAGGAGGCACTTGGGATAGACTGCTTCTCCACCATCACAAACTATACGTCGATCCAGAAGCGTACACAGCTTTACAATAGAAATGTCTCCGAAAAGGTCAGAAGCTTAAGCGATACTATCGCCGAAGAGCTCGGCAAAGCCGGGAAGGTAAGGCTGGATGAAGGCATGACTGCCGCAGTCACGCTCAAGGTGGTATCGGATTTCTATAAGAAGTTCGGTGTCGGAATGTTCGGGCTGAATACCGCATTCCGTGTGGCGCCGGGAGTTAAGTTTACTCCTATCAACAATACCGACAGCTTCATGCTGGATGACCTCATCGGATATGAGATACAGAAGAATAAGCTTCGTGAGAATACAGAGGCCTTCCTTGACGGAAAGCCTGCGAATAACGTGCTTCTCTTCGGAGATGCGGGAACGGGTAAATCCACCAGCATCAAGGCCCTGATAAATGAGTATCAGGACAGAGGACTTCGTATGATCGAGCTTTATAAGCATCAGATGCACATGCTGTCTTCGGTTATCTCGGCAGTTAAGAACAGAAATTACCGCTTTATCATATATATGGATGATCTTTCGTTTGAAGAGGACGAGACCGAGTACAAATACCTGAAAGCCGTTATCGAAGGCGGCCTCGAAACGAGACCGGATAATGTACTCATATATGCGACGTCAAACAGAAGAAATCTCATCAGAGAGACCTGGAATGATATAAGCGATATCGAGCTGGATAAACACCGTTCGGATACACTGCAGGAGAAGCTTTCACTCGTAAGCAGATTCGGTATCACGATCCCTTACATGAAGCCGAACAAGAAGCAGTATGAAGAGATAGTAAAAGGGCTCGCCGAGAAATCAGGCATCATGGGTGAGGAAGCTTCGGAGACTTCCGGATATACCTATGAGCAGCTCCTCGCCGAAGCCAATAAATGGAGCGTCGAACATGGTGGAATGTCAGGACGCGCTGCGCGCCAGCTGATCGATTCCCTCACCCGATAATGCAACTCGGGGACGGGAGATCAGTTGCAAAATGAAACTCGGGGACGGGGAAGAGTTACAAAATCATGACGAAAAAAGAACGGGCGTTAGCCGTATGTGAGAAACTGAATAAAGAGTACGGCACCGATCTCAGATGTTACCTCAACTATGAGCCGGATAAGCCCTGGCAGCTCCTCTTCGCGACGATAATGTCAGCCCAGTGCACCGACGAAAGAGTAAATATGGTAACAAAGGAGCTATATAAAAAGTACCCGACCCTCGAAGCAATCGCGTCAGCCGACTTAAAGGAATTCGAGCAGGATATCTTTTCTACGGGCTTTTATCGTAACAAGGCAAAAAATATAATCGCCTGTGCAAATGTGCTCCTTAATGAATATGATGGAAATGTCCCATCTGACATCGACATACTTACATCCCTTCCCGGCGTGGGCAGGAAGACTGCAAATGTCATCCGCGGGAATGTATATAACATCCAGTCGATAGTCGTGGACACCCATGTAAAACGTGTATCAAAGCTCCTTGGACTTACCGCTTCTGATGATCCGGTCAAGATCGAGATGGAGCTTATGAAGATACTTCCTAAAGAACAGTGGATACTGTATAATTTTCAAGTTATAGCACACGGAAGAAAGGTGTGTGTATCAGGACGACCCGCCTGTGGCGAGTGCGTACTTAAAGATGTGTGTAAAGGAGGATACCATGGTAGATTTCAGTAAAAAGGCTACAAAGAGAACAAGAATTATCGCTGCTATAATCAGCATTCTTCTCGTAGTTGGAATGGTAATCGGATTACTTGTTTCAATTCTGTAGATTAAAAAACCAGTGAGGAAAATCAAAATGATAAGTTTGAAAAAAGTAACTAAATCGGCATTTGCAATCCTGCTTGCTGCCGTAATGGTAGTCGAGGCTTCGCCCCTTGCGGTAAAGGCCAAGGCCACCAAAGAGGTCACCATCAAGGATAATATATCCATCAACGGGATCGACCTCGGCGGTATGAGCTATGACGAGGCCGTCGCAAAGCTCGGAGGCGCAAATGATTTCTCGGAGACAGCTGTAACACTTACAAGCGAATACGGCGATGTCGTTACCACTCTCGGAGACATCGGCCTCAGCGATAATACTGCAGAGGTAGTCGAGGAAGCTCTCGAATATGCTAATTCCGGAAATATTCTCGAAAGATACAGAGACACCAAGCTCCTTGAAAAAGAACCCCTCGAGCTTACCGTCAAAAAGACTGTCAGCAGCAGCATAATCGGCCAGATGATCGAGAATAATCTCGGTGAAGCCATGATGGGAGACGGAAGCTACAGCCTCTCAAAGGATGGCGGCGAGATCAAGGTAACAGTCGAAGGTAATTCCGTAAGTGCCGATGCAAATGCGATAGAGGAAGCGGTTGAGGACATCATCAATAAGGAAGGTTACTCCGGATCGGATGTGAATACTAAGATCATCCTTGCCGATAATTCCGAAAATGAGCGCGTTAAGCAGCTTTCAAGAATCAAGGACCTGCTGGGAACCTATACGACCAGCTATTCATCCAGCGGACCTGCCAGAAAGACAAATGTCCAGAGAGCGGCATCTCTTGTTAACGGACACGTTCTCTACCCCGGAGAACAGATATCCGTTTATAACTGTATATCCCCTATCGAGATGAGCAATGGTTACGAGCTTGCACATGCATATGTGGGAACAGAGGTTGTCGACAGCCCCGGCGGCGGTGTATGCCAGGTTGCAACAACACTTTATAACGCAGTACTTCGTGCCGAGCTTGAGGTTATCCAGAGAAACTGCCACTCCATGAGAGTTACATACGTTCCCATATCGGCAGATGCTGCCATCGCAGGCGGCGTATTCGACCTTAAGTTCAGGAATAACCTCGATGCCCCGATCTATATCGAATCGGGCTGGGACGGTGCAAACCTTACCTTCAGCATCTATGGTGAGGAATACAGACCTGCAAACAGAAAGATTGAATTCGAATCAGTCCAGACCGGTGTCATCAATCCTCCTGCAGAGCCTATCTATACAGAGGACAAATCCCTTCCTCCCGGAACGGAGATGGTAGTTGCCCAGGCAGTTACCGGATATACCGGTGAGCTCTGGAAGCATGTTTATATAGACGGAGTCCTGACTGAATCCATCCTTATCAATTCCAGCAAATATCAGAATTCACCTGCCAAGATCGCAGTGAATACTGATGAAGAGGAAGAAGACGAGGATAAGGATAAGGAAAAGAAGAAAATGAAGAAGAAAAAGAAAGAAAAGTCCGAGGATAATACGGAGGCTACCACAGAGAAGAAGAAGGAAGAGAAGACGGAAGCTCCTACCGAGAAACCGACCGAAGAGCCTACCGAAGCACCGACCGAAGCTCCTGTTGATCCACCTGAGGACGGAAACGAAGAATAATATGAAGGGAACAGCTCCGGGAAGAATCCTGAATAGAAGTATAGTTAAGCATATTCCCGCATACGGTGCGGGGAGAGCCTGTGCCGGCCGCGATTACTCGATCCTCGAAGAGGATAACGGGTCAGGTCAGGCAGTGGTTCTTGCCGAGGGCTATTCCGTGGATTCCGTAGTCGCATATCTTCGCGCGGCCAATAATCTTGCCACTTCAGGCGCCGCCGCAGATAAGATTACGGTTAATATAGTTGCGGGAAAGGATACTCCCGAAAATGTCTTCAGAAGCGAAATGCTTAAGCTTACAGACTATGCCCGCAGCAAGAATATCAGGATAATAGGTGGCAATACCGTTTATTCGGGTCAGGGTTCGGAGGCTGCCTTTACGGTCACAGCCTACGGAAAGACCCCGGCCGAAACCTTAAAAAAGCTTACCCGGATGCCGGAAGAATGCGATAAGCTGGTTATCTTCGGCAATGTGGGTGAGTATGGCGCGAGCGTTATCGCGGCCGAAAAAAGAGAAGAATTAAAGAAAAGATTTCCGGAGAGCTATATGGAGTGCTATAACTTTCCGGCAGAAAAACTTGATATAACTCACGCTGCAAAGTGCCTCATAGAAGCGGGCGCAGTCATGCTTCATGACATTTCCTTCGGCGGAGTCTTCAGGGCACTCCATGATATAGCAGAATATTCGGGCCTCGGCCTCGAGATCCTGCATGAGAATGTTCCGATAAAACAGAGTACCATCGAGCTTACGGAATACTTTAACATCAATCCTTACATGCTTCTCGGAACCGGAGGGCTTATCGCAGTCGTTAAGCCTGATCTTCCCGAAAATGTTTTGGAAGAGATTGAACAGAAAACAAAGACTCCCTGTCGCATGGCGGGAAGGCTTACCAAAGAAAGACAAGTGACTATAACTTCCGAAGTTTATCAGATGAGAAGATCCATCGGACTATATGAGGAGGACGAGATATATAAGGTCTTAAAGTAAGACCGCTGACTAAAGTTATGAACGTAAGATCAATCCGCGTACTTGAATTTAATAAGATACTTGATATGCTCTCGGGCTATGCCGTGACCGAAGGCGCGAAGAAGAAGGCTCTTAACATTAAGCCACTTAAGGACAGAACTAAGATAGAGCTTCTTCAGCAGAATACAAGAGATGCTTTCCTAAGGCTGGAAAGACACGGTTCGGTCTCATTTTCGGGCGTAAGAAGTGTGGCTGAGCCATTAAGGCTGCTGGAGATAGGTTCATCCCTGAATGCCTCCGAGCTTCTCGATGTTGCAAGCCTTCTCGAGGCTGCTTCAGAGGTTAAGAGCTACGGTGAAAAGGGTAAGGATGAGGCTGCGGCCTTTGACAGCATCACATATCTTTTTAACGAACTGACACCCCTTGAGGATATATCGGGCGAGATAAGACGCTGCATAATCTCCGCCGATGAGATCGCTGATGATGCGTCGGGAAATCTTAAGTCGATAAGACGCAAGATCGTAGAGGCTGAGGCGAGCGTGCATCAGACTCTGAATAAGATAATCAAGAGTGAGTCGACCAGGGATCTTCTGATGGATTCGTTGATAACCTCCAGGAACGGGCGCTACTGTATCCCGGTAAAGATTGAGCATAAGAACTCATTTCCGGGAATGGTACATGACAGATCCTCGACGGGTGCAACGGTATTCATCGAGCCTATGCAGGTTGTGGAGCTGAATAATAAGATCCAGGACCTTCATACCGACGAGCTTCTCGAGATAGAAAAGATACTTGCCGGCTTAAGTGCGATGGCCGAGCCGGTGAGGGAAGAGATAAAGATAGATTATGATACTCTGGTGGAGCTTGATTTTATCTTCGCAAAGGCAAAGTTCGCAAGGGCGACCGACGCGAACGAGCCCACCTTTAATGAAGACGGAGTGATCGAGCTGAAGCGTGCGATCCATCCGCTCCTCGATCCGAAGACGGCGGTGCCGATCGATGTGTCCCTTGGTGAGAATTATAATCTCCTCATAATAACCGGTCCCAACACGGGCGGTAAGACGGTGTCCCTCAAAACTCTGGGACTCCTCACGTTGATGGGGCAGGCCGGACTGCATATCCCTGCGATGGCAGGCAGCAGGCTGAGTGTTTTCGAGGATGTATTTGCGGATATCGGTGACGAGCAGAGCATTGAGCTGAGTCTCTCGACCTTCTCGTCACATATGAGCAATATCGTTTATATAGTTAAGCATGTAAATGAGAAGTCGCTGGTTCTCTTCGATGAACCGGGTGGCGGAACGGATCCTGCGGAGGGTGCATCCCTTGCGATTGCGATCCTTGAGTTTTTAAGAAATACCGGTGCCCGCGTGATGGCAACTACGCATTATACCGAGCTTAAGACCTATGCCATAGGAACCGAGGGAGTCGAGAATGCTTCATGCGAATTCGATATGAAGTCGCTCCGCCCGACCTACAGGCTGATGACGGGGATCCCGGGGTCTTCGAACGCATTTGCAATCGCAAAAAGACTCGGAATGCCGGATGATATCACCGAGGCGGCGAGAGCCGGAATGGATGAAAATCAGCTCAGCATGGAGCGGATAATCAGTGAGCTCGAGGAAAATGAGAAGGAAACGAAGAGACTTAGAGAAGAGCTCGAGATAGAGACCGCGTCGGCGAAGAAGCTTCGCGAGAGGCTTGCCGAAAAGGAAAAGACTCTGACCGAAAAGCGCGGCGAACTGATAGAACAGGCCAAGCTCGAGGCAAGAGAGATAGTCGAAGAGGCAAAAAGCTTTGCCGATGATGCTATAAAAGATTATAATAAATGGTTGAAAAACCCCGAAAAGATTGACGCCCGTACTCTTGAGATGAAGAGGAGTGATCTTCGTGAAAAGACCAGGTCCTACGGCGAAAAGAAGGAGAAGAAGGATACTAAGTATTCCGGACATAAGCTGACTGATTTTCATATCGGTGACAAGGTGCTCGTTCTCAGCCTTGATACCGAGGGACATGTGATCGAGCTTCCGGATAAGAACGGAATGCTGCTTGTCGAGATGGGAATTCTTACATCAAGATTTCCGACTACGGATCTTCTCATAATTGATGAGGATAAGCTGGAGACGAAGAGTGCCGATGAAAAGTTCATGAAGACAAGATCGGTCAGTACCTTCAGTGACAGCAGCAAGGCTATGAACTTTAATCCCGAGATCAATCTTCTCGGAAAAACAGTGGATGAAGCAATCGCTATCCTGGATAAATTCCTGGATGATGCGCTTCTCACACATGCCGAATATGTACGCATCGTACACGGCAAAGGAACCGGTGCCTTAAGAAGAGGTGTCACGGAATATCTGAAGACAAAGAAGTTTGTTAAAAGCTTCAGAGCAGGGGAATTTGGTGAAGGTGACACAGGAGTAACAATTGTAAAGTTATAAGAGGAAAGTGCCATGGTTAAACAAAAAGTTCTGATAGTTGATGATGATGAGAATATTGCGGAGCTTATTTCGCTCTACCTTGAAAAGGAGCAGTTTGATACCGAGACTGCGTCAGACGGAGAGGAAGCCCTTAAGCTTATCGAAGTCTATAATCCCGACCTCATCCTCCTGGATATAATGCTTCCGGGAATGGATGGCTACGAAGTCTGCCAGCAGATCAGAAAGACAAGGGATACGCCTGTCATCATGCTGTCCGCTAAAGGCGAGGTCTTTGATAAAGTGCTCGGTCTTAAGATGGGTGCCGACGATTATATCGTCAAGCCTTTTGATTCAAATGAGATGGTTGCGAGAGTAAGTGCAGTCCTCCGCCGTTCCGGAACACAGAAGAATGAAGTTGAACCTTCACCGCAGGTTTCGGATGCAGAGCACAGGGGTGACTTTATCGAGTATCCCGGTCTTGTCGTCAATCTTTCCAACTATACGGTTTCTTATGAGGGAGTACCGGTGGAAATGCCTCCGAAGGAGTTAGAGCTTCTCTATTTCCTTGCATCCCACCCGAATCAGGTTTTCACAAGAGACCAGCTCTTAAGCCAGCTCTGGGGTTATGATTTCATCGGTGATTCCAGAACTGTTGATGTTCATGTAAAGAGACTTAGAGAAAAACTGAGCGGTGACCATAACTGGTCCATAGCAACCGTTTGGAGAATAGGTTATAAGTTTGAGGTTAAGTAGTATGCAGCATTCCCTGCTGGACAGAATTTATATAACATTCCTTGTTATCCTTATCGTGTCCTTTGGATTCCTTATCTTCTTCATTTCGTATTTCACGAGAAGAAGTCTGATATCGGAGAAGAAGGAGACTATCACTAACGAGGCAACTCTGATAGCTTCACAGGCTATTACTTCGTATGCGTCCGGAAATATGGACGCTGCCAGCCTGTCAAGCTATTTTGATTACTATGCCCAGACGCTGGATTCGGATATCTGGTACATTGATGAGGATGGTGATCTTATCTCGTCATCGGGTTACTTTGATTCGATTAGCGTTAAGGATAAGGCTTCTACGGCTGAACCGAACATTGCGATCACCAAGAAGCTTCCGTCAAATATATATAATCTGGATAAAACCTATGATATCCATTCCAATTTCTATATGGTTGGAAATTTCTATGGCATGTACAGCGGAAATGTCATCACTGTCAATACGCCTGTTAAGTTTAACCGCTATAAAGGACCGCTGGAGGGAACGGTCCAGATCCCGTCGGGAGCGCTTATAATCCACTCCACCACCTCGGATATAAATGAGATGATGAAGAGTATCTACAGCATAAGCTTTATCCCGTGTCTCGTTATCATCATAATCGCATTTGCGTTCCTCGGAATCATTTCCAGAAAGGTCGTTAGACCTATCAAGAAGCTTGCGGATGTGGCTGAGGAGTATTCCAAGGGAGACTTTGATGTTGAGACAGGGATCAGCTCGGATGATGAGATCGGACAGCTTGCGAATTCGATGGAATATATGGCGTCGGAGCTTTCGAAGCTCGAGGAGTACCGGCACGAATTCATTTCCAATATATCGCATGATTTCAGAAGCCCGCTTACTTCGATAAGAGGTTATGTGACTGCAATGCAGGATGGAACGATCCCGCCGGATAAGCAGGACAGATATCTCGGTATCGTGCTGGATGAGACAAACCGTCTGACCAAGCTGACACAGGGCCTTCTGGATCTGAACAGGCTTGAAATCTACGGTCCGTACCTTAAGCTGACCGAGTTTGATTTTATCGATATCGTCAGGACGACGCTGAATACATTTGAGATCAAATGTATCGATAAGAATATTGCTATCTACCTTAATAATCACGCCGAGAATACGGTGGTAAATGCCGATAAGACGAAGATTCAGCAGGTGGTATATAATCTTCTGGATAATGCGATCAAGTTTACTCCCGAGGGGAAAAGCATTTTCATGGAGATAAATGAGACGGCTGAGAAGCTTATCGTAAGTGTAAGGGATGAGGGTATCGGAATGAATGAGGATACCCAGAAGAAGATCTGGACCAGATTTTATAAAGATGATTCCAGCCGCGGTAAGGATAAGGCCGGAACGGGCCTCGGACTTGCCATTACGAAGGAGATCATCAAGGCTCACCACGAGACTATTGAGGTTACAAGTAAAGAGGGTGAGGGCTCCGAGTTCGTGTTCACGCTGACCAAGATCGGTGCTAAGGGAACACACTCCGGCGCAACTGAGATACTTGTAAATCCAAGTGATAAATAAAGAGGAAAATATTATGCGTAAGGAAATACTAAAGCTACTGGAAACCAACAGCCGCCTGACCCCGGCTGAGATCGCCGCAATGCTCGGTCTTGAAGAAGCCGACGTGGCATCCGAGATAAAGAAGATGGAGGATGAGCAGATAATCTGCGGTTATCAGACTCTCATCAACTACGACAAGCTGGGCGATGAGCATGTGTCTGCGCTGATCGGAGTTAAGATATCGCCGGTAAGAGGCGAGGGCTTCAATCGTATCGCTACAAGGATAAGCAAGTTCGACGAAGTAAAGTCTGTTTATCTTATGTCAGGCTCCAGCAGCGACCTCATTTTATCCATAGAAGGTGATTCCCTTAAGGAGATATCACAGTTTGTTTATGAGAAGATCGCACCGATGGATACTGTTGTGTCCACGGCTACTTATTTTGTCCTGAAGAAGTATAAGGAACACAGAGTTGATCTGACAGAGGGCTCTGTTGAGGATAAGCGAATCGAGGGAATGGCTTAAATGAGAGATGTTAGTCGTATTGCGGACGGCATAAAGCCATCCGGAATAAGAAAGTTTTTTGATATAGTGAGCGAGATGCCGGATGCCATATCTCTTGGTGTTGGTGAGCCGGATTTTGATACGCCCTGGCATATAGTCGATGAGGGAATCTACTCGCTTGAAAGAGGCAAGACCTTCTACACGTCGAACTCCGGTCTGGTAGAGCTTCGTGAGGAGATATGCAGCTGGTACGAGAAAAAGTATGAGGTGCATTTTAATCCGGCGAAGGAATGTCTCATTACGGTCGGCGGTTCCGAGGGAATCGACCTTGCTCTTCGTGCGCTTATCAATCCCGGCGATGAGGTCATAATCCCCGAGCCATGCTATGTTTCCTACGTTCCCTGCGCTGCCCTTGCAGGCGCTGTGCCGGTAACAATAGATCTTAAGAATGAGAATCTGTTTAAGCTTACGGCAGAAGAGCTCGAGGCGGCGATCACTGATAAGACCAAGGTTCTGATCCTTTCGTTCCCGAATAATCCGACGGGAGCGGTCATGACAAAGGAAGACCTTCGCCCGATAGCAGAGCTCTGTATAAAGAATGATATATATGTCATATCCGATGAGATATATTCGGAGCTTACCTATACCGAGGAAGGCCATTATTCGATCGGCGCATTTCCCGGAATGGAAGACAGGACAATAATTATCAACGGCTTTTCGAAGGCATATGCGATGACGGGCTGGAGGCTCGGCTACGCGCTGGCACCTCAGAAGATTGCCGGACTCATGACCAAGATCCACCAGTTCTGTATCATGTGCGCACCGACGACCAGCCAGTATGCCGCAATCGAAGCGGTAAAGAACGGAGATAAGGATATCGCAGTTATGCGTAAATCCTATGATGAGAGAAGAAGATTCCTGTTTAAGAGACTTGGCGAGATGGGAATGCCGGCATTTGAGCCGATGGGAGCATTCTACATATTCCCGAGCATTCAGAATTTCGGCATGACATCCGACGAGTTCGCGACGAAGCTTCTTAAGGAGCAGAAGCTTGCCGTAGTACCCGGAAATGCTTTCGGTACCTCCGGCGAAGGCTTCATAAGAATATCCTATGCATATTCTATCGACCAGCTCCGCGAAGCCCTCGACCGCATTGAGAAATTTATCATGTGACAAACAAATCAGATCTGTTTGACACATTATTGAAGAAAGGAAAACCAACTTGAATTACATCAATACTTTAAGAGAAGGCGACAATATAACCGACATTTACTTCTGCAAGTCAAAGATAGTGGCACAGTCCAAGGCGGGCAAGACCTATTACAGTCTTACACTTCAGGATAAGACCGGAACCATCGACGGAAAGATATGGGACCTGAGTAATGCAATCGAGCATTTCGAGGCCATGGATTATATCAAGGTCAGCGGTCAGATCACAAGCTTCAATAACCAGCTTCAGTTCAATATCAAGCGCGTGCAGAGAATGCAGGAAAATGAGATCGACGTATCCGACTACATGCCGACTTCTCAGTATAATATTGAGGAAATGTTTTCGGAGCTGAAAGGTTTCATAGACTCCGTTGAGGAGCCGCATCTGAAGAAACTCCTTCAGAGTTACTTTGTAGACGATGCACAGTTTATAAAGAAGTTCAAGAGACACAGTGCTGCCAAGATCGTGCATCACTGCTTCATCGGAGGACTTCTCGAACATACATTATCAGTTACAAGACTCTGTGACTTTTATGCAAAGAATTATCCGATGCTGAATAGAGACCTTCTTATCACGGCGGCTATCTGCCATGATATCGGTAAGATCTACGAGATATCGGACTTCCCGTTAAATGATTATACCGACGAGGGCAACCTTCTCGGTCATATCGTGATGGGAACAATGATGATTAGAGACAGAGCCAACACGATTGAAGGCTTCCCGCAGTCACTTCTCAGCGAGCTTGAACACTGCATCCTTGCTCATCACGGCAAGCTCGAGTTCGGTTCACCGAAGAAGCCCGGACTCATGGAAGCAATGGCGCTTGCCTATGCAGATGATACGGATGCCAAGATGGAGACCTTCAAGGAAGCACTCGATGCCAATCCCGATAACAGTGACTGGCTCGGCTATCAGAAGTTCTTTGAGTCGAATATCAGAAGGACAAAGTAATGCAGATTTATCTTGCACCCATGGAGGGCATAACTACTTATATTTTCAGAAATGCTTTTGAAAAATACTACGGAGGGGTGGATAAATATTTCACCCCTTTTCTTACAGCGAGCCATCTTAAGGGAAGGGAACTCCGTGATGTCCATCCTGATAATAATCAGGTTTCGCAAGTTGTTCCGCAGATTCTGGTAAATGATTCCAAACTTTTTCTTGATATAACGCGCCAGCTTGCCGAGATAGGTTATCGTGAGGTGAATTTAAATCTCGGATGTCCTTCGGGTACGGTCACGGCAAAAGGGCGAGGAGCGGGATTCCTCGACAGGACGGAGGAGCTGAAGAGATTCTTATATGAGATATATGAGGGAGCGCCGAGAGTAGCGGCTGAAGCAGGCGCCGGCAGCGTCGACATTTCCATTAAAACAAGGATCGGTATGGAATTCCTTTCCGAGTGGCCGGATATCCTGGATATCTACAGGAAGTATCCGATCTCCGAGCTGATAATCCACCCGAGGCTTCGCGAGGAATTCTATTCGGGCGAGATTCATATGGACAGCTTCATCGAGGCTTTCGATAAGATTCCAAAGGAAACGCACATCTGCTATAATGGTGATGTTACGGACATCGATTCTTACGAAGAAAGGATGATATTCCTTCGTGCTCTCTCAAATGACGCGGGCTACGAACCGGCTGTCATGATCGGGCGCGGCGCTCTGATGAATCCCGAACTAATCAGGAATCTGAAAAAATACGAGGCGCTGTCTGACGAGGAGAAGCTCCGGCAGACAGGCTTTGATACACCGGATAAGGATACCTTCAAGGCCTTCATCTCCGAGATCGCAGATGCCTATGTAGACGAGATGTCCCAGGAAAAACAAGTAGTAATGAAAATGAAAGAACTGTGGTCATACTTCGCTAAGGGCCTCGACCTTAGCCCCCGCCAGCTGAAAGAGATCCACAAGACCTCCCGCCTGGCCGAGTATAAATCCGTGGTTCAATATATCTTATCTTAGGAGAAATAATATGAAAAAAACATTAATTGTCATTGATATGCAGAATGATTTCATCGACGGAAGCCTCGGTACGAAAGAGGCTGAAGCCATCGTAGAAAATGTCCAGGCCAAAATCCAGGAATATAAGAACCGCGGTGACGAGATCATCTTTACCCGTGATACACATCACGAGGATTATATGGATACTAATGAAGGAAAGCATCTTCCCGTAATTCACTGCATCGAAGGAACCGATGGCTGGCAGATAAGACAGGAGCTGGACACAGAAGGAGCTGAGATCATCAACAAGCCTTCCTTCGGATATACAGGCTGGGATAAATACAGCTTTGAAGAGGTTGAACTGATCGGACTCTGCACCGATATCTGTGTGGTTTCAAATGCGCTCATTCTTAAAGCACTCTTCCCGGAGATAAAAGTCAGTGTCGACAGCAGCTGCTGCGCAGGAGTTACTCCCGACAGCCATGAAGCCGCGCTCAAAACCATGCAGATGTGCCAGGTAGAGATAATATAGGTTTGATTCGCGGTATGCTTCGCAGGATAGATAAAAAATTTGAAGCATTCATCTATATTTGCAAGCAAATACGATGTCTGCTTCAATTTTTTATCTTACCGCGAATAGTAACGTGGGCGTTTACAAAAAGTACTTGCATTTTACAGCGCATTTGTATATAATACATCTTGCGCTGTAAAAAGCTACATATTTAGGGGTATCGCCAAATGGTAAGGCAACGGACTCTGACTCCGTCATTTCAAGGTTCGAATCCTTGTACCCCTGCTCAAAGGGAGTTTAGTAAGTTATTTTACTAAACTCCCTTTTTTGGCTTATTTAGGGGCTTTGAGGTCAGTATGAGTAAGTTCGTATAAACTTGTTTGTAATATAAGACGGACAGACAAATTAGTACGAAAATCGTACAAAAGCTCAAAAAGTTATCTATTTTTTAAAAAAATAGATAACTTTTTAGATACGTTTTTAGTGAATTACCAGCCCTTAATCTGCTTGATCTCTTTCTCACGCTCCTTGTCAGTGTGAGTCTTCAGCTTGATTTTTATCATTTCTATTATTTCCTGACGAGCTTCATCGTCAAGTTTGTAGAAAGATGTAAGTAAGTTATCTACATCGGGCATCGATTTTTTTCCGAACAGATTCATAAGTGGATATAGGGAATTCTTGAGATACATCTTGATTCTGCCTGAATCCAGTACGCCGTTAAGACCTTCAGGAAGAGCCGGGAACACTTCGTTCGCAGCTATATCACCTGAGAAAGGAGTATTGGAGCAGATATCAGATGTTTCGATATCGAGTTCATTTGCGATTCTGAGAGCAAAGTCGAAACGGATATTAGTATCTTTCTGAATGATTGAATAGATAGTGGTTCGACTGATACCGGTTCTTCGGGATAACTCTCTGACACTCATATTTTTTGAATCAAGTATTTCCTTAAGTTTTTTTCCGTCACCCATGATTATTACCTCCGAATTGAATAAGTAGATGATCATAAAAAGTATTCTACGATATAGTACGAAATTAGTACATTAATCATAATACCATAATTGACATAGAAAGGGAAGTAAAAAGTGTACGAAAAACATACGGTCTATAATGAACGATATATTGACAACTGTTTAAATGGATGATATATTATAGGTGTACGAAAATAGTACACGCTATTAAATATGAAAATAGACAAGAAAGGAGGAAACTATATGTATAACGATGATATAAGCTATTCAGACGATATTAAGGTTTATACAGCCAAGGATCTTGCAGAGATATTAAAGATCGGAAGAGATAGAGCGTATGCATTAATGAAGTCCAAAGCATTTCCGTCTATCTGTATAGGCAAACGATATATCGTAACAGAAAAAGCATTAAATGAATGGCTAAGCAACTATGAACATAAGAGATACATCATTTAAATCAAGAGTCATATGGTGAGAGGCTTTCACTGAAGAAAGTGAATAGCCCTCGCCATTATGACAAAGAAAGGAGAAAACATGGGAAATACAAAACGAAATGTAAAGGGACAGGGTACCTTTGTTGAGATGGAAAATGGAAAGATCATTCACAGAAAATATGTTGAATCAGATATTCCGGGAAAACGAAAAGTGTTAACAGTCAGAGGTGATAATCGTGCAATCTGTGTCAAGCTTATGAAAAAAAAGGAGAAAGCCTGGGAAGAAAGAATGGCTCTGATCAATGCTAATCCGGACGAAACGGTTGCAGATCTGTGTAAGAGGCATCTTGAGTTTCAGGTACAGAATGGCGAATTGAAACCTAAGTCAGTAGACAGGCGTGAGGATACAATCAAAAATCAGATCGAAAAGTATTCTTTAGGGTATATGCAGACACAGGCTGTAACCCCTGCAGATATTGATAATCATATAAGTGCTTTGATAAAGACAGGATTATCACCTTCGACAATAAAGAAGGTTGTTGATGTTCTGAATGCGGCGCTGGAGTGGGCAGCGGTCAGGAATGAGCTGCATAGAAATCCGGCTAAATCTATAAAGAAGCTTATTATGAAAAGGCTGTCTAAGCTTGAATCAAAATCTGCAGCAGAGGCAGATGTGATAGTTCTCTCAGAAGAGGAAGAAGAAAAGTTCTTACAGGAAACATTAAGAACCAATGATAACAATGGTGAGCTGAAGTATTCAGGTGGACTATATGGAAGACTGCTGCTTCATTCAGGCATGAGAGTCGGAGAGCTCATAAGTCTCAGATGGAAGGATTATGATAAGGAAAACGGATATATTGTCATAAACAAAAGTACTTCTTTCTGCAGGAATAGGAATGCTTCCGAAAATGAGGCAAAATATATAGCTGTTCAGGGTACGACCAAGAATCAGAAAGCCAGAGTGCTTCAACTATTTGATGAAGCCATTGAAGATCTGGATATGATCATGAATGAAAAAGGTGGTGGTCCGGATGATCTGATATGCAGAACCAAGAATAATAAACAGTATTCGGCAACTATGATGGAACACTGTATGGGAACAGTATATAAAAATGCCGGACTTGATGATAAAGTAAGCGGTCTTCATATCCTGAGAAGAACATTTGCCACCAGGATGTATGAAAATGGTGCAGACACAAAAGAGATAGCAGCATATATCGGAGATCTGGAATCGACCACGATGCAGTATTATATAGCGGCCAGAAAAAAGGTTATAGTTGGAGGTGCCGTAAAACAGATAGTACCGAGACCGGGATATAGAATAAACAAAGAAAATGAAAAAATAAGAAAAGGAGATGCCCCTGCTGGGAACAGGAACATCTCCGAATAGAAAGACAAAAGCCTCTCTATAGCTTAAAAGCAAAATAAGTATAGCAGAGGCTTTTCTTTTTTTGCAAGAAAAATGTAATAACCTCAGTAGGTTTTCCGGATACCTACGTAGGATACCTCAGTAGGTTTATAGAATACCTACTTAGGTTTGATGAAAAAATGACTCCATTTATGACTTCATTACTACTCCGTACCGAAGAAAATGACTCAATCTACGACTTCATTACTACTCCATGCAGAAAAATTGACTTCATATATGACTTCAATATCAGGATTACGACTTCAGTTATGACTTCAAAATGGTGATTTCCTACTTCAAAATGGCAAAAAACTACTTAGGTTACCTACGTAGGAATATATGTTAGATAAAATAGAATAAATCAGGGGGTTTTAGGGGGAATATCTCCACCTAACCAGAGGCATTTTTCCGCGTGTCGGACAAAATGCGTATCTGGCGAACGCCCCTGGGAGCCTAAAAAACCATGGTATCCAATGGATACTTTTGCAGAAATTGGCATTTTTCACTTGAAGTTTAGTTTTGTATATATTAAGGTTGAGCTAGATATTATCTCACAAAAGCATGAATAATAATATATATCATGTGAAGGAGGATTTATTTGAATAAGGTGAGAAAAAGGTTATTGAGTATTGTAATGACCATTGTTATGGTACTCGGATTAGTATGTGGAATGGGCCTGAAAGTACAGGCATGGGAAGGAAATCCTTATACCGCTTATGAGGGAACCAATAGAACTGTCATTTTTAATGATATGGAATGGTATATTATTAAGGACGAATCTACAGCAGCGGATGCAGGTACGCTTACGCTGTTTGCAAAGGAACAGATTGGATGCTCTGCATTTCAATACAACAACAGTGGTTATAAATACAGCAGCTCTTATGCAAAACAATATGTTGACGCATGCATTCATAATTATTTTTCGAAAGTGGCGGATGCGATTGTAACCATCCCTTCCCTGACGACTAACGGATTTGAAAGCACTGAGATATATGATACGGCAACGGATGTCAAGCTTTACCTGTTAAGTACAGAGGAATTTAATGAGATTACAAATGAATATGTTAGAAAATGCCCCGATGCATATAATGGCTTATTTTGGCTTCGCTCGCCCGGAAATAGTGATAATCACGTTGCATGTGTGTACGGATCAACCGGATATCTCGAAGCAGAAGGCTGGACTGGAAACTATACGCTTGGCATCCGTCCCGCTTTAAAGCTCGATCTGTCAAAAGTCATCTTTTCATCTGAATCAAAGACTTTCAGTCTGAAGCCGCCAGGATACAGCGTGACGCTGTCCGGCGGCGCAAATGCAGTGGCTGATCCATCGACCGGCACATCACAGTACGGACTAACTGGTGCTATGACCACAGTTACCTATGAAGCAATCAGCGGGTATCATTTTAAGGAATTTTCGGATATTACAAACAATGGTATCACAGTTACAAGAACCAGCGATACAAAAGTTACCGTATCGGGTACGCCGACGGCTGACACAGCCATCACGGTTCCGAATGCGGTGGAAAGAGCCTATGCCGATTTTGTGAATACCACGAATACTGTGAAGTTTAACGACATTGACTGGTATATCATAGCCGATGATTCCACGGATGCAGATACCGGAACGATTACTTTGTTAGCAAAGGATCCGATCGGTGCAAGTAAATTCAATGATAATACAAAAGACAATTTATATAGCAGTTCTACGGTAAAAACATACCTTGACGGAATGACTGCAGAAGGAGGCGCCTTTGAAGGCGTAGCTCATGAGATCGTGACTATTCCTTCCTTAGTGGCCCAAGGAAGCTCCAGCTCAGGTATGACAGATACGGTCGAAAATGTAAAACTATATCTTCTGAGTACGGAAGAAGCAGATGCTATTACGAATGCTGATGTCAGAAAATGCTCCACGGCAAGTGGCTCAAATTTTAACATATGGTGGTTACGCTCGCCAGGTAGCAAGGCTGAAAATGCGGCGGCAGTGACTGGGAATAACGGCGTTGTTGTCGCCGCTGGATACCAATCAGATTTTTGTTTCGGAGTTCGTCCCGCTTTAAAGCTCGACCTTTCAAGGGTTATCTTTTCATCTGAGTCAATGACTTTCAGCTCGAAACAAGCTCATGCCTGGGATGAAGGCGTTGTAACAAAGGAAGCAACCTGCACGGAGAAAGGTATTATGACATATACTTGTACATGTGGTGAGACTAAGACTGAAGAGATAAATCTTAAAGCGCATACCCTTACAAAGGTTCCTGCTAAGGATGCTACCGTAAGTGCAGAAGGAAACAAAGAGTATTACATCTGCTCGGTTTGTGAAAAATGGTTTGAAGACGCTGCAGGAACAAAGGAAATAACAGATCATAGTTCGGTTGTTATACCTAAACTAGTTCCTCCGACTGCATCGCCGGAACCAACAGCAACCCCTGAAGTAACACCAACGGCGGAAGTGAAACCTTCAATTGAACCTACATCATCACCTGAACCAACGCCAACACCAGACATTACTCGTGATAAAAATGATATATCTCCATCAAATCCTGTAAAAGTTGATGAAATAGAAAAGACTATTTTAAATATCAAGGACGAGAAGGATACAAAGGGTTCAACATTCACATTGCTTAAAGCAAAAGGTACTCCTAAGTCAAAGAAGTCCATTAAGCTGTCCTGGTCAAAGGTTCCTGGAGCAGAGGAGTATATAATCTACGGCAACAAGTGTGGCAAGAAGAATAAGTATCAGAAGATAGCTACTGTAAAAGGAACTTCATATACAGCAAAGAAGCTTAAGAAGGGAACTTATTACAAGTATACAATAGTTGCTGTAAAGGGTGATGAAGCTATTGCGACATCTAAAGCGATACATGTAGTAACAGACGGTGGAAAGAAGGGTAATAATACAAAGGTTAAGCTTAGCAAGACCAAGTTATCCCTTGCTGCAGGTAAGTCAAAGAAGATCAAGGCAACTCTTAAATACAATAAGAAGGTTGCTTCACATCGTAAGGTGGCATGGGAATCTGACAACGTAAGCATTGCTACTGTAAAGAACGGCAAGATTACAGCTGTAGGAAAAGGTACCTGCTACGTATATGCATATGCCCAGAACGGTGTATCAGCCAAAATCAAAATAACAGTTAAGTAATCTCAAAGAAGATGACGCTCTGAACCAGGTTCAAAGTGTCATCTTTTTACGGTTATCAAAAAAGTAAACGCCTCAAGACTGCATCTATTGGTGCAGTCCTTTCTTTTTTATGACGAATCGGTAATTAATTGGTTTGCCTATATAACAAAGCATCATTCGTTCTCAGATTTCTGATATCTCAAACGAGAATTCATCTGCTATATATACTGGCTCAGTCTAACTGACTTTCTCATAGTGCAATTCATGACCAATTAACAAATATTGTTATATAATATATATTAGTATAGTGATTTATAATACTATATATAAATATATACTATATATAGTATGCTTGAAGAAAAAACAAAACTAGATATTGACATAAAGACTTTACAAAACGATAATATGTGTTATAATATGTGCTGTAAGATTTCAATGCATATTGAAAATAACTATGAATCAGAGCAAAACAGAAAAAGAGAAACTATAAAAAGGGAAGAAAGTAGAGGATACGCTATGAAGGCTATGGATACAATGGGAACAAGGATATCTGAGTTACTTGAAAAAAAGAAGATGACGCAGAAGCAGCTATCGGATAAAGCGGGAATCACAGAAGCGGCAATCTCTTTATACATCAGAGGTGAAAGGACACCTCGAGCAAACATTCTTAATAAACTGGCAGAGGCTCTGGATACAACAACTGATTATTTATTAAAAGGAATTACTCCGGATGCAAAAGAAGAGTTGGGATATGCAAAGAAGCTAATAGCGAGGAATTATACACAGATGACTAAGGAAGAAAAAATAGAAATAATTAAACTACTTATGGGAGACGATGATGAAACTTAAACATGGAAAACTATCTGATGAAATATATGAGTATATCAAGGAAGAGGCATGCTTCTTATTGGAAAAGTATGATGTAAGGTGTATGCCAATCTCTGGATTTGAGATTGCCATTAAGATGGAAATAATAATTGTACCCTATTCTTCATTGAGTGAGAAGAAACAAAAATGGGCTTTAGAAATAAGCGAAGATGGATTTTATTACGAAGATAATGAAAAATGTTTTGGACAAGAGTTCATCTATTATAATGACATAGATAAATCATATGCACGGCAGAATATGACTATATTACATGAGATAGGTCATTGTGTTCTGGATCACACTGGAGAGAATCCAAATCAGGAAGAGATTGAGGCAAAGTTCTTTGCGAAATATATTATTGCTCCGCCGGTGTTAGTAGATAAAATCAATCCTGAATGGCCAGATGAAATAATGAATTTCTTTGATGTTTCACCTGAAGCTGCTGGATATGCTTTTGAGTATTATCAGAATTGGAAGAGATTTCATTATGCCTACGGAGATTATACACCGTATGAACGTAGGCTTTTGAGACTATATAATAAATATAGTGCTTAGAGATATAAAATATATTTCAGAGATGATTAGCATGAAGGGTTTGGAAGGAGATGGTCAAATTGAAGGTTTTAAAAAAAGCACTACATAAGTAGCGGGAACTACATATGCAGTGCAAGTCGAGTGTTTTAACTCGAACATAGACAACTAGATAATAACAAATATGTATGAATAATTCAACATACGATTTAACTAATTTACTGACTCGAGTGTTTTAATTTGAACATAGACAACTCATGATAAGACCTCGAGTCTACCTCTGGGAGAAGTCTGCTCTCTTTCAGTTGTACCTCATGAAGGGAGGGTTTTATTATGAGTAGAATAAATTCAGAAAGAAACAATTGTAAGGATGTATTTAATTCATTTCTTGTCAGGTTGGCATGTTATGCAGGATTATTTGAGTTCCCGGTTTTAAAACCAACATATTGCATACCAAATAGGTTGTTAGCATTCTCTAAAGCAGTATCATCAAAAGATTATGATTATTGGGTTCATTTTTATGAGGATGACTACCTGTTCGAACGGCTGTGGCGGAATCCCAGAAAGTATCTTGAAATTTTAAAAAAATATAATGGTGTTATATTACCAGATTTTAGTTTGTATCGCGATATGCCATTCGTAATGCAACTGTGGAATATATATAGAAGCAGGGCGATTGGTGCATGGCTACAGATTAATGGAATTACAATTATTCCGAATATCAGATATGCAGATCGAAGAACATATAAATATACGTGCGACGGAATAGCTCCCAAGTGCGTTATTGCAATAGGTTCACATGGAACAATAAAGCTATTAGAAGATCGAAAGTATTTTGTTGAAGGTCTAGATTATATTGTAAAAAAATTGAATCCAATAGCTATAATAGTTTATGGTTGTGCACCAGATAAGATATTTGATCAATACAAAAATAAAGGTATAGCTATTTATCAATTTGATAGTGATTTCAGTACCTCTATAAAGAAAAAGGAGGTATTGAAAAATGGGAGCAGGTAATCATGGTGGCTTTGGAGCCACCAAGGGAAGCAGACTTAAAGATGTAGTTGTTGCTGATTCAACACTTGTCGGAAACGGAAAAGGTTTTAGATTAAAAGAAGTTGCTAAAATAGTAAAAAAGGAACCAGGATATACAGACGTTGCCGTACATGGAGCGCCAGATCATGTGTCATTTATAATTAACGATGGTGTTAAAGATCATGAAAAAGAGCTGTCGCATAGAAGTTTGGCAAAGTTTTTGAAGGCAGATAAAGGATATTCGGGTGGAAAAATAAGGTTATTATCATGTAAAACCGGAAGTGAATAGGGTTCATTTGCTCAGGATTTGGCTAACAAGATGGGGGTTGTTGTAAGAGCACCATCAGATACACTTCATATTTACCCAAACGGACGGATGGTAATAGGCCCGGATGCATTACATAATACTGGTCGATGGATAGATTATTATCCTCAAAAAAGAAAGAAGAGGTGAATACTATGGATTTAAAAACAGTGGGTTTTTATAAAGAAATGCCTCATGGCATGGATTCAAAGTTGTCTATAAAAGACTATATTCAGAAAGAGAAGGAAGATACTAAAAAAATATCAGATTACCTTTTGCGTGGAATTGAAATAATTGTTAGTCCTGGAACAGTAAATGATTTGCTTGATGAGAGCAAAGGAATCGCAGGTACCACGTCATTATTTACTGATGGGGAATGGGTATGGTCAGGTGACTTAGCATATTATGTGCGGGAATATAAATTGCAGCTTCCTAAAGAATTTATAGATACAATGAAAAACAATTCCTGGGAGATTAATGTATCTATGGAGGATTTAGACTTGGAATCACTTTCTATAGACGGTAAGTTGGTTTATTGATTTATTATAGACAATGGTTGAACCAGGTTCAAAGTGTCATCTTTTCGACTTATCAGGAAAAAATTCTGATTAGAACTGAAGTTTGTGAAAAATATGTTTTTGTACTACAAGTTCAATGACAGAAAGAGAAAATGGTGGTATTATAAGATATAATATAAGAAGTTGTGGGGATAATAAACTGACTAGATAAATAGAAAATGATTTAATTATTATTAACGAAAACAAATATGATACCACACATACCTATAGTATAAAATAAAATTACGCGGTGGTTTCGTGGTATTTCGCGGTGACTGCGAGGTTTCTCATATGTGCAGATAACTATATAGATAACTTTTTACATCTTAACACTGAAGAATGTAGTAAAATAGCGGTTTTGACGGCAGAGATTCTTATTCCTCTGACTCCGTCATTTCAAGGTTCGAATCCTTGTACCCCTGCACTAAAGAGGCAAACGATGTTAGGTCGTTTGCCTTTTTTATGTCTGAGAAGAGGTGAATGTTCCTAAAAAGCCAAAAAACCATGGTATCCAATGGATACTTTTGCAGAAATTGGCATTTTTCGATTGAAATTGAGTTTTGTATATATTAATGTTGACCTAGAGATTTTTTATTAGAAGATTTATGATTTTCTAAGGGAGGAATGAAGATGACTAAGAACAGAGGGAAGAAGCTGTTGTCGCTATTTATGGCATCGGTAATATCAGCATCGATGCTGACAGTTGTGGGTGGTCCTGTATCACAGGTCAATGCAGAGGAAGGAGATAAGCAGGTTGCATGTCTTGGAACAAGTGATATAAATGAACCGGAACCGGGTGAGACAGATAAATCATGGACCGGAAGTTTTGTATGGTACGGTACATATAATGGAAAGCCGGTGAGGTATCGCGTGCTTGATCCGAAGACTTCAAAATTCGGTGGAACAACCATGTTCCTTGACTGTGACAGTATACTGTACAAGGCTAAGTTCGATGAAGACGGAATTGCAAATGAGGGAGCTGCAAATCCTAACGAGTGGGCTTATTCCGATGTGAGGACTGGACTTAATGGAAGTGCATTTCTTGAGAAGGCAGAAAGTTTTACTGATTCTGAAAAAGCTGCGATTGCTTATAGTAATATAATATCTCATAAGCTTAATGCTGAAGGTGAGGTCCAAGTGGAAGACTGGACTAAAGATACTTTCGAAGACTATGTTGCTCTTGAGGACGATAAGGTATTTCTTCTGGATATGGAGGATATTTCTAATAATGCTTATGGTTATTCTGTAGTAGATGACTTGGTAGAGTACAGAATAAAGAAGTCGGACAGTGAAACTGATCTTGGTTGGTGGTCGCGCTCAGCTATTAAAAGCTTGTCAAACTATGTTGGTGGCGTGTTCCCGTATGGTGCTTTTACTGGTGGCAGCGTAGATAAATACTACGGTGTGAGTCCCGCATTTAATGTGAATCTTGAATCTGTTATCTTCTCATCGATAATCCCGGAAACTGCCGGGGAGAAGTATGCTGATTATAAGCTGACACTGCTGGATGGCGACATAACTGTAGCTGTTCAGTCAGGAAAAAAGATAGAGGTAAATGGAGATAAGGTTACGGTACCCTATGCCATAAGCGGAGCAAACAATACCCATGCTACGCAGATTTCTGTCCTGATTCTTGACAAGGATTATCAGAAGGCAAATGCAAATGATGCAGAGATACTCTATTATGGTAAGCTGGATGTAAAAGGAATTTTTTCAACTAAAAAGGGTGAGGGAACATTTGAGTTTCCTTCAGAGCTTGATAAGAGCAAATGGGGAACAGACTATCAGGTATATCTTCTTGCAGAGGATGTAAATGGAGAAAAGAAATCTGACTATGCAAGTGAACCTGTAAAACTTGATATACCTGAAGCTTTAGTAGATTATACAGTTACAGTAACAAATGACGGAAATGGAACTGCAGAAGCTTCAGTTGAAAAGGGGACTGAAGGAACAGAGGTTACACTTACGGCGACACCGAAGAGCGGTTATCAGTTCAAGGAGTGGCAGGTCATATCCGGTGGAGTCACAATAAATGATAATAAATTCAAGATTGGAAACGCAAATGTTGAAATAAAGGCAGTTTTTGAGCCTATATCATTCACAGTAGAGCCCACACCAACACCGGAAGTAGAGCCAACACCTGATATTACTCGTGATGCAAATGATATTTCTCCATCAAACCCAGTAAAGGTTGATGAAATAGAGAAAACTATCTTAAGTATCAAGGACGAGAAGGATACGGCGGGCTCAACATTTACATTGCTTAAAGCAAAA
>JAFZRN010000040.1 GCA_017619835.1 Eubacterium sp.
TATGGCTCCTACAGCCACGGTCCGATCCTTCCGAAGAATCCGGAATTTGCGGATCATCTTATAGAAACATCTCTTATCACCAAGTACGGTTCGGCAGAACTTGCTCCGCTTGATGATAAGGAAGAGCTGGATGCACATGACCATATGCTGGACCTTGTATTAAAAGGAGCAACAAGTAAGGACTGATTATGGATTCAATTAATACGCTTCTTCTCGGTACGGATGAAGAGTCCATCGGGAAAGCTGCAGATATAATTAAAAATGGCGGACTGGTTGCATTTCCGACCGAGACTGTTTACGGACTCGGCGGAGATGCTTTTTCTCCGGATTCTTCCCGCAGGATCTACGCCGCAAAGGGCAGGCCCTCGGATAATCCGCTGATAGTTCATATAGCCGAAGTAAGCTCTGTTTATGAGATTGCATCCGAGGTTCCCGATAAGGCTCGCGACCTGATGGAAGCCTTCTGGCCGGGTCCTCTTACGGTGATTCTTCCTAAGAAGCCCATCGTTCCCGATGAGACCACCGGCGGGCTTTCGACAGTAGCTATAAGAATGCCTTCTCATCCCGCATCACTTGAACTGATAAGAAAGAGCGGAGTTTATATCGCCGCTCCTTCAGCCAATCTTTCAGGACGCCCCTCTCCCACTACTGCAGAGCATGTGGTTGAGGATATGAACGGACGGATCGATGCGATAATCGACGGCGGTCCCGTGGGGATAGGTATCGAATCCACGATAGTCGATATGACTTCGGATGTCCCGACTATCCTAAGACCCGGTTATATCACAAAGTCCATGCTGGAAAAGATAATCGGCGAGGTAAAGATAGATAAAGCGATAATCGAGCCCGACTCGGGAATAAGACCCAAGGCACCGGGCATGAAATATACTCACTATGCACCTAAGGGAAAGCTCACTATCGTTGAGGATGAGAGCCGCCCCGGAGAGGTGACGGGGGCTGTGATAGAGAAGATCAACGAACTCATTTCCAATGATGAAGGAAAGGTTACGGCGGTGCTGACTACCCGTGAGCACGAAGCAGATTACAAATGTGATCACATAATTCTTCTCGGAAATGAAAAAAAAGCCGAAACAGTTGCATCCAGACTATATGCAGCGCTCCGAGAATGTGATACAATAGGGGCTGACACGATTTACAGCGAAAGCCTAAGTCATGATGAACTCGGTGGAGCGGTAATGAACCGCCTTCTGAAGGCAGCCGGCCACCGTGTCATATATATTTAAGAAGGAGAGAAGTATGAAGATCATCATTGCATCCGACCACGGAGGCTATGAACTCAAGCTTGAGATAATCGAGCATCTGAAAGCCCGTGGTTTTGAAGTAACAGATGTAGGCTGCGATTCTCCTGAATCTGCAGACTACCCCATCTATGCAAAAAAGGTAACCGATATCTTATCTTCCGAAGTTGACCTTGATAACCCGGGCAAGAACTTCGAGACACTCGGTATCCTTGTATGCGGAACCGGTATCGGCATGTCGCTGGCAGCCAATAAGGTGCCCGGCATCAGAGCAGCCCTCTGCCATGATACATTTTCCGCGCAGGCAACCCGCGAACACAACAATTCGATCATACTCTGTATGGGCGCACGTGTAGTTGGACCGGGACTTGCACTTAAGATTGTCGACACCTTCATCGACACTCCGTTTTCTCAGGATGAACGTCATGTGAGAAGAATCTCCATGTATTCATAAAGAATATCTGTATTATTCCTATAATACAAAAACGAGGACAGGAAAACCTGTCCTCGTTTTAGATATAATATATCTTAAAATCTTAAAGACCCTTGATGTAATTATAGATACCATCTGCGTTAAGGCCATACTTCTCAAGAAGCTGTACAGCAGGACCTGACTCACCAAATGTATCTCTGATACCTATACGATCTACCTTAACAGGGCTAACGCCTGCAAGTGTCTCACATACTGCACTTCCGAGACCACCGATGATTGAGTGCTCCTCAACTGTTACGATGCGGCCTGTCTCCTCAGCAGCCTTGATGATGAGTTCTTCATCAAGTGGCTTGATTGTATGGATGTTGATAACTCTTGCATTGATTCCATCTGCTGCAAGTTTCTCAGCTGCTGCAAGTGATTCTCCAACCATAAGGCCTGTAGCTACAATTGTAAGATCCTTACCATCTCTGAGAGTAACACCCTTACCAAGCTCAAACTTATAATCAGCATTATCATTTATTACAGGTGCTGCAAGACGTCCGAAACGGAGATATACAGGACCTTCATGAAGGTATGCAGCTCTTACTGCAGCCTTTGCCTCAACGTCATCACTTGGGTTGATGATTACCATACCCGGGATAGTTCTCATAAGAGCGATATCCTCGTTACACTGATGAGAAGCTCCGTCCTCACCAACTGAGATTCCGGCATGTGTAGCACCGATCTTTACATTAAGGTGCGGATAACCGATTGAATTACGAACCTGCTCAAAAGCACGTCCTGCTGCGAACATTGCAAATGAACTTGCAAATGGTACGAAACCACAGGTTGAAAGACCGGCAGCGATACCCATCATGTTACACTCAGCAATACCACAGTCGATATGTCTTTCCGGATATTCCTTCTTGAATATACCTGTCTGTGTTGCTGCAGCAAGATCGGCATCAAGTACAACTAAGTTATCATATTCAGCAGCTATCTCTTTAAGAGCATTACCATAGCTTACTCTTGTAGCAATCTTTACATCTGACATAACTCTTCTGCCTCCTTTCTGAGTTCTTCCATAGCCTGATTATATTCTTCTTCACTTGGAGCCTTACCATGCCATCCGACCTGGTTCTCCATAAATGAAACGCCCTTACCCTTTGTAGTATGAGCTACGATCACGCTTGGCATTCCCTTTGCTGCCTTAGCTGCATCAACTGCAGCAGCGATAGCAGCGAAGTCATGTCCGTCAACATTCTGAACATGGAAGTTGAAGGCTTCAAACTTCTTATCGATAGGATATGGTGAACATACCTGATCGATAGGACCATCTATCTGAAGGTTATTGTTATCTACGAATACGATGAGGTTGTCAAGCTTTCTGTAGCCTGCAAACATAGCAGCTTCCCAGATCTGACCTTCCTCGATCTCACCATCACCAAGGAGTGCAAATACGTTATAATCTGCGCCCTTAAGCTTTCCTGCAAGTGCCATACCAACTGCGCATGACAGTCCCTGTCCCAGTGATCCTGATGACATATCAACTCCGGGGATGTGCTTCATATCAGGATGTCCCTGAAGATATGAACCAACGTGTCTCAGAGTTGCAAGATCCTCAACCGGGAAAAATCCCCTGTTGGCAAGTGTTGAATAAAGACCGGGTGCAACATGTCCCTTTGAAAGAACAAAACGATCTCTGTCTTCCTTTTTAGGATCTGCCGGATCAATATTCATTTCCTGAAAATAGAGATAAGTAAATATCTCTGTAGCTGAGAGTGATCCTCCCGGATGTCCCGACTTAGCGTTAAATGTAGCTGTCAGGATGCCCTGCCTGATTTTATTGGCAGTAATAGCAAGTTCCTTAATTTCCATTAAACTTTTCCTCTCTTTACATATTATAGTGTCTGTCTTTTAAGATGAGACTGAACTGTTTTTTATAATAACTTAAATAGGTCAATGTTTCAATCTTTAATTAAGCTCAGCCAGCGTCTGGAGAGCATTTCCATTTATTATCTTTGTGTAATGCTCTTCAAAATAATACTTGGTAGTATAAGTAAACTTGTATGGTTCTGAGAATTCTCTTAAGTTCTCGCACAGGAACTCGAACTCCCTGTCACTGTTTCTGTTATGGGTAACAAGCAGGAAGTAGCTTTGCGGATCCTCTCTCTTATAAAGAGTGTTATCACTGTCATAGAAGCCCTTCACCATTTTGGCCACCGTAATAAAGTGGTCCATATCATCTGATGTATAGATCATATAAGGAAGCGTCTTGCCGGTCTTCTCATCGTGAGGCTCCGGTGCTTTCTCGACCTCTTTCTCTTCCGAGTCGGTATCGTAGGTTTCAACCACGTCGCCGGTATCCAGCTTGCCGTTTCGGATGGACTGTGCCATTTCCATAGCCTGCTTCTTAAGCTTATCGATGTAGCCGAACTTGTTATCTTCCTCGTCCTTATCTACCTTGGTAACGAGAAATACGATGCAGTCCTTATTGATTGGGATCGCTTCCACAACTATTGGCTGCTCATCTACGGCAAATCCGAACTCTTCATGAGCCTTGGTCATCATATATTTAATTAATTCTTCAGCCTTGGGTGTCTGTCCCGCAAGATCCGCTATGGTGAATTCCTCATCCGGCAGGTCCTTACTGTAAACAGTGAACCTGAGCTGATTCTCATTTAACTTTTCTATCTTCATACTTTTATCTCTTTTATATAACAGCCTCTATAAAGATGAGGGGCATCTTGATAGAGGCTTTATTATACGTACTACTCTGCATGATATCTACTAATTATACATTATCATCTGCCCTAAATGGGCCATCGTCAGAACTAAAACATATCACGCCCCTTTCCGTTCCGGCTGCATAACAAAAAGCCGTTAGTATCCGTAGTATCTTCACGGTCGGGACTTGCCGGGCCGAATGTCGGGTCAGCCGGGCAACGTGTACTATAGATCTGTTCGATGTATGGATGATATGTTAGCAGAATTCATCTTGAATTGCAAGCAACGTTTTTGTGTCTTTTTCTAGCCCTAATCCGGATATCTCGTAATAAGATATCTACCGGATTTTTTGATGTAATCCATTGAAAGCTCTCTGCCCCAGTGAACAGAATTGTTATAAGCACCCTCAACAACTACTATGCTGTTTTTCTTTTTCTTTAGAACGACTACCGAATGCGAGCCATTTTCCACTCTGATGATATCACCAACGCGGATCTTCTTATACCAA
>JAFZRN010000041.1 GCA_017619835.1 Eubacterium sp.
AAACAGCCCGAGGGCTGTTTTTTATTCTTCGATTATATATACTTCCGCAACGCGGCGTCCGAAGTTGATCGCCGTACTGTAGTCGGATACGAATACGTCAATTACGTTATTTGCCATTCCGCCGGTATCTTCAACTACATATTCACCGTAGCCTTCGATATAGATTCTTGTTCCCATTGGAAGAGAGTTGCAGGCAACTGTGTGGTTGACCTGGGGGTAAACACCCGATGCACAGGGGTTACCGGTTGCTATATAGGCTGTGAGCTCGTAGGAACCGAGATATGTCTTCTTGGGAAGTGCTGCCTCAAGCTCTTCAATAAGCTCTTCGTTTATATCCTGTATTCTTTCCTGTACCTCAAGCTCTGCCTCAGTGAACTCAAGCACGCTTTCTTTTGTCTTTTCTTCAAGCTCTGCTTCTTTTTCTTTGTTAAGATTAAGGATGCGGCTCATTTCCATTGCTACCGGATCAAGCTCTTCAATCTTTTCCAGCGGCTCGTCGGCATTGATGTTAAGTGTGGGGCACTCGATGGCCAGCATTGTGATTACTACAAGTAAAGCAAATATGATACGTGTTTTAATGTGTTTCATAATCTCTCCTTTTACCTTCGCCTATAAAGTTTTACAACAAATTTAATGCAAATGCAACACTTTTGTAACATTTCGTATAAAGTGTTAATATTTTCGATGTATATTTGATGGTTTTGTACATATTCACGATTTTTGTGAAAAATCATAGAAAAAGCTTGATTTTTCCGGAAAATAGGTGTTGACAAATGGGAAACAGGAGAGTATATTGAACATATGAACAATTGTACATATGTTTACGGAGGTTACTATGGAAGATAAGAATATCAATACCGATGCGGCCGAGACTATTCGTGAGGCTATGCCTGATGACGAATATCTCTATGACTTGTCCGAGCTCTTCAGGATATTCGGCGATTCGACAAGGATTAAGATCCTGTATTCTCTGTTTGATACTGAGCTCTGTGTCGGAGATATCGCGGCTATCTTAAGGCTCAGTCAGTCGTCGGTAAGCCATCAGCTGAGGATCCTGAAGGATTCAAAGCTCGTAAAGTTCAGAAGAGACGGAAAGAGTATCTATTATTCACTTGATGATGACCATGTGCGTTCAATCCTGAACCTTGGTATGGAACATCTCGAAGAATAAAATGTGAAAAAATTGTGTCCGGGGTCAGACCCCTTTTATGTAAACTAGGAGGAAGAAATGAGAAAGACGTATAAGATTGAAGTTGATTGTGCTGCATGTGCTGAGAAGATGCAGGAGGCGATCAAAAATACTGAAGGAGTTAAGGATGCTACTGTAAGCTTCATGACTCTTAAATGTAAGGTTGAGTTTGAAGAAGGTGCCGATGTCGACACCGTTATGCAGACTGCCCGCGCAAACTGTAAGAAAGTAGAAGACGAGCTGGAGATATATTTATAGGATGAAGAACCTGACTAAAAAACAGAAAAACGCCCTTATAAGATGTATCGTGGCCCTGGTTTCAGTCATAGTACTTTCGGTGCTGTTTCATTTTGTCGAGGTACCGTGGTGGTGCGAGCTCCTTTGTTATCTAGTACCGTACTTAATAATCGGCTATGACGTCCTGTTAAGGGCGGCCAGGAATATAAGGAATGGCCAGGTCTTTGACGAATGCTTCCTTATGACGATTGCAACTGTCGGTGCCATAGCAACGGGAGACTACCGTGAAGGTGTAGCAGTTATGCTGTTTTATCAGATAGGCGAGCTCTTCCAAAGCATAGCCGTGGGAAAAAGCAGGAAGAATATCGCGGACCTTATGGATATTTGTCCGGAGACCGCAAATGTGCTCCACGCGGACGGCTCCATCACAGAGGAGGATCCTGATGATGTAGAGCTCGGCTCTATAATCGTTGTTAATCCCGGTGAGAAGATCCCTATCGACGGCAAAGTCATAAAGGGAGAGTCCTCTCTTGATACCAGCGCTCTTACCGGTGAATCCGTACCAAGGATGATAAGGACGGGCGAAGAGGTAATAAGTGGCTGTATAGCTCTTACGGGAAGACTTGAGATAGAGACTACGAAGGAATTTGAGGATTCGACCGTTTCAAAAATCCTGGAGCTTGTGGAAAACTCCAGCATGAGAAAGGCAAAGGCCGAGAACTTCATTTCGAAGTTTGCAAAGTACTATACACCGATAGTATGTTATTCGGCTCTGGCCCTCTTTATAATCCCGCCGGTGATCAGGATATTCATGGGGATAGATCCCAACTGGATCGACTGGTTGATGAGAGCCCTGACATTTCTCGTAATATCATGCCCGTGTGCGGTTGTGATATCCGTACCTTTAAGCTTTTTCGGCGGTATCGGCTGTGCTTCATCGAAGGGAATCCTGGTCAAGGGTTCGAACTATCTTGAGGCGCTGGCAGATACAAAGACGATAGTATTCGATAAGACCGGAACTCTGACAGAGGGAGTTTTCGATGTGAATAAGATCTATCCGGCAGAGGGCATCACCGAAAATGAGCTCCTCCGGAAGGCTGCATATGCTGAATGCTCCTCAACGCACCCTATCGCAATGTCGATAATGAGAACCTATGCCGAGAGGATCGATAAGGCTGTCGATCAGAACGATATATCCGAGGTTGAAGAGATATCCGGACACGGAATATCGGCAAGAGTTGATAATAACAAGAACGATGAACCTGAAGGCATGATGGTGGTCCTTAAGGGACATGAACATGTATATGCAGGTAATCTTAAGCTGATGGAGAAGATCGGGCTTAAGGATATAGAGAAGCATGATGAGGGTACGGTAGTCTATGTCGGAGTATATAAATGCGATTCCGATGAGGACTGCGTGCTTCATGAAGGAAAGGAAAAGGATGCCGAATACCTGGGATGCATCGTAATCTCAGACAGGCTTAAAGTCTCTTCCGAAAATGCCATCAAAGGGCTTAATGCCCAGAATATAAAGACCATAATGCTCACGGGTGATACCGAGAAGGCAGCATCCATGATAGCTTCAAGCCTTGATATATCCGAATACCGTTCGGAGCTCCTTCCGGGTAACAAGGTTGATGAGCTTGAGAAGATAATGGCTGAGAAAAGTGACGGTAAGACGGCATTTGTGGGAGACGGAATAAATGACGCTCCCGTGCTTGCAAGAGCCGACATAGGAATAGCTATGGGTGCCATGGGTTCGGATGCCGCGATAGAAGCTGCGGATATAGTACTTATGGATGATAATCCGGAGAAGATCTCACTTGCGATGAAGATCTCAAGAAAGACTCTCGGAATAGTAAGGCAGAACATAACATTTGCCATTACTGTTAAAATCGTATGCCTTATCCTCGGAGCACTCGGCTTTGCAAATATGTGGCTTGCAATCTTTGCGGATGTGGGAGTCATGATAATAGCCGTACTTAATGCGACCCGTGCGCTAAGGATCCGTTGACATTCTCTTATATAATGTTGTAGAATGAAATTCCAGTTTTCAATTTTCAAATAGAGGAGAATGAATATGAAGGCAGCAATCATAATGGGTTCTACCAGTGATCTTGTAAAGGTGGAGCCGGGAATTGAGATATTAAAGGAAAAGGGTATTGAAGTTAAGGTAAGATGCCTTTCCGCACACAGAGCATCAAAGCAGCTGAGTGAGTTCATTGAGGAGATCAATCAGGATGGTACAGAAGTTATCATCACTGCTGCGGGAATGGCTGCGGCACTCCCGGGAGTTGTGGCTGCTCAGACAGTACTTCCCGTTATCGGAGTTCCTCTTTCGGGTTCTGTTCTCGATGGACAGGATGCGCTTTATTCGATAGTTCAGATGCCGCCCGGAATCCCGGTAGCAACTGTAGCCATAAACGGAAGCAAGAATGCTGCATGGCTTGCACTTGAGATAATGGCAGTAAAGCATCCCGAATTAAAGGCTGTTCTTCTTGAGGAGAGAAAGAAGATGCAGGAATCAGCTCTTAAAGCTAATAAAGAGATAATGGAAAAATATGAATAAAAAAGATCCGGGAACCATTTGGTTCCCGGATTTTTCCTGTTTTATAACTTTTCGCCTGTAAGCATTTCGTAAGCTGAAAGGTATTTGTCAATTGTTTTGTCCACGATCTCCTGTGGAAGCTCCCAGTCTTCGGGGGCATTTTTATTTTCATCGGATTTGAGCCAGTCTCTTGCGAACTGTTTATCGAATGAAGGCTGACCGTGTCCCGGTTCATAACCGTCTGCAGGCCAGAATCTTGATGAATCCGGTGTGAGCATCTCGTCACCGAGAACGATCTCGCCGTCCTCGTTTAATCCGAACTCAAACTTGGTATCTGCGATGATGATGCCCTTTGTTAAAGCATAGTCGGCACATTTGTTATAAAGTGCAAGTGTATAGTCACGGAGCTTCTCACCGTATTCCTGTCCCTTGCCCGGGAACTGTTTCTCAAGGATCTCAACAGATCTTTCGAAGGATATATTTTCGTCATGGTCACCGAGATCAGCCTTGGTAGAAGGAGTGTAGATCGCTTCGGGGAGCTTGTCGCTTTCGATAAGTCCTTCCGGAAGCTTTATACCGCATACGGTGCCATTTTCCTTATAACTGGCCCAGCCGCTTCCTGTGATATATCCGCGGACGATGCATTCAATGGGAAGCATCTGAAGCTTCTTACACATCATGCTGTTTCCGTCGTAGTCGGGGTTCTGGAAGAATTCGGGCATATCCTTTACATCAACGGAGATCATGTGATTCGGAAGGATGTCCTCTGTATAATCAAACCAGAACTTTGACATCTGGGTAAGGACGGTTCCTTTCTTGTTTATCTTGTTCTTAAGAATTACGTCGTAGCAGCTGATTCTGTCTGTAGCTACCATGATAAGGCTGTCGCCGTTATCATAAATCTCACGTACTTTTCCTTCTTTAACTGGTTTCATGGCTTAAGCTCCTTTGTTAATTATTGATTATTTCTATATCAGACCAATAGCATAGCCCTTTTGCGTTTAAAAATCAAGAAAATATCGCATTTCTTATAAGGAAGTCTTGATAAAATACCTATAAATGTGATAATATAAAAGAGGTGTTTTAGGCATCAAAATGTCACTTGAGTTTATGCTTGGAGGTTGGGGAGATGAAAAAACCGTTTTCAACAGCATATGATGCTATTAAGAAGTTATTAAAGAGTGTATTCGGTAAGAAAAAACCTATTGATATAGAGTCCGAAGAAGGCGAAGCTGCTGCTGAAGAAGGAGCCGGAGAGGGTTCCGAAGGAGAATTATCCGAAGAAGAAGCGGCTGCCAAAAAAAAGGAAGAAGAAGAGAAAAAGAAGATTGAAGAGGCTCTTGCAAGCATAGCTTCCGGTGAAGGTATCAAGGAAGAAAAGATCAGCAAAGGCGAAAAGGCCGAGCAGGAGAAATACGAAGAAGAAGTTCGTAAGAGAGCTGAGAGAGCTGCCAAGAGAGAAGCTGAGGACAAAAAGAAGGAAGCTGCCGAAGCGGCTGCTGCCCAGTCCGGAAGCATCAAGATGGTTGTTGATCCCGTAACCGGTGAGGAGATACCTCTCGGAGTTCTTCCCAAGGAAGCAAAGTACTTAAAGAAGTACATGAGAATCCCCACAACCTCTGATGATATAACTGTTGCAATCAATTCCATAATCAAGCATACCGATATGCCGAAGAATATAGTTATCCTCGGTAGAAACGGATTCGGAACCGTAAAGGTCGGCGAAGACTTTGCAAGAAGCTTCTATGAGTTGGGACTTGTTAAAGCAGATACGATTGCCAAGACAAAGGCAAAACAGCTTAATAAGATGTCTCTGGAGGCACTTACAAAGCTTAAGGGCGGATGTCTTATCATCGAGAATGCCGGACTTGTTTCCTTTGATAAGCTTGTTGAGGTTATCAAGGATTCGGCTCCCGAGAATAATGATTATGTAGTTATACTTACAGGTGAGATCGACTCACTTGCCAACTTCTTTGAAGAGAACGCAGATATTGTTGATTCCTTCATCTACCTGATCGATATCCATAAGATCAAGGAAAGAGGAATGATGCATCTTGCAAGAGGCTACGTAAAAGAGAAGGGCTATAAGGCCGAAAGAGTAGTTTATGAAAAGATGAAGAATAACCTCAAGGCTATGGAGGAAGGAAATATCGACAGATTCATCAAGTTCATCGATGAAGTTATGGAAAGATGTGATAAGAGAGAAGAGTCTGCCGAAGGCGAGGCTCCAAAGGAAATCCTTACCGCTGATGTATAGAGGTTTTGAAGAAGCAGGTGTCGGATATATTAATATCCGGCACCTTTTATAAAATACTTTAAGGTGAGAGTATTATATGATAAATGATCTGTATTTCGGCAACTTTTCGCCAGTCGGGGATGTTGTTGTCTTTTCAATGTGCATAGTTGTCCTTATCCTGGTCATGACTTCCTATGTGACCAGGAATAGAAGCTTTGCCATTTTTCTTAATATCATAGGATTCTTATTCCTTGCATCACTTTTTGACATTCTGTTCCATGCAGCTTATACACATATCACTGATGGTGATTATACCAAGGTGTATCTGCTCAGAATGCTTTTTCATATTGTCCTTGTTTCAATCCTGCTGCTTTATGTTGTATATATAGTTGAGCTGCTTCACCTGGAGCGTGAGAGAAAGCTCCCGATCATGATCCTGTCGACAGTATTATATGTAGGCATGATAGCGTGGGAAATCATTTCCGGTATTAATGGCAAAGGCTTCAGGATAGATGAAAATGGCAAGGCCACGGAAGGTATCCGGGTATTTCTGTATGGTTATCTCATTTATGCTGCGATAATCGTTTTTGTCATGATGATCCACAGAAAGAGACTTTACAGTCAGGTAATGTATGCTCTTTACGGGACGATGATCGTTTCGTTCCTGATTCTTTATGTTCAGAGCTATTATGGTAATTCATCTTATACCGTGACTGCTTTCATGTTCCCGGCCATTGCGCTTCTTTACAGTATCCATTCCAATCCTTACAGTATCGAGCTCGGTGCCGTTGATTCCAGAGCTCTTAAAGATATGATCAGATATCTGTATGACAGGAAGAGGGATTTTGTCTTCATGAGCCTGTATCTTCCTGATTTTGATATGGAAGGGAAGTCATTTCCAAAAGAGATACAGACGCTGATAAGAAAATTCGCGTCCGAATTCTTCTTCGGTGCGGTTCTTTTCCAGATAAGCAACGGACATGTGGTCTTAGTCGCAAAGAAAAGTATCAATCCCGATTATGAGAATAAGATCAATAAGCTGCTGAATGTATTCGCTGAGGAATACGAGAAGTTCAAGCTGGATTACAAGATCATCAGCGGCGAATCCATCGATGAGATCAGCAGCAGAAATGAATATATAAGCTTTATCAGGAGCATCCAGCGCCGTATGAAGATGAACGAGGTTCATTTTGCGACTTATGATGATGTGACGCTATTCAATAATTACGAATTCATCCTTGAGGAGCTTGAGGATATCTATAGAAGAAACGACCTGAGGGATCCGAGAGTCGTGGCTTACTGCCAGCCGGTATATAATCTCGAGACCGGAAGATACGATACGGCGGAGGCGCTGATGAGGCTTAAGCTTCCGGATATCGGACTCATCGCGCCGGATCAGTTTATCTCGGTTGCGGAGGAGAACGGATATATCCATTCACTGACCCGTATAATCCTGCAGAAGACCTGTGATGAGATAAAGAGTCTTATCGATGAGGGTTACGATGTAAAGAGGATTTCGATAAATGTTTCCATACTCGAGATGAGAGATATCAATTTCTCAAATGATATCAAGGGGATCATCACGGGCAGCGGAATCCCCGAGGATAAGATTGCTATTGAGATCACCGAGAGTATGAGTGACAGCGACTTCATCTATATGAAGGGCATGATAGGCGAGCTTAAGGACAGGGGCGTTAAGTTCTATCTCGATGATTTCGGAACGGGCTACTCCAACATGGAGCGTATTATGGAGCTGCCCTTCGATATTATCAAGTTTGACCGTTCGATGGTGATCGCCAGCGATTCAGATGAGAGATCCGAACAGATGGTTGGCTCTCTTGCGGATATGTTCTCGAAGCTTAATTATTCCGTTCTTTATGAGGGCGTTGAAAGCGACCTGGATGAGAAGAGATGTATCGACATGTCTGCTTCATATCTTCAGGGATATAAGTATTCAAGGCCGATACCGATCGTCGAATTGAAATCATTTTTCTCTAAAATAGCAGAGTAGGGGGTAGCAGATGTCTAAATATATAATGGCTCTTGATGCGGGAACCACAAGTAACAGAGCGATACTTTTTGATCACGACGGCAAGATCGTGTCGGTTGCCCAGAGAGAATTCACACAGATATATCCTCAGCCGGGCTGGGTTGAGCATGACGCAAACGAGATATGGTCTACTATGCTGGGTGTTGCAGTCGAGACCATCGCAAAGGCCGGTGTAAGCGCCGAGGACCTTGCGGGAATCGGGATCACCAATCAGCGTGAGACCACGATAGTATGGGATAAGGAGACGGGCGAGCCTGTCTATAATGCGATAGTATGGCAGTGCCGGAGGACTTCGGAATATTGCGATACTCTGAAGGCTAAGGGGCTGGAGGATACGATAAGATCAAAGACAGGGCTTGTTATCGATGCATACTTTTCGGCGACCAAGCTCCGCTGGATCCTTGAAAATGTCGAGGGCGTAAGAGAAAGAGCCGAGAAGGGAGAGCTTCTCTTCGGTACAGTGGATACCTGGCTTATCTGGAAGCTTACACATGGCAGGGTGCATGTGACTGATTATTCAAATGCATCACGTACCATGCTTTACAATATAAATGAGCTGAAATGGGATGAGGATATCCTTAAGGAACTGGATATCCCGGCATGCATGCTTCCCGAGGTTAAGGACAGCAGTCTGGTATACGGAAACGCAAGCAAGCATATACTCGGACGCGAGGTTCCGATCGCGGGTATCGCGGGTGACCAGCAGGCAGCTCTTTTCGGACAGCAGTGCTGGGAGAAGGGAAGTGCCAAGAATACCTATGGTACGGGCTGTTTCCTTCTTATGAATACGGGCGACAAGCCGGTCTTCTCGGAGAACGGCCTTGTAACGACTCTTGCCTGGGGAATAGACGGAAAAGTACAGTATGCGCTTGAGGGCTCTGTCTTCATCGCAGGTGCATCCGTACAGTGGCTCCGTGATGAAATGAGACTTATCGACAGTGCCGAGGATTCGGAATATATGGCAACCAAGGTTCCTGATACAAATGGCTGCTACGTTGTGCCGGCATTTACCGGACTCGGTGCGCCTTACTGGAATCAGTATGCAAGAGGCGCGATAGTAGGTATCACGAGAGGCGTAAATAAGTATCATATAATCAGAGCGACTCTTGAATCGATCGCTTTCGAAGCATCTGATGTGCTTACCGCGATGGAGAAGGATACGGGGCTAAGATTAAATGAGCTCAAAGTCGATGGCGGTGCTTCAGCCAATAACTTCCTGATGCAGACGCAGGCCGATATAGTAAATGCTACCGTAGTTCGTCCGAGCTGCCTTGAGAGCACTGCTATGGGAGCAGCTTTCCTTGCAGGTCTTGCAGTAGGCTACTGGGAGTCGAGAGACGAGCTGAGAACGGTCCTCAGCATTGACAGGGTATATAAACCCTCTATAGATGAAGAAGAACGAAAAAAACGGCTTTCCGGATGGAAGAAAGCCGTTGGTCGTACCTTTGACTGGGTTACTGAATAAATTTATTTCTTTATGATCCAGTTGATCACGCGTTCGCATGCGTGGTCGTCGATATGGTCGAAATTGTTATCGACATATTCCTGCACCTTTTCGAACTCGAAATCTTCATCAATGACAGCTTTATAAAGATCATCAAAGGTTTCCACAATCTTACCGGGAACGTTAGTCCGGTAATCTCTGTGGAAGCCTCTTTCTTTTGTATAGCTCTCTATATCAAATGAATAGAAGAGCATCGGCCTTTTCATCAGTGAATACTCATATATGTTGGAAGAGTAGTCCGTGATGAGAAGATCGGATATATAAAAGAGGTCGTTAATGTTCGGATAGTCCGTAAGATTAAGTATCCTGTCTTTATATTTTTTGGGGATCGGGACATCCTCCTTATTAAGGAAAGGATGCATCTTGAATATGAACAGGGAATCGGTTAGTTTACATAACTCATATAATCTGTCCATATCCAGCATTTCATATGGATAGTAAGCATGCTTTTTATTCTCGCCTCGGTAGGTCGGAGCGAAGAGGATGATGCGTCTTAACTTTCCGTTGGAGCCTGTGGCTTCGGGAGTAAGCTCTGATATCATTTTGCGAAGCTCGGCACTTACCTTTTCCTTATGCTCCTCATTCAGGAATTCATCCAGTCGGGGCATTCCTGTGGGAAGCACCATGTCATCATTTATTCCCCATACCTCGGAGAAAAAGTGTCTTATCTTCTTTGAACCTGCGATTCCATAGGTATACTGGCGGTGTCCCGACCATGGAGCGGGACTTGCCGGCATTCCGAAACGGCTGTAGCCCGTTGATTTAAAGCCTGCGCCTGCATGCCAGAGCTGTGTTATGACAGCACCCTTTATCGTAAGCCAGTCCGTGGTCTGGCTGTGGTCATCGAGGAATATGTAATCTGCTTCGGCAATCTTCTTTAAAGTCTTTATCCAGTGAAGGATGGAGTAGTGCTTTGTAGTTATGGCACGAAGAGCTTCCTTCGGAGCATATCCTTCCTTTAAAAGGGCATCCTTAAGAGCCTTCATGTTAGAACCCATCTCCTCGCTCTGATCCGACATTAAAAGGATGCGGGGCTTAGCGTGTTTCTTATCATGAAATATTTTATATTCTGCATTATAGATTGCACGGAGGATGGCCTTGGCAAGATCATGTCTTGATCTTCTTACAAATGACTTCGCTGCCTTTACTTTATCGAGACCCTTGATCCGCCCATCCGTTACTTTTAGCTTAAGGCCGTTTTTGCCCGAGAACTGTACTCCATATGATCTTTCACTATGAAAGTAAACGAATTTTGTGTTATACTTCTTTATGTCTGTTACAGCAGATTCTATGGGAGTATCATCCGAGGTGACAAGCCTGTATATTCCGACCGGAAGCATACGGCAGTTTCCGGGATTGGTTATATTAAGCCTGTATTCGGTGGAACTTTGGTCGGGATGAACCAGACGGGCCGAGTAACTTCCGTTCAGCGCCCGGATATGGATATGTTCCGTGGCCGGGACATTTTCAATATAAAATGAGATCCAGATACGGTCCCATGAAATGTTTGTAACTACAGGGTTCATAGTATTCCCTCGCGTTTTGATAAGCTAGGTACATTTTAGCAGATGGAATGTATGACATCAAGAATCCGTTTTCTTAATGTATTTTTAATCTTTCCATAAAGACAGTTTCATTTATTAATATTATTATTGAAACTGTCAAAAGGAAATGGCCAAATAACTGATGACGAAAAAGTAGTCAGTAAATAAAGATTAAAAATAGAAAGAGGTAAATATTATGGAAAACTTTGAAAAGGTTGAAAAGCTCGTAGAAAAGGCAAATGTATCATATGAGGATGCTAAGAACGCACTTGATCAGGCAAACGGAGATCTGCTTGATGCAATGATCTTACTTGAGAAGCAGGGAAAGGCTAAGAAGCCGGAACAGTCAGTATACAGAACAAGCCCTGAAGCTGATACAAGATATAAGGACGTACCTGCAGTTATAGAGAACAGCAAGAAGGAAGATGCTAAGACAGTATGGAGAAAGATCTGCGACGGAGTTAAGAAAGCCGCTCGTTACACAGTTGATAATTCACTCTGTGTTACAAGAAAAGGCGAGACAGTATTGAAGCTGCCCCTCTGGATCTCAATAATCCTTCTTCTCTGTGCATGGCACTTACTCCTTATCGTAATGTTAGTTTCACTCTTCCTGGAGTGCAGATACACGATCGAAGGAAAGAACGAAGCTAAGGAATTCAATGACATGTTCAGTCAGGCAGCTGATCTTGCAGATAAGGCAAGAGAGAGCTTCACATCTGATGAGTCCGCTGCACCTGCAGCTTCTGCAGCTGAGAGTGTAGCTGAAACAGTTGAGAACGTTTCCGAAACAGTTGCAAGCGCAGTTGAAAATGTTGTCGAAGGCACTGTAGAAGCTTCTGATGTACAGTCTGAAGATAAAGCTGAGTAATCAAAATACTAAATGAAATGCCCGGGCTTAGTCCCGGGCATAGAAAAGGAAATGATATGGGAGCATATATTTTAGTAGTAGAAGATGAAGAAAAACTCGCCAGATTTATAGAGCTTGAGCTTAAGCACGAGGGATATAGCGTTGATAAGGTCATGAACGGCCGTGACGCCCTGGATATGGCAGTGGAGAAGGATTATGATCTGATCCTTCTTGATATCATGCTCCCCGGTTTAAATGGTCTCGAGGTATTAAGAAGACTTAATAAGGAGAAAAGTACTCCGGTCATCCTTCTTACAGCTCGAGATGCGGTTATGGACAAGGTGTCCGGACTGGATGCCGGTGCGGTTGATTATATAACGAAGCCATTTGCAATAGAAGAGCTTCTGGCAAGGATAAGAGTTGCACTTAAGCTTCATTCTAAGGCATCTCTGGGCGGAGCTTCGGATTCCGCAGATACGGCTTCAGCCGGCGGTAAAGAAGAAGGAATATATAAATGGAAGGACCTTGTTCTTGACGACAAGAGACATATGGTCAAGTACGACGGCCATAGCATAGATCTCACCAACAGAGAATTTATTATGCTGAGAGTCCTCCTGGAAAATATGGATATAGTTCTTTCCAGAGATACTTTGCTGGAAAGAGTATGCGGATATGACTATCTCGGTGAGACTAATGTAATAGATGTATATGTTCGTTACCTCAGATCCAAGATCGATGAGGTATTCAATGTACGGATGATACAGACAGTTCGAGGTGTTGGCTATGTCATCAAATCAGAATAAAACAAAAGAAATAAAGAAAATGTCCTCGATAACGAAAAAGCTCCACAACCAGCTTATAAGAAGTAGGCTGGGAGCTTTTTTTGCGGCCGATTTTTTCTTTGCCCTTCTCATTGCCGGAACATGGGTCTGGCAGAAGGAACAGGATGTGGTCGGCGGAATAGATTTTGACTACAGGAGAAACCTTACCACCAGAGGCGAAGGACTTAGCAATCTTACCTATGTGGTTACCGAGGGTAAGGAAGTGATACTGGAAGAGGATGCTACCGGGATCGTGCTTTTTATCTCTATAGTACTTATCGTAGTCATGACAATTCAGTTACTTGACGTGCTGTTTTCATATTACGGAGATCATAAAAGGATAAAAAAGACACTGAGCCCGATCAATGAGATGGCTCTTAAGGCTGAAGAGCTGAGCAAGATGTCCTTTGATGAGAGTAAGTTCCATACTATTGAAAATGCGATCGAACATATCTCCCCTCAGCAGACTGAGGAGCTGAGTCTCGGAGATAATGATCTGGTGGGCATCGAGGCTGCAATGAACAACATGCTGAAGAGGATGCATGATACTTATATGCAGCAGGCAAGATTCGTAAATGACGCGTCTCACGAGCTGAGGACGCCTATCTCGGTTATCCAGGGCTATGCAAATATGCTGGACCGCTGGGGTAAGGAGGATGAGGAAATCCTCGACGAATCCATAACTGCGATCAAAAACGAATCAGATCACATGAATCATCTGGTTGAGCAGCTTCTGTTCCTTGCAAGAGGAGATGCCGGCAGGAATACAATGAATTTCGAAAATACCGTGATCAACGATGTGATGAAGGAAATCTACGAAGAATCACTTATGATCGACGAGAAACATATATATAAATTCGATGAGAAGGATCAGAATGTCCATGTAATGGCAGATCCATCCATGATAAAGCAGGCAATGAGGATACTCGTAGATAATGCGGCTAAATATACTCCCGAGGGAGAAGAAATCATCCTGTCTGTCGGTCTGGAAAATGATTCGGAAGCTTATATTCAGGTTCAGGATACAGGAATCGGAATGGAAGAAGTGGATGTAAAGCATATGTTTGAACGCTTCTACAGGGCAGATGATACGAGAAAGGTTCAGGGAACCGGACTTGGTCTTTCAATAGCCAGATGGATAGTAGAAAAACATAACGGTCATTTCGAAATTCTGTCCAGGAAAGAATTGGGTACCAGGATCAAAATACTAATAAAAAGAGAAAATTGACCGATAAACTAAAAAAACGAAATAAAAAATCAAAAAAACTTAATTTTATTATTTACAACGTGCTTTTCATGGTATATAATCTTGCTTTAGTGGGGTAAAGTAACCCTAAAACGGAAAATATATATGAAAAGGAGACAAAGTTATGTCATACGTTGATGAGGTACTTGAAGTAGTACAGAAGAAAAACGCAGATCAGCCTGAGTTCCTTCAGGCAGTAACAGAGGTTCTTGATTCACTTCGCCCTGTTATCGAGCAGGATGAGGAGAAGTATCGTAAGCTCGCTATCCTTGAGAGAATTACAGAGCCTGATCGTCAGATCATGTTCAGAGTTCCCTGGATTGATGACAACGGTAATGTACAGGTTAACAGAGGTTTCCGTGTACAGTTCAACAATGCAATAGGACCTTACAAGGGTGGTCTCAGACTTCATCCTTCAGTAAACCTTGGTATCATTAAGTTCCTCGGTTTCGAGCAGATCTTCAAGAACAGTCTTACAACACTTCCTATCGGTGGTGGTAAGGGTGGTTCTGACTTCGATCCTAAGGGTAAGTCAGATAACGAGATCATGAGATTCTGCCAGAGCTTCATGACAGAGCTTTGTAAATATATCGGCGCTGACGAGGATGTTCCTGCTGGAGATATCGGTACAGGCGCTCGTGAGATCGGTTTCATGTTCGGTCAGTATAAGAGAATCAAGGGACTCTATGAAGGAGTTCTTACAGGTAAAGGTCTTACATTCGGTGGATCACTTGCTCGTACTGAGGCTACAGGTTATGGTCTTCTTT
>JAFZRN010000042.1 GCA_017619835.1 Eubacterium sp.
AAGTCAGAATGAGAGATTATGATAAATGAGTGAGATAAAATACATCACGGTTCACGGGGCGCGGGAGCATAACCTGAAGAATATAAATGTCACGATCCCGCGAAATAAATTCATAGTATTTACCGGACTTTCCGGTTCCGGCAAATCATCCCTTGCATTTGATACTATCTATGCAGAGGGACAGAGACGTTACATGGAGTCTCTTTCTTCGTATGCAAGACAGTTCCTGGGTCAGGCCGAGAAACCGGATGTCGAAAAGATAGAAGGACTTTCTCCGGCGATATCGATCGACCAGAAGTCTACTAACAAGAATCCCCGTTCAACGGTAGGAACGGTTACGGAGATTTATGATTACCTGAGACTTCTCTATGCGAGGATCGGTATTCCCCACTGTCCGAACTGCGGACGTATCATTGAGAGACAGACCGTTGACCAGATGGTGGATCAGATCATGACTCTTCCCGAGAAGACCAAGTTTCAGATCCTCGCACCCGTAGTGAGAGGCAAGAAGGGTACTCATGAGAAGCTTCTTCAGAGAGCAAAGAAGAGCGGCTTTGTCCGTGTCATCGTTGACGGCAACATGTATACACTCGATGAAGAGATAAAGCTTGATAAGAACATAAAGCATTCGATAAGTATCGTAGTAGACCGTCTTGTTATAAAGAAGGGTATCGAGAGCAGACTTGCAGGCTCTCTCGAGACTGCACTGAAACAGGCGGAAGGCATTGTTGAAGCAGAGGTTATAGACGGCGAGACATATACCTATTCCGACAGCTTCTCCTGCCCTTACTGTAATATATCCATTGAGGAGATCGAGCCGAGGTCCTTCTCATTTAACAACCCATTCGGAGCATGTCCCGCATGTACCGGTATCGGATGGGAGAGAAAGCTGGATCCGGACCTTATGATCCCCGATAAATCGAGATCGCTGAATGAGGGCGCGATATCAGTAGCAGGCTGGGCTTCAAGCGGAGATGCGAAGTCATTTACGCATGCATTATTGGTTGCACTCTCCGAAGCATATGGTTTTTCCATGGACACGCCATACAGAGAGCTTCCCGAAGCAGCAAAGGATGTGATTCTGAATGGTACGAGAGGAAAGCGTATCGCGATACATTACCATAGTCAGCGTACCAGAAGGAGCACATTTACCCATCCTTTTGAGGGTCTCATTGCAAATGTCGAGGAAAGATATAAGTATTCGGGCTCCGAGGATATGAGGTCGGAATATGAATCCTATATGACCTTTACTCCATGTAAGGTCTGTGGCGGAAAGAGGCTGAAACCTTCATCACTCGCAGTTACAGTGGGTGAGAAGAATATATATGACATGACGGAAATGTCCATAGATGAGCTTGCTGATTATGTTGATACGCTGGAGCTGACCGAGCGTCAGAAGATGATCGGAAGGGATATCCTTCGTGAGATAAGATCGAGGCTGAGATTCATGGTGGATGTGGGACTGAACTATCTATCCCTCAGCCGTGCAACGGCATCACTTTCGGGAGGAGAGGCTCAGCGAATCAGACTTGCGACACAGATCGGTTCGGGTCTGGTGGGAGTTACATATATTCTCGATGAGCCTTCGATCGGACTTCATCAGAGAGATAACGACAAGCTGATAGCTTCCCTTAAGAGACTGCAGGATCTCGGTAATACTCTGATCGTTGTCGAGCATGATGAGGATACGATGAGAGCTGCGGATCATATTGTGGATATCGGTCCGGGAGCGGGACTCAGCGGCGGCGAGATAGTTGCCGAAGGAACCGCAGAGGATATCATGAAAAACGAAAGATCCATTACCGGCCAGTATCTCAGCAGAAAGCTCATCATTCCCGTGCCCTCCAAGAGAAGAAAGCCTGCGGGCTGGTTGGAGGTGAAGGGCGCAAGAGAGAATAATCTTAAGGATATCGATGTAAAGATCCCGCTCGGAGTATTTACCGTGGTTACCGGAGTTTCCGGCTCGGGCAAGAGTTCTCTGATAAATGAGATCGTTAAAAAGAGACTTCTGAGAGATCTGAACAGAGCCCGTATCAAACCGGGCAAGCATGATGATCTTATCGGTCAGGAGGTTCTCGATAAAGTGATCGATATCGACCAGTCACCGATTGGAAGAACACCACGTTCCAATCCTGCGACCTATACCGGAGTATTCGATCTGATAAGAGGAATCTTTGCCGAGACCAAGGATGCAAAGATGCTGGGTTATACCAAGGGACGATTCTCCTTTAATGTTGCAGGCGGAAGATGCGAGGCGTGTAAGGGTGACGGTATCAACAAGATAGAGATGCATTTCCTTCCGGATATTTATGTACCTTGTGAGGTATGCGAAGGAAAGCGTTATAACCGCGAGACACTCGAGGTGAGATATAAGGGTAAGAACATATTTGAGGTTCTGGATATGTCGGTTGATGAAGCCTGCGAATTCTTTGAGGCAGTGCCTTCTATATATCGCAAGATAAAGACACTTCAGGATGTCGGCCTCGGCTATATCAAACTGGGTCAGCCTTCAACCACACTTTCCGGTGGTGAGGCACAGCGTATCAAGCTGGCGACCGAGCTTTCAAAGAGAAGCACAGGCAGCACGATATATATCCTCGATGAACCTACGACAGGACTTCATTTTGATGATGTTAAGAAGCTGCTCATGATACTTCAGAAATTTGCAGATGCAGGGAACACTGTTGTCGTTATCGAGCACAACATGGATGTCATAAAGCAGGCGGATTATATAATAGATATGGGACCCGAGGGTGGAAATGCCGGCGGAACCGTGATCGCCGAGGGAACTCCCGAGCAGGTTGCAAAAAAGAAGAATTCCTATACGGGACAGTATCTGAAGAGGTATCTTACCGGAAAAGCTTAAGAAGATGACTAAATCTAAAATCCTTAAAAAAGTAATACCGATCCTCGTGGCGCTGCTTATGTTGACACCTGCTTCGTGTTCTTCGGATAACAGTGCCGGCGGGGTAGGTGAAAAGAGTGTTATGGCTGAATATAAAAAGACAGTTGAGGATTCGGACTATATCCTTCACGCTCTCGGCGGCATGGATGAGACCGATGACTATATCAATTCCATCGAATGCCTCGAAGCCGGATATCAGAAGGGCTGCAGGCTTTTCGAGGCGGATGTATCATTTACGTCTGATAAGGTCCTGGTCCTGGCGCATAGCGGAGAGGATAATATCTGGAGTGAAAATGACTGGAAGCTGAGACTCTGCCAGGTATATCCTTTTGATAATGAGAGTGAAGAAGAGCTGAAAGCCAAGGGCTATGACATAGAAAAGCATCTCTGTACCTATGAAGAGTTCATGAGTTTCAGGATCCAGGGCTGGTACAAGACAGCTTCCTTCAGTGATCTTCTCGATTATATGGAGCAGCATAAGGATATCTATGTGATGGTGGACGGCGGCCACAGAAGCTATGAGGATACTCTTGAGTTTTACAAGGCTATAAAGGAAACTGCCGGAGACAGGACGGATGTGCTTGACAGGCTTATCGCGGGCGGCCAGACTACCGATATGGTAAAAGCCGCAAGAGAAGTCTATGATTTTCCTCTTATCAATCTCTTTTTTGACAGCGACGAGAAGAGAGAGGATGCTCTTAAAACTCCGGAGGATTTTGCAAAGTACTGCCGGGAAAACGGGATCTCGAGTTTTAGTGCGGCTAAGGAGACATTTGACGGAAAGAATGCTTCCCTTCTTGAAGATGACAGCCTTATCTCATACATTTTCACTGTAAATGATGAGGAAGAGGAAGCTAAGCTTAGAAAAGCAGGAGCAGACGTGATCGGAACAGATTTTTTGTGGGACAAATGATGAAAGGAATATCTTGCGGTAAAGGAAGATGTGATGAGGTGTTACGAATGCTTGCTGAAGAAAGAAAAGAAAGAATAGTAAAGAAGATAAATAAAAATGGGAGTGCCACGGTACGGGAGCTGAGCGAAGAGCTTAAGGTCTCTGAATCTACAGTAAGACGTGCACTTACCAATCTTAACAGAGAGGGCAGGATAATAAAGATCCACGGCGGAGCGATAGCGCTTGGTCCGTCTGACAGCCCATCAGAGCTTTCTGTTAAGGCGAAGGAACAGATCAACAAGGATGAAAAGCTAAAGATTGCGGAATATGCCGCATCTCTGATAGTTCCCGGAGATATAGTATATATTGATTCGGGTACGACCACTGAATGCATGATCGGATTTATCAAAGAGAAGAAGGCGACCTATGTGACAAATGCCGTCTCTCACGCTAAGGACCTGGTGAGAAAAGGCTTCAAGGTCCTTCTTATCGGCGGTGAACTAAAGGAGAATACTGAGGCGGTAGTCGGCTCCGATGCGATCCTCCATATTCAGAAGTATCATTTTACGAAGGGGTTCTTCGGGACAAACGGTATTAATCTGAAGCTGGGTTTTACGACTCCTGATGTAAGAGAAGCGCTGGTAAAAAGGATTGCTATTGAGAATACACAGGCAGGGCAGAAATATATCCTTGCAGATCATGATAAATTCGGTAAATCCTCTGTGGTCACATTTTCGGATTTTGTGGGCACAGTGGTTATAACGGATAAGCGCCCGGACAGCGCCTATATGAAGATAATGGATGTTAAGATAGTTAAGTAAATGTCATGAAAGAACTAACATATATTTACAAGTTAAACGGTGATATCTCCAAATGGAACAGCCCGGAGGCTTTTGATATGCTTCCTGACTGGCGTAAAGAAAAGGCTGAGAAGATTGTTCATGAAAAGGCAAGGATTGAAAGCATCGTTGCCGGACATCTTCTTATTTATGCTTTAAGCCGGTATGCCGGATGCTCTGAAACCGAGGTAAGAGCTGCCCTTGACAGTGAGAAGCATGATAAGGATAACAGGTCTATTGGTTTACATAATGCCATATACTATAACATTTCACATTCCGGAAACTATATAGCTGTAGCTGTTTCTGATAAACCGGTGGGAGTGGATGTTGAGACAAAGGACGATAAAGACTTTAAGGTTACCTCCCGGATGTTTACCGAAGAGGACAAGAATTTTATCGGCGACAGCCAGGACAGATTCCGCCAGGTCTGGACCCTGAAGGAGAGTTTTCTGAAGTGTACGGGACAGGGGATAAGTGTTCCTCTTAACTGCTTTACATTTGACTATAAAAATGAGAAAATAAGAAGGGTTATATCAAAGGGTTATGAATTAAAGGGGAGTGACTATTATGCTGTCACAAGGAGCCTTGATGAAGGTGCTGCCGCCATCAGTATATGCTCCTCTCATCATGATTTAATTCTTGACATCAAGTGGGTTGAGGTGTTAATATAGCTGATGCTGTGAAAACAGCTTATATAATATGCGTTCTTAGCTCAGCTGGATAGAGCGTCTGGCTACGGACCAGAAGGTCGGGGGTTCGAATCCTCTAGGACGCACACCCAATAAAATAGCCACAAATCCGCTAAAATAGGCGGTTTGTGGCTGTTTTCTTTTTGCAAAAGTTATGCTGAATTATACGGAATTATACGAAAATAAATGTCCGATTTTTGTCCGATTTGTCCGTTTTCAAAACATAATGTCCGATTTTTGTCCGATTTTTACAAAGCTGAATTGATCGCTTTTGATACATTTTCATGCTCATCCAGGATGTGCGAATAAATTTCTAAAACAACTTTTTCGGTATCACCCATCATCTGAGCGATTTTTTTAGTGGAAATCGTGGGGATCTGATAACAAAGCTGTGTGCAGTAATTATGCCGGAAGATGTGAGCGGTCAGATTCGTTATAGGCCTTTCGTTTCTGTTCTTCTTTGCAAAAGGCTTATATCCTGCAGCAACATTCATTGATGTGATTATCGACTCCCACATTCTTTTATATCCCTGCTCTGTCAGGAGCGGTTTATTCTGTCCTTTGAACAGATAGCCTTCACATCCTTCCACATATGGCTTTAAGATTGGAATTGAGGCTTCTGGGAGCGGTATCAAGCGGATTCCATTATCACTCTTGGGATAAGGCTTGATCTGAGGCTCATTTCCATTAAAAATGACAACTTTAGAAATGCTTACTGTCTTGGCCTTGAAATCAAAGTCATCTTTCGTTAGTGCCAGAGCTTCTCCTCTCCTGGTACCACAGTAATACAGGATGGAAACAAAGGCTCTTTTCATATCATCCATCTCTGCTTCCTTCATACACCTTCTCTCGAGCGGTGTGAGTGCTCTCTTTTGTGGCTTAACGTACTTTGGCATCGAAATATCCATTGTGATGTCTTCGATGGCAGAATGGGGTAAAATACGGTCTCTGACAGCGGATTTGATTATCTGTGAGAATGTCAACTTGATATTCTTGCAGGTCTTCGGATGCTCCATGTTGCTGTTTATTATTGCTTGAAAGTGTGAATGCCTTATATCAATCAGGCGAATGCCATCCAAAGGAGCAAGATACTTGTCAACGCAGGTCTTATACATTCTCTGTGTATTCAGTTCCTTCGATTTCTTGTATAAATCTAACCATTTGTGCGAATATTCGCCAAAGGTGATATTAATCTCTGATACTTCCTCGACTTCAAGATTCCGCTTAAATGCCTGAACCTTCTTCTCTAGATCCGCAGAAGACTTTTTGCTGATAAGAGTCTTTCGATGCTTGGCTCCAGTAGAAGTATAAGTTCCGTCCCAGACTTTGGTCTCATAATATCCTCTTGAATTAAGCTTATATTTGGCTGATGCCATATACATCACTCCTTATAATATTTAGCCATTAAATCATCATATTGCGACTTTAAAAGTTTGTATTGTTGCACTCTGTCTTCCAAAGCATTCAGCAAAAAGGTTATCCTGTCATCTTTCAGGTCTATCTGCTTCATAAGAAAAGTGATGCTCTTGCGATGCTGTTCTCTTTCCTTTTCAAGCTTCTTCTCATATTTATCCTTGATCTCTGCGACTTGCATCTGCAATTCATCGCTATCCATATCATTCTCAAGACCATCAGTTCCGAGAAGCAGAAAAGAGATAGGCTTAAGTGATTCATACCGGAAGGATTGATTTTCAGAGTTATCTGCAAATATCCTTTGAATGGTGGACATGGATACACCTGTGCTATCACAGATTTTTTGCAAGGTCATTTCAGGATCATCATTCTTTGCTTTTTTCAACTTAATTATTAAATTGGATATCTTGCTTTGATACATTTCTGAATACCTCCTGAGTAAAAAATGGGTATAAGTGACTATGGATTGAGTTTACCTATTATATTAATATGTAATTGTCCCGATGAAGCAGGACGGCCTATCAAACTCCCCTTGGCTGTCCTGCATTTCAAGAAAGGAGTTCTTTATGAACCAAAAAACGATAGAACATTTTGAATCATTGTCACAATCTTATCAGTATTTTCTGGTTCAATTCGAAGAGTTTCTATTAATTCTTCAACCAATTTCTGCTGATCTTCCGGAAGCTGAGAAAATGCCTTAAGGTGTCTTTCGGTAAGAGATTCTTCCTCTTCTGAATGTTCCTCTATCAAATCTGCCATGCTGATCATAAAATAATCAGCTAGTTTCTGAATCTTATCCATTCTTGGGATAGCAATGCCTTGGCACCAGGTATTGAAGGTCTGAGGAGATACATCGATAGCTTTTGCAACTTCTACTTGTGACTTGTCTCCTAAATATCTTAATAAGTTTTTTTGAAATATGGCCTTCTGTGCATCCTCTATCATATATGGATACCTCCTTCCTCATAGTGTGGTGATTAGAATTATACACTTTAATTTGATTTTATTCAAGGAAATATCAAATAAATTTAGATTTTTCTGTTGACATCAAATTAAATTTGATTTATAATCAAAATATCTTGAAAGGAAAGGAGGAGCAACATGGAGACAATTAGGATTAGCCTTGCAGCAGCAAGGGTAAACGCAAATATGACACAGGAATCTGTGGCCAATGCTATGAAAGTATCAGTAAATACTATCATTAATTGGGAAAAGTACAAAACATCGCCTTCGATGCAGCAGGGCATGAAGTTATGTGAATTGTACGGACTTCCAAGCGATATGATAGATATGTGCGGTACCAAGTAGCATATT
>JAFZRN010000043.1 GCA_017619835.1 Eubacterium sp.
AGAGCTGATTGAGATACTTAATAGGGCGTCGAGGGCATATTATGCCGAGGATGTGGAGATCATGAGCAACTTCGAATATGATAAGCTCTATGATGAGCTTGTAGCGCTCGAAAATGAGACGGGCACGGTTTTTGCTAACAGCCCGACTCAGAATGTAGGCTACGAGGTTGTGAGTGAGCTTCCGAAGGAAAAGCATCCTTCACCCATGCTTTCTCTTGATAAGACCAAGGAAGTTGACGCACTCGTCAGCTGGCTCGGCGACAAGGAGGGCCTCCTTTCATGGAAGATGGACGGTCTCACCGTTGTCCTTACCTATGAGAACGGTGCGCTCACCAAGGCAGTTACCAGAGGTAACGGCGAAGTGGGCGAGGTTATCACTCCGAATGCCCGCACCTTCGTGAATCTGCCCGGCTCCATCAGCTACAAGGGAAAGCTTACGATAAGAGGCGAAGCGATAATCACCTATTCTGATTTTGAAAAGATAAATGACACCATCACCGATGCTGATGCGAAGTATAAGAACCCGAGGAATCTCTGCAGCGGCTCCGTAAGGCAGCTCAGCTCTCAGATCACGGCCGAGAGGCATGTCAGGTTCTACGCATTTTCGATGGTAGATCCGGAGGACCCGGAGCTTCTGGAAAAGTTCGAGAATTCCTTCGAGAAGAGATTTGAGTATCTTAAGACCCTCGGCTTTGAGACTGTTGAGTATGAGAGGGTCATCGCCCTTACGCTTCCGGATGCTGTGGCCCGCTTTTCAGCTAAGATTCCCGCAAATGATTTCCCCACGGATGGACTCGTTCTAAGCTATGATGACATAGCCTACGGAAGAAGCCTCGGAACGACAGCAAAGTTCCCGAGGAATGCGATCGCCTTCAAGTGGAAGGATGAGGAAGCCGAGACAACGCTCCGCGAGATAGAGTGGAGTCCTTCAAGGACCGGACTTATCAATCCTGTTGCGATCTTCGATACGGTCGACCTTGAGGGAACGGATGTAAGCAGAGCTAGTTTACATAACATCAGTTACATCAAGGACATGAAGCTCGGGATAGGAGACAGGATCAAGGTATATAAAGCCAACATGATCATCCCCCAGGTTTCCGAGAATCTGACCTGTTCCTGTAACTTTATACTTCCCGATGCCTGCCCGGCATGCGGCGGAGCAGTAGAGACTAAGAATGAAAATGGCACGGAAACTCTCCACTGCATTAACCCTGAGTGTCCCGCCAAGAATATAAAGCTTTTCTCGCTTTTTGTATCGAGAAATGCCATGAATATCGACGGAATGTCGGAAGCTACGATGGAAAAGTTCATCGGCGAAGGCCTCCTTCACGGACTGTCGGATATCTATCATCTTAAGGATCATAAGGATGTGATCGTTGGGATGGAGGGCTTCGGCGAGAAATCTTATGTAAACCTGATTGATGCAATAGAAAAGTCAAGAAAAGCAGATATGGCAGCCTTTCTTTACGGCCTGGGGATACCGGGCTTCGGAGTTGCCAATGCAAAGCTTGTTGTTAAAGCATATAAGAGTGATATTGATGCTATAATGAATGCTACCGAAGAGGATATGCAGGAGATAGATCAGGTGGGAGAAGTGCTTGCACGTGACTTTGTCAATTATTTCCATGATGAGAAAAAGCTTGATGAAGTACGTAAGCTTCTCAATGAGATAGAGTTCGTTATCGAAGAGAATACCATGGAGCAGGATCTCGACGGGAAGACATTTGTCATAACAGGCTCTCTTGAAACATATCCCAACAGAGATGCTCTTAAGAAGGAGATAGAAGACAGGGGCGGCAAGGTTGCCGGTTCGGTCAGTGCAAAAACAAGCTATCTTATCAATAATGATATCAATTCGAATTCTTCCAAGAATAAAAAGGCGAAGAGCCTTGGAATACCCATTATCACTGAGGAAGATTTCAAAAATCTATAGATTATAAACGAGGAAAAATTATGCCGATCAGAATTGACAATGACCTGCCTGTAAAAAGAATACTTGAAGATGAGAATATCTTCGTTATGGATGAGGCTCGTTCCAACAGCCAGGATATCCGTCCGATAGATATACTTATCCTTAACCTGATGCCCCTTAAGGAGGATACCGAGCTACAGCTTCTGAGAAGTCTTTCCAATACACCGCTTCAGGTTAACATAACATTTGTCAGAACCGAATCACATGAAAGCAAGCATACTTCCAAGGAGCATCTCGAGAGATTCTACTCGAACTTCAGGGAAGTGAGACAGCATAAGTGGGACGGTATGATAATAACAGGTGCGCCTGTAGAGAAGATGGAGTTCGAAGAAGTTGAATACTGGCACGAGCTCACGAAGATAATGGACTGGGCAAGTAAAAATGTCACATCGACTCTTCATATCTGCTGGGGGGCGCAGGCCGGACTCTATTATCACTACGGGATCAAAAAGCATGAGCTTCCGAAAAAGCTTTCCGGAGTATATAAGCACAGGACCATGCATAAGAGTCAGGAGCTGGTAAGAGGCTTTGATGATACATTTCTCGCGCCTCACTCAAGATATACGGGAATAGACTCAGTTGCTGTAAGAAATAACAACAACCTGGTGGTTCTTGCTGATTCGCAGGAATGCGGACCGTATATAATAGTCGGAGAGGGCGGAAAGAATATTTTTGTCACAGGCCATCCCGAATATGACACCCTGACACTTGATCAGGAATATCATAGAGACCTTGGAAAGGGTATCGATCCGGATATACCTGTGAATTATTATCCTGAGGATAATCCAAACCGTTCACCGGTCAAGTCATGGCGCTGCCATGCCAATACGCTCTATAC
>JAFZRN010000044.1 GCA_017619835.1 Eubacterium sp.
AGGACAGCTTTATATAGATGAGCTGAGTAAGTATAAGAAATATGCTTATAATAAATGATGATAGAAAATAAAAGATCATAAAAGGAAAAAGCTTCCCGCTTAAGCGTGGGAAGCTTTTATTGTTTTTCTGATATAGCGGTACATCGTCCGGGCCATTAGTACCATATCTTCATCTGCGGGATCGCCACGGAATCTGACCCGCATATATGTATCAAGAAGGGCTCTTAGCTCTTCTTTTTTTGCTTCGTCTTCAAGGACCTCCGGGTCATCGACCCTGTCCATGATTCGGAGCATATTCTCCCTTAGTCTGTATTCGGGAGTCATAAGTGTATATCTTATATGCCTGATTATGATGATCGTAAGAAGGACCAGAATGAGGGCGCCTAGCAGCATTCCCATATAGCCCATAAATTTAAGGACAAATTTCTTGTCAATCTTTCTTTCGTGCTCGGTCATTTCGGTCTCGGGTATATCGGTTATATAGCGGCGGTTATAGTAGTCCTCATCGTTGACTGCGGCTGAGGATATTTTTCTTCCGTCATCTTCCCTGCCGTTAAGATAATCCTCGCGGTTATAGTCCGAACCAAGTCCCCAGGTATATTCCTCGGGAGTTTCCATTGCGCCGGTGGGCTCAAACGGCACCCAGCCGTAGCCCTCGATATAGGCCTCGGGCCAGGAATGTGCTTCGGAGCTGATTATGCTGTCGGTCTTATTCTCGTCGTGGCGGTAGCCTACGCTGTATCTTGCGGGTATTCCCGCTATCCTGAGCATAAGTACCATGGAAGAAGCGTAGTGGACGCAGTAGCCGGTCTTGGTTTCGAAGAGGAAGTCCTCTATATAGTTTTCGCTGTCGGAAAGGTCGATGGCCTTATTATATTCGTACGGGCGAAGGTATGCCTCGATAGCGCGGGCCTTTTCGAAGTCATTTTCAAGACCGGAGGTAAGCTCCTCTGTAAGATTGCGGATAGAGTCTGTCGCCATGGAGGTATCGAGATAGGCAGAGAGGTCTCTTGGTTTTACGGCCTCATTATATTCTTCCTCGGACATAATTAGCTTAAGATCGATTGAGTAAAGCTCCTTGGTATAGGAAACGATGGTCTTATAATCTGCGGGCTCAAAGGATTCGGCGTTTCCGAGAGGGTCATTTATGATATCAAGATAAAAGGGACTTCCATAATCCAGCATCAGATATCTTACCTGATAACGGAAATTTTTCTTTTTATATTTCGGAATATCATTACCCTCGTACTCGATGTAAAGCGGAGTGGCGGGCATTATCGTATCGGTTGTCTTCAGAAAACGATAGCGTACATCCGCAGTTATTATCTTGGAGAAGAATGAAGCTTCCCTGCGGTTTATATCGTGGCGCTTAAGTGCATTGATATAGAGCGCAAACCAGTCATTCAGATGTGTATCCGTATCGGGATCGGTAAAACCTTTGTTATCAAGAGTAATATAGCTTTTTCCCTTCAGATAGATGATGCTCTTTCTTCCGTTATGTTCGTATTTAAGTTCCTCGGTCTTAAAGTCAGTGAGGCCTCCCGCGATCCTTCCGGAATTTGAGTAGCCCGTATGGCCGCCGTCGAAACCGACGCTTCCGAAGAGATAGATGACTTCATCCGAAACATTTTTGAAAAGATGGTTTGCTTTTTCAACTCCTCTTTTTACAAATGTCCACTGGAAGGGTTCGTCCTTTACAGGAGCCCATATGGTGATGAGCGCGATTGCAAGAGGAATTGCGATATAGTAAACGGTATTCTTTTCAAGCAGCGCTGCGATCGAATAGAGGATAAGAACCACAAGACAGATCGCCACACCCTTCGGCATATACGGGAAGAAGAAAAGCCAGGTGATGATGAGCAGGGCAGTGACAATCGGAAGCCCGATCCGCCTTGCCTTTTCTAATCGAAGAGCATATATAACGATCGTTACACCGAATGCATAGAGCATGTTGAACGTAAGGACCAGATCCCTGAAAATGATACTCATAAGCAGGATCACTGCAAAGCTTGCTACGATATCCCACTTTCTCATATTCCTTAAAACGAAGATGAGAGTAAGGAAAAGATTGATCGAAAAATAGCATAAGAAGAAAACTATGTCGGCATATTTTGTTCCCGCACGGCAAAGGAATAAGCAGGTCAGTACACCGATCATGATGAAAACAGGATACATCATCAGATATTCTATTTTCTGTCTCTTTTTTTCTCTCATCTTTCTTACATTTCCAGTTTCCCGGTTTTTTCGTTAAATATCAGGATGGAGCCGTCAACCTTTTTGGCTGCATCCAGCAGTTTACTGACTGCATCGGGCGGATATGTCTTTCCTGCCTCTCCGAATTCACGGAGCTTTTCATGATAGAAAACGCTGAAGCTGTCATATCCGTCAATAAGATAATTCTTTACACCTGCGGAGTAATACATGATGTTGACCGAGTTACCATGTCTTATGAACCAGTCAGCAACGGAAACAAGATATTCCAGCATGTAATCCTTGGTCTGAATGGTGGATTCTTCATCGGGGATTATCGCGATCGTCATCATATCCGAATCCTGCTTATCCGGAAGCCTTACATAGATCTCGCCGGTTCTTGCATAATTCTTCCAGTGAATTGTCTTAAGGGAATCTCCCTCTTTATACTTCCTCATATCATGTCCCGGACTCATCTCATCCTTATCCAGTCTGTGAGTGCTGGTTCCGTTTATGATCTCCTCGAAAAGACGGCCGATATCGTCATATGCGACATCCGTCACGACCGGAAGTACATGAACTCTGAGAGGTGCCGGAATATCATAGGTTATAGGGAATACTCCGAACAGATCCGAAACCTCGATCCGATTTATCCCGGCTGTGTATCCGCCGGCATAATGACAGGTGATCCTTGTATTTATCTTTCTGCTTTCCACTGGGAGAAGCCTGTAGGTCTCATCAGTAAAATTACTGTTAAAGTCGGATATTCCATTATCCTTTATGAGCCTTACACCGCCTATCGGAAGAGGATAAGCATTTCCGATTGTGATCTGGCAGGGCACGGATGTATTCTTATTAAGCAGTCTTCCCTCAACGTCCTGATATAACCTGAGCGAAAGTCTCGTATAGCCGATCTGGGCTAGAGCGATCGGAAGGTAGAGCAGGATACTAAAAAACAGGACATAAGAAAAAGCACCGCCGCGATTGCTTATAAGGATAAGAGCAGCAATCAGCATTATCACGTAAATGATAAGCGGCAGGTGTTTCCTTAGTCCTATTATCTTTTTGGTTAAACTTTCTTTCATTTATCTGGGTCTTTCCAACTTGTCGGTAACCTGGGTCAGCAGCTGTTCACCGGTATATTTGTCCATCCTTGCCTTGGAAGTAGGAATAAGTCTGTGGGTCAGAACAACCTTTGCCATGTCCAGGATATCCTGCGGAATGACATAATCGCGGTCGTTTATATATGCATTAGCCTTTGCGGCCATCAGAAGATCGAGAGATGCTCTCGGGCTGAGACCATACTCGAGCTCGCTGAGCTTGCGGGTGGCATCCACGATACTAAGTGCATACTCGATGACCTCATCTTGGATGATCACGTTTGCGACATCATTTTTCATGGAAATGACTTCGTCAGCTGTAAGTACCGGTTCAGTCTTTTCCGTGAGACTTCCCTCGAGGAAGCTTTTCGCAAGGGTCATCTGCATGTCCTTTGCCGGATAACCTATCTTAAGCTTTACCATGAAACGGTCGAGTTCTGCCTCGGGAAGAGGATAGGTTCCGATCTGCTCGGACGGGTTCTGGGTAGCTATAACCATGAAGAGCTCGGGAAGCTCGAAGGTTGTTCCGTCGATAGTGACCTGACGTTCCTCCATAGCCTCAAGAAGTGCGGACTGCGTACGTGGAGATGTCCTGTTTATCTCGTCAGCGAGCAGCAGCTGATTATGTACGGGACCCTTTACTATCTTAAACTCGGAAGTCTTTGAGTCGAAAACCGAGGTTCCGACTACATCGCCGGGAAGTGTGTCCGGAGTAAACTGAATCCTTCCGAAGGATGCATCAATTGAAGAAGCCAGGGCTTTGGCAAGAGTTGTTTTACCTACACCGGGTACGTCCTCGATGAGAGCGTGACCTCCGGCGAGAAGAGTTATTATCAGGTTGCTTACGACTTCATCTTTTCCTTTAAAGTGAAGGGAAATGTTGTCTTTTAATGCTTTGATTTTTTCGTTCATAGATATATTCCTTATTGAAGTGCTTTGATACATTTGAAACGACAGTATTATATCATAAAAATCAGATATGTTATACTTATTTCGGAACCTTTTTTATTGAAAATATCCCGTCCTTATGTGATAATTACATTTGAGATTTTTTTAGATTGGAGACGAAAATGGACCAGCAGCCACCATATGATCCTGATTCATATTTGCAGCCGAATCAGTATGATCCGAATCAGTACGCCCAGCAACAACCGCAGTACGATTCGAACCAGTACTTGCAGCAACAGCAACAGCAGCAATACTACGATCCAAACCAGTACGTGCAGCAACAGCAATATGCACAGCCGCAGTACGTACAGCCGCAGTATCCTCAGCAGCCGCAGCAGTATAATCCTCAGCCCATGCAGATGGGACAGGATGACGGAGGGAAGAATAGCAACACAGCCAATGTCATGTGTATCATTTCCCTTGTCTGCATGTATGTTATTCCGATCGTAGCAGTCATAATATCGGGAGG
>JAFZRN010000006.1 GCA_017619835.1 Eubacterium sp.
CATCGGAAAAAACAGCATGTCTCAGTTAGAAGAATGTACCTCAAAGCTTATAATAATTGCGAAGGAACAACAACGATTACTTGCAGCTTAACATTCGTTTATTACCTAAAGGAGAATTTACACCACATTTAGGACTTGACCGGATTTGCCGAAAAATAATATAGAAAATGGCTAATATATTTGATTAAATCACAAGTGTTGTTAGCTGAGTATGAGATGGGGATTGTTTTTGTGGTCTGATTAGAGAATATACAGGAGAGAGATATGAGAAGAATTGGCAGAAAAATAAGCGGATGGTGTCTCGCGGGGGCGATGATACTTTCCATGCTAAATGTACCACTGGGGGTTAAAAGCGTCGAGGCGGCCGGTGAAGCATATCCCGGAAGTCATGTTCTGACTACGGATCGTGATGTGCCGAGAGACGGTAATATATTTGTCGAAGTCTCGGGTAATATGAAGAAACAGGATATTGCCGAGGCAATAGACAGAATAAATGAGATAAGAAAAGAAGCATGTGATAAAGGATATGCTATGCCCAATGATCTTAATGGAGATCACTCAACCACTGAAACTCTGAAACCGAGTGATTATGTTCCGGTTACCTGGTCTCTTGGGCTGGAAAATCATGCCATAATCAGAGCTGCGGAGGCAAGCATTCGTCGAGGACATGTAAGGCCTAATTCGAAAAATGAATATGCATGGGATATGATCACCATTAATGAAACACCCATATGGCTGGAGAATCTGGCATATGGATATAATTATGATGGAAGCTATAGTTTTCTGGATGCGATAAATGGCTGGTATTCGGAAAAGGATAAATATCTGAATAATGGATCTTCAAATGATTATGGACATTATCAGTTGATGATCAATCCTAAGATTAAATGCGTAGGATTGGGAATGTTCAATAATCCCAAAGGTTACTATAAGAATTATATTGCCGGAGAATTCGCGCACTCCCAGGGAGCGAACGATATGCAGGCTTCTTTCGGATATAACGGATCATATATACAGATAGTCGAACTAAGTAAAGAATTTATTACAGGTATTACTATATCCGGAACGTCAATCTATACAAAAGGGATCGGCGGCAACATGAGCGCAACGGTAAGTACAAATCTTACCGATAGTTATACTGCCAAAGTATACAGTGGGGCTACATGGACATCATCGGATACAGATGTAGCCACAGTTTCTTCAACAGGTGAAATAACTGCTTTATCATCAGGAACTTCGACCATTACTGTCTCTGTTTCAAATGGGACTTCTGAATTCACAGATTCCTGTGAAATATGTGTTCTTCCCGAAGGGACAACAATTGAAAGCGTCAGCAATCCCGCCCAAATAACAGTTGAAAACAGAACTAATCCTGACCTGCCTCCAACGGTTAAAGCTAATCTGAGTGATGGTTCAAAGATTGATATAGCCGTAAAGTGGGATGATTATGATAAGAAGTTATTGAATACATATTTTGAAAGCAATGACTTTGAAATTGCCGGAAATGCATTCGGTTATGAAGTGACACAAAAAGTACATGTAAAAGCATATCCTTCCTCAAGCATTAAGTGCTACCCTTACAGCAGCACCGTAACCACTCCATCCGGAACAGCGCCAACTCTTCCACAAGGTTATATAATGTTTCCGGATTTTGAATATGATCATCTGCCGATGGATTGGGATCAGGATTCGGTAGATCATTATAAAGACAGAAAAGGCGGCTCGTTCGTAGTTGAAGGATTAACTGCTACTCATTTCGTCACCGACAATGAGCCTGTACAGGTTCCAAGTCAATTTACGCTGAAGGTTACCCCTGCAACGGTAACCAAGGTTGTCTATAATGAAAATGACATCACAGTTCCGAGCGGAACCGAGCCGACTTATCCGGTTCCCGAGGTTACCTGGTCGAACGGTGATGTGGACACTGCCGCATCTCCGAAGCCCGAATATGGCTACATGGTCTGGGATGAAACCGAGGACTTCCTTAACGGATATAAGAAGCGGGAAGGCGGAACATATACTATTACCGGTAGATTTCATGATGCCGTAAATGACGTCGATTACGGAACGGATACCATGGTTACTGTGAAGGTTAGTCCTGCTTATATCAGTAAGGTTGAGTATGATGATAAGGATATCAAAGTAGAAAACGGTACGGATCCGACATCTCTCCTTCCGAAGGAAGCAAAGATTACCTGGTCTAACGGGGATGTTACCACGGAAGCCATTGAATGGAATAAGATTCAGGAAGGCTCCTACATCAACATGACCGGTGGAGAATTCAATGCCACCGGAAATGTGCTCTATCACAAGGTACATGTTAAGATTATCGTGGCTAAGCCCAAGATCAAGAGTGTCGAAGAGTTCAGTACGATAACTACACTTGAGGGCATATATCCCGAGCTTCCGAAAGAGGCAGAGGTTACTTGGAATAACGGAAAGGTTTCGTCTGAAAAAATAAAATGGGATGAAATTCCGGAGGAAAACATTTTCGATGTTGATAAAACCTTTAAAGTGTCCGGAACACTTTCGGAGATTGATGACGAGAATAACAAGGTTTCGATAGAAATCAAGGTTGAGCCGAAGAGCCTTGTCAGCCTCAGCTGGAAGACAATGCCAAAGAATACGATTTTCTATGACAAGTATTCGCTTACGAATGAGAAGGGCACATTGGTTGCTGAATTTGATAATGGTACTACTCAGGGATTCGGTATGGACAGCAGGAGCATTATGTGGTCGGGTTATGATGAAAGTTCGCTCGCACCGACACAGACTGTAACCTTCAGCTACACCTATACAAACAGTAAGGGAAGTGTCACAAAATCCGTAACGCTCGATATCGAGCTGCATCTGATGAAGTCTATTCAGTTTAAGCCGCCGATCCAGCTTGAATATCTTGAGGGACAGGATCTGAAGCTTAAGGGTATGGCGGTCTCGATCACTTATGATAATGATGTTGTTTCTGTGATAGATGTTGCAAATGAATACGCTGCAGGTACGGTGGGCGACAAGTTTACGCTGGCTCTTCTCGATGCAGATGAAAACAGCGTGGCATTTGAGAATCTTGCCGCCGGCAAATATGATCTTAAGATTAACTGCCGCTCAGAGGAAGATTCCTATGTGGTAAAGGTTAAGAAACCTATTCGGGATTCTGTTGCGGAGTTTGATGACAGTACCGAGACTTCGTTCCCTTATGGCGCGACAGATGAAGAGATCATTGCTGCTCTTGTTGGGGCTGAGGTTACGGTTCCCTGTGCAAGTGATGAGACAGTGGAAGTTATCCTTACTGAGGATATGATCAGCGAGATTGTAACGGATTCGCAGGATGCTGATGGAAATGACATCAAGAAAATTACCATTATCCTGACTAATGATGCAGAGGGTGATCCGGTCGTTACATATGCTTATGTGACGGTTGCTAAGAAACCGGAGCCGACACCGACACCGACTTCTGAGCCGACGTCCGGTCCGACAGCTGATCCGTCGGAGGATCCGAGTGGAAGTCCGACCGGTGTTCCGACAGGCAATCCCGATGCGATGCCGAGTACAGAGCCAAGCGGGACGCCTACATCGGTACCTACTGCTGAGCCGGGTGTGACACCGACTTCAGATCCTACATCAGCGCCGACTGAGCTTCCGGTAGCGCCTCCCGGTGGTGAGGATGATCTTACTCCGGGTATGAAGGTATATGTAGGTGAAGGGGTATACGTTATAAACGAAGACGGTTCCGTGACATTTAACGGGACAACGAATAAGAAGATTAAGACACTTGTTATTCCGGATACTATCACTATCGGAGATAAGGTATATCCTGTAACGACTATCGGTAAGAACGCATTTAAGGGATATAAAAAGCTTACTAAGGTAACGATCGGAAAGAATGTTACGAAGATAGGTTCGAAGGCATTCTACAAAGCTAAGAAGCTGAAGACTATCATTATTAAGACCAGGAAGCTTAAGAAAAAGTCGATTGGTTCGAAGGCATTTAAGGGAATATACAAGAAGGCGAAGTTTAAGTGCCCGAAATCAAAGAAAAAGAATTATAAGAAATGGATCAGGAAGGCGGGCGCGCCGAAGAAAGCGAAGTATAAATAAATTATTAAACCGGATTTGCTTTTTAATATATCTGGTTTTTATGCTTGACATAATCAGACAAAACTAATAAAATATTGTTTAACCAAATAGGTAAGTAACAAATATAAATATATTTTCAAAAGAGGGCAATTGGTATGATGAGTAAAGATGAAAATATTAAGCATCCTGGAGAAATACTGGCAGCACTTCTTGATGAAAAGAATATGACACAAAGAGAATTATCTTACAGAACTGGAGTGACTGAAAAGCATATAAGTACAATTATTAAAGGCAAAAAAGATATTTCTACTTCTTTTGCAAAAAAACTGGAATATGCATTATCAAAACCAATGGAGGAGTGGATTAAGCTTCAAGCTAGATACGACAATTATATGTTAAATCTAGAAAAAAACCTTGGAATCGATGATGAAGAGAAAAAAATATTCAAAAGGCTTAGTGATATCAATAGATTTTTAGAAAGTAAACAGCTCATAAACTCTTCTGAAATCTGTGCAGAAAGCATTGTTGAATTAAGAAAATTTATGGGAGTTACTAATTTAACGTATATTACAAAAATACCTTATAATGCTGCATATAGGGCGCAGATTAATAACAATGTCAATGTTGATCCTTATGTACTATATGCTTGGAAGAGAATTTGTGAATATTATGCCAATCAAAACATATTGGATAATGAGCTGAGTTTAAATCTTTTAAAGAGTCAATTATCAAATATTAAAAAATTGATGTTTAGCAAGTTGCCTGATTTCAGAAAGGCTCTGACGGAAATATTTAAAGAATGCGGAATTGCTTTTATGATAGTTCCACACTTCAAAGGAGCTCCGGTTCAAGGTTTTATAAGTAAAATGGAAACCGGAAATATAATGTTATGTTTAACATTAAGACAAAAAAGAGCTGATAAGTTTTGGTTTACGTTATTTCATGAAATAGGTCATATATTAAATGGCGATGCAGATAACTCATTTGTAGACTTTAGTTCAGTTAAAAATCAAAACGAAGAACAAGCGGATTTGTTTGCGGGAAACTATTTATTAAATCCTGATGATTATAGACACTTTTTGATCATAGGGAACTACTCATTAAGTAGTATTAAAGAATTTTCAAAAACACAAAACGTCCAACCGTATATTGTTATTGGCCGACTTCAAAACGATGGTGAACTTGAGTGGAGTGATTATCCAGGTGAAATGGTTTACTATGATTGGGTCGCATAATATAAAAGAAAGCACATAGCGATGAATCATTGCTACGTGCTCCCTATAGAGTATGCTAACATACTCCCTGAACAAGACTATATTAGCATACTCGAAAGGGATAGTGCAAGTTGTTTGTTAATTGTGCTGTAACTATCGAGGAGTGCTAGCAGGTATTCCTCTGATGCAGCTGAAAAGTTGCATTTATTTATTTTATCTAACAGGAGGAATACAAAATTGAAAAAATATGAATATCATATTAATGAGTATGGAGAACGCGTTGCTGTTCCAAAGGAACTAGAAAAACTTCTTAATTTAAAATATTTACGTCTTACAAATAAAACACATTCTGTAGGGAGGCATGATCTTCCAGAATTAATATGTAAGACAAAAATTTATCCTGATTATATAGCGTTGTATCCCAATACGGCTGATTATCATAAAACTCCATTAACAGCAGTAGCATTTTATAATTATGATGATACTTTTGATGGTAAGAATGGACTATATAATGCCATATACTATAATGATGAAAAAAGGTTGGAGTATTTTAAAAAACGATTCAAAGGAGTAAAGTTCTTTATTTCGCCAGATTATAGTGAATTAGGTGATATAGATGATATTGAAAACAATTATAGGATTAAGAAGGCTAGAGTGGTTTCGCTTTGGTTTGTCATGGAAATAAATGCAGTAGTTATTCCTAACATTACATTTCCAACAATTGATAGTTTATGGTTTTATTTAAATGGCTTAGAAAAGTGTACAGTAGTTGCATTTAGTACAAAAGGATATATTGATGATATCGTGGAAAGAGAATATTTAATTGAAGCGATAAAGTATACTGTGGACCAGATGCATCTAGAAGCAATAATTGTTTATGATGTTTGCAAAGACAACAAAGAGGCTATAAAAATATTTAGTTATGCTATTGAGAAGGGTATAAATGTTATTATTCCCAATAATAGTCTTAAACAGAGGAATTCTACTAGAAAGAGAGGTGATAAATGATGCACAGCTCTAATAGTGGATTGGCTCATGGAACGAGTGGTTCTCCACAGATAACATCAGAACAGTTTGAATATTCACAAAAAGTTGAAGAAAATGAAAGTAAGCTTCGAGAACATCATGAGTATTTGACAAAAAAGCTCCCCCAGGGTTCACCTATAAAGATTCCATCTAATGCTAATATAAATGAACAGGAAAAGCAGGGATATAAACAAGTTAAATATACATGGGAGCGGGGAGAATACAAATATGTAAGTCGTTGGCATACCAGAACACCAGGAGCTCCGCCTGATCAAACAAATAACTGGGTTGTTGAACGAATAAGACCTGGAACCGGAAATGGTCCCAATGCTAGACCTAGAAAGCATTCGATTTTAATCGGAAAGACATCAAGTGGCAGAAATGTTTGGGTAGATAAAAGCGAATGGGATGCGGCAATACGAGCTAGAAAAAATGGTGATGAATCACAAAAACAGAAGGAGATGTTAGATAATGGGCACTGGAAAGATGATAGAAAATAAAAAATATTATGAAGGATATGAAGGAGAACCTGAGTTTATAATAAGGTATGGAGAGTATTCTTTGCATATTTGGGATGGATATATGACCGATATATTTGGAAAACCTAATATAGTTGAAAAAGGTTGGTCTGGTTTTACAAGAGATTATAATGAAATGATTAATTGTTATGACGATAACAATATCGAGTTTTCTATAGATCCCAAAGAGTATAAAGAAGATGCAGAGCAATATCAGGGAAAGATATTTGATTATGAAGAAACTGGCGAAGTCCTAAAAAATCTTATATCAGCATTAGAAAAAGCTGAAAAAAAGGGTTTAGAAGTTATTGTTCAAATACTATAGATGTCGCTTATATTTATTCCCCAAGAGTGACTTCGCAGAGAGTGTCTTTTAAGACATTATAGAAATCCGGATAGGATTTTTCGACGGCCATGGGATTTGTGATGGTCACCGGACCGGTGCATCCGATGGATGCGATGGCGGCTGACATTGCAATCCTGTGATCGTTAAATGAGTCGACGGTTCCACCTGAAAGAGCGGGAACTCCGTCAATCACAATTGAATTATCTTCTTCGAAGATTTTAGCTCCGAGAGTCGACAGAGTACTGATCACGGTCTTTACTCTGTCGCTTTCTTTTATTTTGAGTCGTTCGATATTTCTGATGGTGGTCCTCCCTTCTGAAAGAGAAGCAACAACGGAGATGATCGGAACAAGATCGGGAATGTCAGCAGCATCGATCTCGGTGCCCTGCAGCCTGCCGGTTCGCTTTACGGTGATATCGGAAACTGTTACTTCGGAAAGTATGCCGGATGAAGCGGCAGAAGGTGAGATTGAAACTTCTGCTCCGAAGCTTTTCAGAATGTCGAGTATCTTCTTATCTCCCTGAAGGGAATCTATATTCAGACCGGTAACGGTCACGCCTTTTTCGAGAAGCGCTCCTGCTGCAAGGAAAAATGCCGCATTGGACCAGTCGCCGTCAACAGTTAAGGCTTCTTCTGAATGATAGGTCTGTCCCGAGGGGATGGTGAAGAGTGTGTCACCGTTTTCGAGAGTTTCTTCTTTTATATTTATGCCGAATTCATTTAAAACATCAAGAGTTATATCCACATATGGTCTTGATTCGAGCTTTCCGGTTACGTGAAGGATGCCGGACGAGTTGCTGCCGGAATTATCTGAGGCAGATGAAGCTCCGGGGTTAATAAGGGGCAGCGCAAAAAGAAGACCGGTTATAAACTGGGATGAGATATTTCCTGCGATAGTGTAGTCGCCACCGGTAAGCTGGCCGGAAATGCTGAAGGGATTGGAGCCCTGCGAAGACATTTTCAGACCATGACTGATAAGCTCCTCATACATCGGCGAGAGTGGTCTTTCGCTGAGACGTCCGTGCATGGTGATCTCGGCGGTCTTCCCAAGTGCACCGATGACCGGAAGGATGAAGCGGAGAGTTGAGCCACTCTCACCGCAGTCGATCTTTGATAAGCCGGGTGCGTTTTCAGCCGGAGAGCCGGTTTCGATATTGGCTATATCGGATATAGGAGCAAAAAGCTCGATGGGATTCACCTCGATATACTCCGCGTGACGCACGATTCTCGCGCCGAGCCCATTCAAAGAATTGATAGTGGCTTCGATATCCTTTGAAGTGTCCGGAGTCATTATCTTTGAAGGCTTGTCGGAGAGGGCTGCAGCAATCAGAAGCCTGTGAGCGTGAGACTTTGAGGCTATCGTCCTGACAGTAGCGTGAGGAGCATTCGAATATTTAATTGTGATGCTGCGTGTATCCATTATTTGTACCTGTATTTCTTGCTGACGAGATTCAAAATGTGACAAACAGATCTGATTTAATTGTCACATTATATGCCGTCGACTTCTTCCTTGGCGAGTTTGCCGTCACGAAGGATGTCGTGAAGGAAGGCGGGGTCATCGGTCTCGAGTGCGGTCTTATATTCGCCGAGATATTTGATAATAGTATCCAGCTCATAGATCAGATTATCTTTATTTTCCATGAAGATCTCGGTCCACATGTCTTCATTCAGCCATGCTACTCTTGTCATATCCTTGTAGCTGCCGGCGGAGAAGCCGAGGTGTTCTCTGGCAGTCGGACTCTTGATGTAAGCGTTTGAAACTATGTGGGCCATTTCCGATGTAAATGCGATCATCTGATCGTGTTTGTCGGCACTTGTTACCGTTATTCGTCCGAAGTTGCAGGGCGCAAGTGCGTCCTTTATCCGTTCAATCAGGAACATGTCGTAAGATTCGTCGGGAACGACGATCATGGAGCTATCCTTAAAAAGCTTACTTGTGCTGTATTTGTAGCCGGAGAATTTTTTACCGGCCATGGGGTGTCCGCCGACGAAGATGAAGTCATTTTCGGAAGCAACAGGGAAGCATTCTCTACATATCCTTCGCTTAAGACCACCGGCATCTATAACAAGAGAGCCTTTTTTAAAGTTCTTCGCATTATCCTTTACAAAATCTATTATAGCCTGGTTGTAAAGGGAAATGATTACGAGGTCGCAGTCAGATAGAGAATTACCGTCCTGCTTGTCATCAAGAGAAAGCTCGCCGTCCAATGCTCCATCCATTATAGCAAAATGTGTTGTCGCTGTCGTCCTGTTGTATCCGAGGACCCTGGCGGAGGTATTCTCCTTAAAAGCCTTGGCAAAAGAACCGCCGATAAGACCGAGACCGATTATCCCGACGGTCTTTATGCCGGAGCGGTGGAAATCTCCGTCCTTGCTTCTAAGGGACTTCTGGTTATCCTTTCTCTTCGGATCGGTGATTCTTGTAACTGATTTAACTATATCAAGTGAACCGATAAGTTCGGTATCAAGCCGGGATGTATCACCGATTATTCCGAGTATGGTCTGGAACTCTCCGCGTGAAAGCTGACATTTAAAGCCCTGCTCCTCGAACCAGTCGGTAAGTTTCTCTATCTGATCATCTGTAGCATTGTTTTCAAGAATTGCTATCATGGTATGCCTCCTGCACTTTAGCGATTTAACGTAATGAAGTATATTACGAATACGTTATAAAGTCAAGTTTCATTTTGAGTGATGCGGAATTGAAACGGGTGGTGTATAATGATAAAGGTGAGTAATAGAAAATGTGACAAATAAATCTGATCTGTTTGTCACATAAAATAGGAAGGTTATACAGTTATGGAAATGAAAAAGAGTTTAAAAAAACTAACGGCACTCATACTCTCGTCACTCCTGGTAATGGGCACCTTTTCAGTTGCCGGTTCCAAACTCGAAGCAAGTGCCGATACTCCGGCCGAAAAGGAAATAACAGGTCTTTGTACCGGAACCATAGGCAGACCGACGGCAGCTGACAGCAGCTACGATGGTGACTGGCAAGGAAGCTATGTTTATTTTGGAAATTATGGCAGTGAAGCCATGAAATACAGAGTCCTTGATACTGCTTCGAAGGATTTTGGGGTTAAGGACGAAGCTGCAGGAACTGTAGGAAGTCTTCTTCTTGACTGCGATACAATTCTTAAGGATATGGTCTTTGTTGATGCTCATGGTACTATAAATGAAGGTGCAGATAAGGCAAATGAGTGGAAATACTGTGATATAAACAAGTGGCTGAACGGTGATGAATTCCTCGGAAATCCGGATGATCCTGATAAGGCAGGAGCCTTTTCCGATGCCGAAAGAAATGCCATAGCCCAAAGTAATAAGGAAACCCCGGTTACAAAGGCTGAGGGAGAAGAAGGAGATGAAGACGGAAAGGGATACGTAGAAGGAGATACTGATATTCTCCCATTTGCGTCTCTTACAGGAGAAAGTATATTCCTGCTTGATGCTAAGGAAGCAACCAGAGAGTCTTATGGCTATAAGAATACAGATCTGGGTGACAATACAAGAAAAAAGAATGGCGGCACCCTTTCTTTTTGGTGGCTGCGCTCGCCTGACTACAGTGATGAATTAAAAGCCGGCTGCGTGGGCTCGTCTGGCGGACTGAGCCACATCAATGTGGGTAGCAATATTATCGGGGTGAGTCCCGCTTTTAATATAAATTTGGCATCTGTCATCTTCTCATCTGTCATCCCGAATACTGAAAACGAGTATAAGCTTACCGTGAGAGACAGTAAGCTTACGATAGCAGCTGATGGAGAAGTGAAAAAAGAGGGAAATAAAGTTACGGTTCCGTACAAGGTGGATGGAGAGAACAAGGATAAAGTGACGAGAGTCACAGTCCTTCTTCTAAAGGAAGAATATAAGGCAGGAAAAACGGTAGTTAATTCGAGCGACGAAGGAACCGGCGGGCTTCCGGAGTTTTCATATATAAAGCTTGAAGCAGAGGATATAAGCTCCGGTACAGGAAGCTTCACCCTTCCGGATGAATATGCAGAGCTTGAATGCGGAAAGGATTACTTTGCATATATCCTTGCGGAGATTGAGAATACAGGAGAGACAGACAAAGAAGTAAAACAGACTGATTATGCAAGTTCACCCGTGGCAATAACAATAAAGAATCCGGAGCCGACTCCTACACCCGAGGAGACTCCAACACCGACTCCTGAAATTACTCCTACACCGACACCAGAAGTAACTCCGACTCCGGTAAAGCTCGAGGATATAGAAAAACAGATAAAGGAGATGAAGTCTGAGGCTGATCTTGAAAATACCAATTTCCTTCCTTTTAAACTGAAGGCAGGTAAGGTTACCAAAAACTCAATCAGCTATTCGTGGCAGAAGGTTGAGGGTGCTACGAAGTATGTGATCTACGGCAACAAGTGCAGCAAAAAGAATAAGTGTAAGAAGATTACCGAGATAACCGATACCAAATATACACTTGATAAGGTTGACGGAAAGAAGCTGAAGAAGGGAACCTATCATAAGCTTCTGATCGTTGCTGCGGATGATGAGAACAATGTTCTCGCTACATCAAAGGTAGTCCATGTAGCTACCAAAGGTGGAAAGGTTACGAATTATAAGTCGATTTCGATCAAGAAGGATAAGAAGATAAAGAAGGGAAAGCTTTCTTTAAAAAAGGGCAAAACCTTCAAGCTTAAGGTGAAGACTGCAAAGGCTGATAAAAAGCTTAAGCTGAAGGTGCACCGGAAGATATCATTTGAAAGCGATAATCCGGAGGTGGCAACGGTAAGCAAATCCGGCAAGATCAAGGCAGTTGGTGCGGGAAATTGCAGGATCTATGCCTATACTCAGAACGGCCTCTATAAAACACTTACCGTAACCGTAAAATGAAACATGGGGACGGGAGATGAGTTGCAGCTCATCCCCCGTCCCCATGTTTCATGCTATTTGTACATTGAAAAAATGGGTTGGTTGTGGTAAATTTATTAGTGTGAAAATCAGTATGAAAATTAGTGTGGGATAAGGGAAAAATAAACATATAGAGGTAGCTTAATTTGGAACTTGTCATCAGTATACTTAAGATTGTGATCGGCTTCCTTCTGCTTATAAAGGGAGCGGATTTTTTTGTGGATGGAGCGGCAGCTATCGCTAAAAAGCTGGGCGTTCCTCAGATTGTAATCGGTCTTACGATTGTTGCAATGGGAACAAGTGCGCCCGAGGCTGCTGTCAGCATCAGTGCGGCACTGAAGGGTAACAATGGGATCTCCATTGGAAATGTTCTCGGCAGCAATATCATGAATATTCTTCTGATACTCGGAATAACTTCGGTCATAACCGTTCTTCATGTAAAAAGAGATACGGTCAGGACAGATATTCCGTTCATGATCTTTTCTACAATTCTTTTCATTGTCTGGGGAAGTGTGTTTGGAAAACTCACAAGGTTTACCGGAATCATTTTCCTTCTTCTCCTTGTGGCTTATATCGGATATCTCATGTGGTACGCAAAGAGTCATGATGAGAGTGGTGAAGTCACCAAAGATGTTAAGACCTGGCTTATCCCAATTTTTGTTCTCGGCGGTCTTGCCGCCATCATATTCGGAAGTAATATCACTGTAGAGGGTGCTTCTGCGGTTGCGAAGACCTTCGGAGTTTCGGACAGGGTGATCGGTCTTACAATCGTAGCCTTCGGAACCTCGCTTCCGGAGCTTATGACTTCGGTCACTGCGGCAAGAAAGGGAAATGTCGACCTTGCGATTGGCAATATAGTGGGAAGCAATCTTTTCAACATTTTGTTTATCCTCGGCATCACAAGTGTGATAATCGAGCTCCCATATATCTCCAGTGCCGCTAATTTTATGATAGATGGCTTTGTTGCACTCTATGCGGCAGTTCTTCTGTGGGTACTCACTGTGAAGAATAAAAAGCTCGGCAGAGTCGGCGGACTTATAATGCTGGTATCTTATGCGGCTTATTTTGTATATCTGTTATTTTGATATATATAGAAAGAAGTTATGTTATTATGGATTACATTTTTAATGAAAGATTATTAAATAAACTGGGACATATAAGTGAATATTCATTGATAGCGATGGAGGCACCTGCCGGATATGGCAAGACTACTGCTATCAGGAATATCCTGGATGAATCCGACAGACAGGTCATCTGGTATACTGCCGTTGAGAGTATCAAGGATACAAGCTTCAGCTGGTTTGTAAGACAGCTCGGGGTAATCGATGAAAAGGCGGCGGAACGACTAGTCAATCTCGGTTATCTGAACCGAAGCAATGCTGATGAAGCAGCAAGGATCATATCAGATATCCGTACTAATGATCCTGTCACACTGGTCTTTGATAATTTCCAGTTTTCACTGAGCAACTGGGAGCCTCAGATCATTGAGTCTCTGGCAAGGCTTCCGGAGAACAGTATTCAGACTGTCTTCTTATCACAGAATTTCGGAAGACTGAAAAATGTGCTCTATGATCTTGAAAAAAATATATGTTTTGTCCGTGGTTCTGAGCTTCTTCTGGATAAGGCTGATATCCGGAAGTTTGCAGAACGTAAAAATATAGCTTTGGAAGAAAAAGAGATCGATCAGATCCATAGTAAGACGGATGGCTGGGCTGCAGCCGTTTCGCTTTATCTCGATAACATGTCTGATGATCAGGATGAACAAAATGAATTCATCTATCAGGATATCACCGGTCTTATGGAGGACAGGTTCTGGAGAAAGCTTTCTGATCCTCAGAAAAAGTTCCTGATGTCCATCTGTATGTTCGACCGTTTTGATGAAAGAGATGCGGATATCCTCATTCCTGAGGGGCTTCTTGAATATGATGAATGGAGAGGCCTTCTGGGAAGAAGTCCGCTTATCAGAGGACCTGAACGAGGCGGGATATGGTTTCCTCATGAGATCCTCCTTTCCTTCCTGAAGGAAAAGCTGGATGATGAAGATCCCGAGTTTTCAAGGGGAGTCTATATTAGATCTGCTGAAACCTATGAGAGCGACAGGATGTATAAAGAGGCAGTGGAGTTTTACTTTAAGGCGAAGGATTTTGACAGACTGCTCAGCCTCCCGCTGTCCGGACTTATAACTGAGCATTTCGGAAGACTTTCCTATACAGATCTTGCTGAAAGAGTATTAAGACAGGCGCCTGAAGAGATTCAGAGGAAGCATATCATTTCCCTCTTAAAGCTCTGTTATGGACTGTACGGCGGCTGCGCCTTTGAAGAATTCCGCATGCATATGGACAGGATCAAAAAAATGATCGAGGAGGTCAAAGATGACCAGCTTCTCGGTGAATGGTATCTTGTTGATGCCTATGAAGATTTTCCCGATCTTGATAAGATGTATGAAAAATATCAGCAGGCAGACGACCATATGGAACATGCTTCCGAGATATTTGTTAAGGAAGAACCATTCCTGTTTGGTTGTACATCCATGTGGTACATGTTTTATTCCAAGGCTGGCGAGATGCTCGAAACAGCCGACAAATTCGAGAGATGTATGAAGCTTTATAACAAGCTGACAAACGGGCACGGCAATGGAGCAGCTCAGCTTTATCGTGGAGAGGCATATTCGGTTCAGGGACGTTTTGAGGAGTCCGATATTCAGGCATATCAGGCAGCTTTCCTTTCAGAGCAGGCCGGAAATGTTACCATTACCTATGGTGCATCCCTGCTCCTTGGCATAAATTCAATCTATCGTTCCGACATGACCGGTCTTGGAAAAGCAATCGACTATCTTGAGAATAAGGCTCAGGGTTATAAATTCATGAAAGGTAAGATGCTTAATACCTACATGGTGGAGACTGTCAGAGGCTATCTCCTTAGTCTTATGATGGAGACGAGCCGCTCGGCACTGTGGACACAAGGTGAGGCAGATTCTTTGTCTGATCTTACATTTACAAATTTCATGATCAAGACATGCCGAATAACAGACCTTCTGTTAAAGAAGGAATACAAGATGGCAATAGCTTCCGTGGAAATGTCTCTTACAATGGACGAACGTCTTATATCGGTTCCGACCCGGAACTTTATGTATTGCGGACTGGCACTTGGTTATATGGCTATCGGAAGGCTTGTAAAGGCTTCCGAATATCTGGATAAATCCCTTGAACTTGCGGGACAGGATAAGAATTATACCTTCCTTGCTTGTTTCAGAAAGTATTTTCAGGTGCTTTTCCTTATGCCGCATATTGCTGCAAAGCATAGGGAGACCATCCGCGAGATAAAGGAACTCGACATCAAGTATACCAGAGCAGATGAGAGTCATATCTTCGCAATGCTCGAGGAAGTGCCTGAACTGGGTGAGATTTCGGATTCCAATGAGCTTACCGAAAGAGAGCAGGAGGTAGCCCGTCTGGCTGCTGATGGCTTCAGGAATTTTGAAATTGCCGAAAAACTTAACATATCCGAAAACACTGTTAAGCATCATTTGAAGATCATTTTCCAGAAAATGAACATCGACAGAAGGACAAAACTCATCGAAATGCTTAGTTAATTTTATAAAAACTACCCGTTTTTATGATAAAAACTACCCTTTCGGGTGATGCGCTTGATCAAATCATCCTTTATAATGCACCTAGAATAGAAAAGGAGACTATTATGAGCGATGCTTTGGTGGCGGTTCATCCGCTTGGGGGCTATTGCCTGCAGCTTGTTTTCAGAAACGGAAGCTCGGCAATGGTAAATATGGAAAATCGAATAAATACGATCAGGTTTTCGAGGCTTAAGTCCCCCGAGCTGTTTAAGACAGTTAAAGCTGAAGGGGATAAGCTCGTCTGGTCGGACGGAACAGAAACCATCAGTATTTATACAAATGAGATCCTGGATATAATGATGATGGATTAATAATGATTATCGGCATTACCGGAAAAACAGTGCTACTCACAAAAAAGAAAAATCTATCTCTCTCAAGAAATCAAAAGAATCAAAGGAATCAAACTTAATAATCTTAAACAATATAATACACAGTTAACAAAACCAAATCTGTTTTCCGGTAAAAACTATCCGCTTCCCATGGGGCTTTTCAGGCGAAAGTCCTGTGGGAAGTTTTTATTTGCATTGAAAGAGCGCATTTGATAAAATAAGAAAATCTTATAAAGGGAATGGAGGAATTTGTGATGAAAGCCTACAGAGAAATGACAAAAGAAGAACTGGCTGAGGAGATTCAGGAACTTAAGACCCAGTATAAGAAGTATCAGGATATGGATCTGAGACTGGACATGAGCCGGGGCAAGCCCTGCCGTGAACAGCTAGATATATCGATGGGCATGATGGATTCCCTGAATTCGGAAGCAGACCTTTCGTGCGCAGACGGAACAGACTGCCGTAATTACGGTGTCCTCACCGGTATCGAAGAGGCAAAGGTCCTGCTTGGAGATATGATGGAAAATGATCCGGATAATATAATCATCTATGGAAATTCATCACTTAATGTAATGTATGATACCATCGCACGTGCGATGACACACGGCATTATGGGTAATACTCCATGGGGCAAGCTTGATAAGGTTAAGTTCCTCTGCCCTGTTCCGGGATATGACAGACATTTCGGAATCACAGAGTATTTCGGAATTGAAATGATCCCAGTACCCATGTCACCAACAGGCCCCGATATGGATATGGTTGAAAAGCTTGTTGCCGAGGATGAAGCGATCAAGGGTATCTGGTGTGTACCTAAGTATTCAAACCCTCAGGGATATTCTTATTCGGATGAGACAGTCAGCCGTTTTGCAAAGCTTAAGCCGGCAGCATCTGACTTCAGGATATTCTGGGATAACGCATATGGAATTCATCACCTCTATGATGATAAAGAGGATTATATAGTAGAGATTCTTGCTGAGTGTAAGAAGCGTGGCAACCCTGACATGGTATATAAGTTTGCATCAACGTCAAAGATATCATTTCCGGGAAGCGGCATAGCCGCACTTGCAACATCGCCTAACAATATGCAGGATATCATGAAGCAGCTTACCCATCAGACCATCGGTCATGATAAGGTTAATCAGCTTCGTCATGTGAGATTCTTTAAGGATATCCACGGAATGACCGAGCATATGAAGAAGCATGCTGCAATAATCAGACCGAAGTTTGAGGCTGTTCTTAATACTCTGGATAACAGACTCGGAGGACTCGGAGTCGGAGAGTGGACAAGACCGATCGGCGGATATTTCATCAGCTTTGATGCTATGGATGGATGTGCTAAGGAGATCGTGGATAAGGCTAAGAAGGCCGGTGTCATAATGACGACTGCCGGAGCAACCTGGCCATATGGAAAGGACCCTCATGACAGCAACATCCGTATAGCTCCAACTTATCCGAATCTTGAAGATCTTAAGCTCGCAGCAGAACTCTTTACTCTCTGCGTAAGACTTGTAAGTGCTCAGAAGATATATGATGAGATGTAAAACGAATTTAAAACGGTCGGAACCTGTTATGTATATGCCTACGTTCAGAACGGAGTGGCAGCAAAAATATCAGTAAAATATTTCAAGGTGAGCCAGAAGATAATTCTTTTGGCTCACTTTCATAAAAAACATATAAAAGATGATAAATCTGTATTTCGAAGGGAAAATGTATGAAACCGAATATTGTTTTTGAAGATGAATATATTATCGCATGCGTAAAACCTTACGGAGTTCCGTCACAGCCGGATAAGACTTACGGTGCCGATATGGTGACTCTTGTGAAGGAGTATCTGTATGATAAAGCGAGCGCTGATGTAAAAGACAGTGATGAAGAAATCGAAGAGCCATATGTGGCTGTAATTAATCGTCTAGACAGACCTGTCGGCGGGATCATCCTTTTTGCAAAGGATGAGAACACTGCCGCAAAGCTTTCCGATATGGTTCAGGACGGCGAGATCCAGAAATATTATCAGGTAGTGGTCTCGGGATTTTTAAATGAACCTGAAGGAGAGTATATTGACTATCTTCTTCATGATAAGAAGCAGAATGTCGCTAAGGTTGTATCCAAGGATACGAAGGGCGCAAAGAAAGCGGTCCTTAGATATGAGGTTCTGGATGAACTTGATACGGACGAAGGTCCTGTCAGTTATGTGCTGGTGGAACTCGTCACGGGAAGACATCATCAGATAAGATGCCAGATGGCTTCACACGGAACACCTGTCTGGGGAGATACAAAGTATAATCCTGCTTTTTCAAAGAATGGAAAGAACCATTCAAAGAATAAGGGGCAGGAGATAGGGCTTTATTCTACAAGAATGGAATTCACACATCCGGTGACCGGTGAGGAAGTATTTCTTCATAGAGAACCGGAAGGGAAGGCGTTTGATATAATAGATCAGATGGACTGGTAAATCTAATATATAACAAAGAGGAGACATCATGAAACTTACTTTTTTAATAGCTCTTGGAATATATCTGGCGGTTTTTATCGGTATAAGTATATTTGATTCGAAAAATATAAAAGGCTTCAATGATTATTCTGTGGCAGGAAAGAAGCAGAGCACCTTTGCTGTGATCATGACTCTGCTTGCAACCATCATCGGAGCGTCTACAACCATCGGTATTACAGATACCGTTAACAGCATCGGCTTTCCGGGAATCTGGTGGCTTCTGTTCGGAGCAATCGGACTTATCCTTCAGTCTTTTGTTTTATCTGAAAGGGTTAGATCACTGGATGCTGATACATTGCCGCATCTTGCGGGGAAGATTGTGGGAAAGCCGGCGGAGGTGATACTGGCTCTCATAATCGTTATATCCTGGGTCGGTGTTATCGCAGGTCAGCTTGTTGCAATGAACAGCCTGATCACATTTGCGGTAGGAAAGAGCAGTAAAGTCATCTTTATGATAGTTTCACTTATAGTGATCGCTTATACGATTGCCGGTGGACAGCTTTCTGTTGTAAAGACAGACAAGGTTCAGCTCTTTATAATCTTTGCGGGCATACTTATATGCTGTATATATCTTTACTTTGTAAAAGGCGGTGACACCGCATCGGTTGTCGATAATGTTGAGCTTCTGAATTCAAATTACAGAGTATCCAATCTTTTTACTCAGTTCTTTGTAATAGGAGGAGTTTTCTTCCTGGGCCCTGATATAATGTCCAGAAACTTCCTTTCGAAGAATGAGAAGACTGCAAAGAGGTCCGCGCTTGTCGCAGGTATTATCCTGATGGTATATGCCGTACTTATAACCTTTGTCGGAATGTGGGTTAAGTATAATGTTACGCCCGAACAGCTGGGTGACAGCTCCGCACTTATGTATGTTGTAGGAATACTTCCCAGAGCGGTAAGTATAATTCTTATATTCGGACTTCTTTCTGCTATCCTTTCTTCTACGGATACATGCATTATCAATGCATCGTCTATCTTTGTGAAGGATATACTCAGGAAGGATAGTGTAGCGGCAGTGAGGGTAACTGTTGCGATTATCGGGGCGATATCATTTGCCCTGGCATTACTCGGAAGAGGAGATATCATGAGTCTTCTGACGGGAGCCTATACTATCTACACCCCGGGTGTTATATTCCCGCTTCTGGTCGCAATCCTTGCTTATAGGAGAAATGGTGTCAGGCCCGGAATCTGGCTGACGGCCGTAGCAGTCGGCGGAGCCGTGGGAATCCTCGGTACATATATGCCAAATGTTTTCAACTACCTGGGGGTTCCGCTGGGTGTACTTCCGTATATTACGATTATCGGAATGGGGTTTTCGCTTCTTATTGCGATTTTTTCAGTTAAAAAGTGACATCACTCTTTCAGGTCAAATATTGACGATAGTGGAATAATCAACTATAATACTCGCATTACAGATTATTCAGAAAAGAGGTAATGAGATGGCAGACAAAAAGCTGGAAGCAATCACATCAATGGATGAAGATTTTGCGCAGTGGTATACTGATACAGTCGTTAAGGCTGATCTGACAGGATATACAAGCGTTAAGGGATTCATGGTACTTAAACCCGCAGGCTATGCTATCTGGGAGTTGATCCAGAAGCAGCTTGATGAAAGATTCAAGGCAACGGGAGTTGAAAATGTTTACCTTCCGATGCTTATTCCCGAGGGACTTCTTCAGAAGGAGAAGGATCATGTGGAGGGATTTGCACCTGAGGTTGCATGGGTAACACATGGTGGATTAAATGAACTTCAGGAAAAACTCTGCGTAAGACCTACATCAGAGACTCTTTTCTGTGATTTCTATCAGAAGGATATCACTTCATACAGAGACCTTCCGAAGGTATATAATCAGTGGTGTTCTGTTGTACGTTGGGAGAAGGAGACAAGACCATTCCTTCGTTCAAGAGAATTCCTGTGGCAGGAAGGCCATACAGCTCATGCTACAGCTGAAGAGGCTCAGGAGAGAACAATCCAGATGCTTAATGTATATGCTGATTTCTGTGAAGACGTTCTTGCAATCCCTGTAGTAAAGGGTCAGAAGTCCGAGAAAGAAAAGTTTGCCGGAGCAGTTGCTACCTATACAATAGAAGCACTCATGCATGATGGTAAGGCGCTCCAGTCCGGAACAAGCCATAACTTCGGTGATGGTTTTGCAAGGGCATTCGGAGTTCAGTATACAGATAAAGAGAATCACCTGCAGTATGTACATCAGACTTCATGGGGAATGACAACAAGACTTATCGGAGCCATCATCATGGTACACGGCGATGATAACGGACTTAAGCTTCCTCCTAAGGTTGCACCTACACAGGTTATGATCGTTCCGATCCAGCAGAAGAAGGAAGGTGTTCTTGAGAAGGCCGAGGAGCTTCGTGAGAAACTCAGCAAGGTTGCAAGAGTAAAGGTTGATGCAACAGATAAGTCACCGGGATTCAAGTTTGCCGAGTGTGAGATGAGAGGAGTTCCTATCAGAGTTGAGATCGGACCTCGTGATATAGAGAATGATCAGTGTATAGTTGTAAGACGTGATACAGGTGAGAAGATAACAGTTGCACTGGATGAGCTTGAATGTAAGGTAAGCGAGCTTCTTGTAACTATCCAGAAGGATATGCTTGAAGCAGCACGTGCTCATAGAGACAGCCATACATACGTAGCTAAGAACTGGGATGAGTTCGTTGATACCATCAACAACAAGCCCGGATTCATCAAGGCTATGTGGTGCGGTGAGACTGAGTGCGAAGAGAACATCAAGGCAGAGACCGGTGCTACAACAAGATGTATGCCGTTCGAACAGGAAGATTTAGGCGACGTTTGCGTATGCTGTGGCAAGCCTGCTAAGAAGATGGTATACTTCGGAAGAGCTTACTAGAATATTAAAGGAAACTACTCGGGGACGGAAATACACCGTCCCCGAACTATATATGAAAGAATGATCAGAAGTATGAAAGGTATGAGTTATAAGATAAGAAAATTTACGGCGGTATTCCTGGCGCTGCTTCTTTGCTTTTCTGCTTCGGCATGCGGTAAGAAGCTTGAGACGGTTGAAGAATATGGCGGACATGAAAATGCTGAAAGACAGTCTGAAGGTAACTCTTCAGAAGAAACAGATATAAAAACCACAACCAGGACCTTAAGGGAAGTATATGGAGAAAAGGTCAACTGGACCGAAAGTGTTGCAGTAAGCGGAATGGAACTTAAGGCGTCGGGCTATTATGAGATTCCCGATAAAACCGGTATCGGTGTTTATGAAATGGGCACATTAACGGGTTTTGAAAATGAGCAGGAATTTGCTGACGACTTTTTTGATGATGGTGCAAAAAAACTCGAAGAGATCAGGTATATCAATTCAACCAAATATATAACAATGCTGAGTAAATACAGGCAGCTTATAAGCCCCGTTGACGGAGAGGTTGAGGGATTTGATGTTATAGATTCAAGCTTTAAGAAGGTATATAACTGGTATGATGATGAAGCTATCTCCATTCATATGTATGAGGGTACTTATAATGGCGTGAAGTACGGACTTATACTTTCATTTAATAAGACGTTGAAAAGAAAATATATCTTCTTTGATCCGATAGATATAACGGAGTATTTTACCGACGAGGATTATCTTACCGTAATGTATGAAAGCGGTGAGGATGAAGAGGGGAATATGCTTGAAAATGAGTGCACATATTCAAAAGATGAAGTTATGTCCATGGCGCAGGAATTCATCAGGGATAAGATTCATCTGACGGGTATAAATAATAATATAAAAACCAATCATCTGGCGTATACTCTGTCGTCACAGAATGCTAATGAAATACTTAGTGCAAACTATATGCCCGACGCCGTTGTACGGGATTCTATAACTTCACTGGTATTCTCTGATTCTGACTATGTGAGCACATATAAATCACGTAGTATTGAAAGGGGAGGAGATTACAGAGGTATAAGCATCCTCGGAGAGCAGGTGGATCTTGTTCGGGATTATCATAATGGTAATAGTGAAGAGGATTTCTATGATTCTCTTTATAATGTAATTCATTCCACTGAAGATAAAGTGGATGCACATCTTAAAAGAGACGGATTAGCTGTATATCTATGTTCTCCGTTAGTAGTTAATGATACAGAGGATACGACATCTTCTAATGCGACTACGGGTATGATCAAGTTCACAAGTAAAGGATTCTATGGCTGTGATCTGAATCTGGGACCTCCGATAGAAGATGAGATTGAAAATGTCGAGCTGCTTGATTTTGAAAAGATCAAAGAGGCGGCAGTGGATCATCTGGAAGAGAATCTTGGTCCTGAAGAAGTGGGGATTCCCAATAATGTGTCGAGTTCTAAACATCTCTACCTGGATTCGATGAAATTCACTTATAGTGAAGTAATAGATGAAAAAACAGGCGCGATGATGAGTGTTCCTACCTGGGGGTTTTACATGACTGCTGCTACGACCTATATGACAACCGGGGAGTGTGAAATCCTCATAAATGCACTGGATGGATCGATGATCTCATTTTTCGCCGATAAGTATGAGTTTTCTCCCTAAATGAAACTCATCCCCCGTCCCCCGGACTGTTATTTTACTCGGGCTGGAGGAGGATGGAATATTCGGTGTCGGTCTTCTTATACATTATCTTATACTTTGACTCTTTGCCGGCATCGGAAGTGTAGGTGAACATGTATGTGTGATCCGGAGTCAGGCTTCCGAGGTCGGGTACGTAGAGAGAAGTCTTATTTATATTAAATGCATATTTATCTTTATCGGGAACTTCCATCAGCTCGTGTGACTTGATCGTATCTTCGGTCAGAGTGATGATGGCGGTTCCTTCGTATTTTGAACGAAGATAATTCAGTGAATTCTGATCGGCGATAATAAGGTCGCTGAAGAATTCGGACTGAGGGCTGAAGCTCTTCAGAGGAACGTCTTCTTTGGTCTCACTATGAACATAAAGTATCGTTCCCATCTCGGTCATAACGATCCTGTGTTTTTCCGAATGATCATATCTTGTAAATGTTATGTCCCAGTAATGTGTAGCATAGGTTTTAAAGGTATTATCCAGAACCCTGTAAGGTGTCGCATCCCAGCTGTACCACTGATTAATATTGGAGGACAGACTGAAGGGGAAAAGCCTTGAAGAAAGCAGTTTATTAAGTCTTATGGTCGCAAGGTTCTTGGCTTCGAATTCGGAAAGATTACAATCCTCGGGATCAGCCGGACTTACCTTGCTTTCCCATTGTCCCGTGATCATCTGCAGGCTCTGCTCATCGGTAAGCTGTTTCGAAGCGTTCTTAATAACGGTCTCCGAAGGACCGGAATAGTATTCTGCGGGCACGTTCTTAATGCTGTCGAATTCTTCCTTCTCGGAAGACTTAAGAGCCATACCCGGAAGAAGTATTGAGATAGCTGCAACAAGAAGCGTTACGAACACGAGTATGAAGTTTTTAAAGTTGTTCTTATTCATACTTAAATCCTATAGAAATAACAGTTCCTTTACCAAGCTTACTCTTGATATCAAGAGTTGCGTCATGCTCCTTCAGGATTGCGGACACGAGCGACAGGCCGAGGCCCGCACCACCTTCCTTACGTGAACGGGATTTATCTACCATATAGAATTCGTCGCAGATCCTGTCGATATCTTCCTCTGCGATTCCGATTCCGTGATCCTCAACAACAAATACATACGCATCATCGGTCTCTTTCCCGGTGAAGGCTATTTCGCTTCCCTCCGAGGAAGCTTTTCTGGCATTATCGATAAGATTGATAAATGCCGTCTTCAGGAGAGCGCTGTCTCCGTTTATGGTTGCATTATCAAAGCTTGAGGTGAGAGTTATGCCTGCTTTTTCGAGTGAAGGAGAGATGGTCTGGATAACGGCATCTCCCAAAGCGACGGTATTTACCGGCTGTTTAGGAACTTCGGCATCTTTAAGGTAAATGAGGTCGAAGAGGTGAGATGACATCAGCTCAAGGCGCTGTCCCTCGGAAAAGATATAGTTTGCGGCCTTTATCTCGTCTTCTCTCGGAAGATCGACGGACCGTATGGTATCGGCATAACCGATTATCGTTGTCATAGGGGTTTTTATCTCGTGGGTGAAGTCGGCAACGAACTGATCACGTCTGTGGATCATATCATTCAGCTCGACGATATGATCTTCAACGGAATCGGCCATATGATTGAACCTGCCGGAGAGAAGTCCGATCTCGTCCTTTGAATGAACATCACTTCTTGCCGAGAAATCTCCTTCGGCGAAGCTGTCCGTTACTTTGTTAAGCTTTTCAAGAGGTCTTGTAAGAAGTCTGGTTATAAGATATACGAGAATTCCGGACAGGATGAGCATCGCAATGGTGAAAAGCCTGAAATCACGGATGGACTTATTCATAAGCTTTTCGGTTTCGGTGATATTTCTCCTTGTGATGATATTAAGGACTCTGTTGTCCGGTATGCTGTTTGAAGTTACATATATATAGTAATCATCTTTTATCTTTGTGATGATATATCTCTTTCTGATATCATTGGATCCGGAAAAAAGGAAGCTTGCATCCGAATCGGAGGCATAGGTGGAACTATTTACGAAAAGAGGGATCTTGATCTTTTTCAGCTCACCTTTTTCGGTGGAATAGAGAAGCTTTGAGTCAAAGCGGACATAGAGATCGGAGGTTTCACTGATCATTCCTACAGATACCTGATCGGCAAGGGAAGGAAGCTCATTTGCCAGATCCGAGTCCGTGTTATTGATGATATCGAGGATGGAATACTCGATAACCGACTGAGCAAGATTGTTCTCGGTCACGGCATTCTTGATCTCGGAATCAAGCAGCATCCGGTTCTGTCTGGACATCATAAGATAACCTGATATGGACAGGGTGAGCGAGATGATTATGATGTTGATAAGAAGAACTTTGTATCTAAACTTCATTATTTCTCCGTCAGTCTGTAGCCCGTGCTGTAAACGGTTATCAGCTCATTTTTCAGATTAAGCTTTTTACGGAGCCTCTGGACATTAAGGTCCACGGTCCTTGATTCGGGCTGCCATTCGGTCTCCCATATGGTTTCAAATATCTTGTCCTTAAACAGTGTGATGTTAAGGTTGCGCACGAAAAGAACGAAAAGATCAAACTCCTTCGGAGTCAGCTTGATCTCGGTATCATTACATTTCACGATCCTGTTTTCCACATCTATGGAATAATCTTTATAGGTAAGAATAGAGTCCGTCTTGTTGAATCGGCGGAGTACTATGTTGATTCGGGCAAGGAGCTCTACTATCTCAAAAGGCTTCACGATATAATCCTCGGCACCGGAGGTAAGACCCTTGACACGGTCATCAAGAGCAGCCTTGGCTGTAATGAATATTACGGGAATTCCCATGGGCCTTATATATTCCATGAGCTCGTAACCGTTGATCTCCGGAAGCATTATATCGAGAAGGATAAGGTCGAAGCTCTGATTCTCCTCGAGAAGATCTGCGGCATCCTTGCCGTTATATAAAGCGGTACAGTTGTAGCCCGCTCTGGTAAGATTCATGACCATAAGGTCTGAGATAGCTTTTTCATCTTCAACTATAAGCAGCTTTATCATTTTTCTCTCCTGAAATCCGTGATATAGACAATATATCATAAATTTTTGTTTTTTGATACACTCTTGATACACTTTCGATGTAAAGTATGGGAGTAATGTGAGAAATTGGGTAGTTCTGCCCACATTATAGAAGGTGAGAGAGAATGAAAATAGCATCTTATAAGCTAAGAAAATATATAGCATTATTCCTGACTGCCGGCATGTGTCTTGGCGCTGCGGCATGTGGTAAAACCCCCGAAATTGTTGAAGAATACGGCGGACATGAAAATGCCGAAAGAGCAGCCGAGAAAGCTTCTTCGGGCGAAGCAGAGATAAAAACTTCTACCGATACGCTTCAGGATGTATATGGTTCAAAGGTCAGCTGGAATGAAAATCTGTCTGTGCAGGGAGTTGAGCTTAAGGCCCAGGCATATTATATGATCCCCGATGTTTCCGGACTCAGTGCATTTGAAATGGGTGAGATGTCCGACTTTGATAATGAGCAGGAATTTGCCGACAACTTTTTCGATGACGGGGCAAAAAAGCTTGAAGAGATCAAATACGTTAATGCAACGAAATATATGCCCTTACTCTATAAATTCAGAAGCATTCAGAGAAGCGCAACCTATGAACCACCTGAAAATGATATATATAACTTTGAATATGAGAGGATGGATATCATAGATTCCAATTTTAAGGATGTATATAAATGGGTTGATGAACCCGGATATTTTATCCATATGTATGAGGGCACATATAATGGTGTGCCGTACGGACTTATACTTGCGTATCTGAAAAAATATAAAGAAAAGTATATCTTTTTTAATCCAATCGATATAACTGAATACTATCCGGGAGAAAACTTCCTTACCGAGCTTCAGGAAAGCGGTGAAAATTTTGCGGGAACAGAAGTTTTTGAAAATAAATGCAGCATGACTAAAGATGAACTTTATGAAGCGGGAAGAGAATTCTTAAAAGAAAAGATACATCTTACAGGAAGAGAAAATACAGTTACTACCAACTACACCAGTTATTCTTATTCAACTTCTGTGCTTTCAACTATATCGATGATGAATATGTCTAGTAACATTAACCGCAGAACCTTAACTGCGCTGGTATTCTCCGATTCAAACTACATTGATACGATGAATGGTCATAATATAGAACGAAGCGGTGACTTCAGAGGAATTACTTTCCTTGGTGAGCAGGATGATCCGGTTGCGGAATATATGGAAAATAATTCCGAAACATTAGACTATTTTGATGCTTTCTACAATGTACTTTATTCCGGTGATGGAAAATCGGAAGCAAATTTAACAAGAGATGGATATGCGGTTTATCTCGGAACCCCGTTTGCAATTGATCCCGATGATGATCTATATAACGCGGGAGGAAGTAATGCGGGAATGATCAAGTTTACCAGTAAAGGCTTTTACGGCTGCGATATAATCCTGGGACGTCCCATTGAAAATGAGATCGAAAATGTCGAGCTTCTGAGCTTTGATAAGATAAAAGAAGCTTTTAAGGAGCATTTAGAGGAAAAACTTAATTTTGAGGACTTTGGAGCCATGCCTTCAATGCTTCATATGGATTCGATGTATATGAATTACCGGGAAATATCAGATGAGAAGACCGGAGCAGTAACGACTGTTCCCGTCTGGGAGTTTTATGTTTCGGCAGAAACGAAAATAAAATCAGCCGGATATAGTTTTATAGCTATAAATGCAATGGATGGTTCATTGATTGAAATTGATACTCAAACGTTTGAGTAATGATCCAATAAGGAATATATGATAAATGGTTAAAATGAACAAATCAAAAATTAAATATCGCCTTGTGGGTATACTCGTGTCGGTTCTCATCCTTCTTACGGGATGTTCTGATACTGACGTGGATCCGCTGGTTGATGCAAAGGATCTATCCTACAGCGGTGTCGAGAGGACAACCGTTGATGTTAAGAGAGGAAGCATAATCCCGGTATTTGAGACCAATATCGATCTTTCCGGATATAACGAAGTCATTTACAGAATTGATGCGACCAGAATGGATGAGATCACGGAACAGTTCGGGGCAGAGCTGGGAGAACTTCACGTAAATATCGGTGATCATGTCAAGTCCGGCGATCTTCTGATATCGTTTAAATCAAAGGATCTTCAGGATAAGCTGAATGACGGTGAAAAAAGAAAGAAGGAAGCTCAGCTTCAGATAGAGCATTACCGGAAGCTCATGGCGATAGACTCTTCAATGGATTTTTCCACGGAGATCAATTCACTGAATAATGATATACGTGTTGCGGATCTTCATATCGAGGAAGTAAGAAACACATATCAGTCTCTTAATATCGTTGCCGAGGCTGATGGGGTTGTAAGTTTTATAGATCCGGCTGTGAAGGACGGGTATCTGCTTATCGGAGCTCCGCTTATAAAGGCCATATCCTTTGATGATTATTATATAATGAGCGGTGCAGGCGGAGATAACCAGAATACGAAATATGATAAGAGTCTTATGGTATCTGCCGACGAGATCGACTTCAAGGTAGGTAATGTATATAGTGCAAAGAGTGCTCTTTCGGAATACAAAGTTGAAGTAATATCCGATCCCAATAAGGAGGAAGAGGCAACCGTCGGAGATGCGGTCAGCAGTGATACGGTCTATTTCAGGCTGGTGGATTTTGACGGAATGGTTCCTGAAAAAACTCTGAATCTCCATGTGGAAATGGATGAGATCAAGGATACCTGTTATGTGGAAATGAATGCGATCATCAAATATAACGATGAAAGGTTTGTATATAGAGAGCAGGAGGATGGCTCTTTCTGCCCGGTAAAGGTTGTATTAGGAAACTCAGTAGGACAATATGTAGTAATAAAGGAAGGACTTAGCGAAGGTGATAAAGTATCTATTCCATTCTAACAGAATAAAGAAAACCGTGGCAGCAGTGCTTATATTTTCTTTTGTGCTGAGTCTTACGGCTTGTGCCGGCGCAGGATATGCAGTTCCCGAACTGAAAGAACCTGTATCTCTTACAGAGTTTTATCGTCCGGTCTCAAAGAGGATAGTCGGAACGGTAAATATGCTTTTCGGTACTGTAATTGCCAAGGAATATCCTGTTTTTGCCACGAAAATGGTTGCGATAACCGATATAGAGGTTGGCGTAGGTGACTATGTCAAAGAGGGTGATGTGATAGCCCATGGTACATACGGAGATATGTCCGCCACTATCACAAGCCTCAGGAATCAGATAAGTGTTCTCGACAGGCAGAGAGTTAAGGAACAGAAAGCATCCGATGCACGTGTTGAGAAGCTCGAGCTTGAGAAAAAGAACGAGAAGAAACTTAAGGATAAGAAAGGCATGGCCCAGAAGGATACTTCAATCCAGATTGAAAAGGAAAACTTACGTTTCAGCCTTGCCATGATAGATAATTCTATTGCCGATATACGTAAGCAGATCTCGGAGATTGAGGAAAGTACCGGTACCGTGACATTTACCGCACCTCATTCCGGGCGCGTAGACTATGTAGTGGATATGACTCATAATAACATGGTTTCCTCTTATGAGAATATTGCGGTCGTTATTGATGAAGATGATCTCTATATTGAAACGAGAGGCGTTACTATCGATAATTATGTTTATGATGATTATCAGAGTAAATGGACCTATGTTGGCGGCAAGATGGTCGAGATAAAGGATCATGCTTATACCAATCAGGAGATTTCTTATGCAAAATCAGTTAAGAAAAATCCTTACATGAGTTTTGATGCGCCCGGTTCAAAGCTTGAATTGGGTAACAATATGATGCTTTACTTCATGAGAGAGGATAATACTCCGAAGCTCGCTGTTGGTAAAGATTCTGTTTATTATGAAAATGATGAAGAGTATGTATATGTAAGAAATGAGAAGACCGGTATCAATGAAAAAAGAATGATTGAGATCGGAGCAAGCGATGTCAATTATGTCGAGGTCGTTTCGGGACTGGAAGAAGGCGAGATCGTATCTTACAAGAATACAATGCTTTCACCCGATCATTATGAGGTGGTGGATGTGGAGACTGCGACCTTCACTCTTGAATGTGAAGGCAAATTCGTTGACTTTGCATATCCTTACTATGATATCTACACATCAGAAGTTTCCGGAGAATATAAAGAGCTTCATATCACCGGACCGGCATCACCGGGAGAACCGCTATTCAATGTAATATCGAATACTCCGAGAGATGAAATAGAAGAAGCGAGACTTGCCGTAACCGGTCAGGATAATGATAAGGCTCAGGCAGATAAGGACTATGAATCAGCCAAGAAGGATCTTGAGAAGGTGATAAAGCAGGCCAAGAAACATCCTCTTCCCAAGGATGCTACTGAAACGGATGCTGTAAGAAACTTAAGACTTCTGGCGGAAAGAACCCAGTGTGATCTGGATGTTCTGACCTATGAACATGATTATGCACTTGAAACCTATAACATTATGAGGCCGGAAAAATCCGCAACTTATCAGAGACTCCTGAAGGGTACCGCTGCTGCTCCTTATACTCCGACCGTTCAAAATGATGGAAGGATCTCTTATCTGAATTTTACAGATGGGGTTAAGATCAACAAAAATGATTTTGTTCTGACTGTCGAGAAAAGAAAACCCGAAGAGGAAAACACAAGGATCTATGTACTCTCCGAAGCAGAATACTCGCCGAGGGTCGGCCAGGAGATGCGTCTCATAAGAGAGGGTAAGGACGGCTTTACCATTACGGGCAAATGTGTCGGAATAAACGGAGAGGCAGACAGGTTTATCCTCTTTACAAGAGATGATAAGTGTTATTCAACGACATCCATGCCTTCATCCAAGTCGGTGACATTTCAGTGTACTATCGAGATGGATAAGCATGTCAGCGAAAAAGAGATAAAAGAAACAATGGTCAAATACTATGGTGTCGAGGCAAAGGATGTAATAGTTGTTCCGACACTCTGTGTAAAGACCGAGGTTGATCAGTTCACTCTGATCGAAAAGCATTATGTATGGAGACTTGAAAATGATGTTCCGGTAAAGGAATATGTGGAAGTTTTCGACCCGAGTAACGAGACGGGCGGCACATATGTGCTGAGTGGCCTTGAAGTAGGAGACAAGATACTCAAATGATAAAATACATACTTACAAAGATCAGAAATAAATATAAGCTTTATATGTGCCTTATGATCGGAAACGTAGCTATCGTCATGATATTTGCAATGATCATGATGTTCAGGGACGGCTCGAGAAACAAGCTTATCCAGAGAGGCTTTGTGGAGAGATATGAGAAGATCGGGGGATATCCTGCTACTATTCACAGACAGGAAGCAATAAAGGGCTCGGAGATTGAGGCAATGCCTGAAGATTCCGATATAGTATCAATGGCTGTCGAAAGATCAAGAGGCTATGAGGAATCCTGGACAAAGTATCTCCAGCTTCCGATCGTTGCAACCCAGGAAATTTACTACTACAGAAATCTGGAGGGCTATGGAAGCTACAGAGGTGACGGACATATAGCCATAGCATTTTTCGATGATCCGACTATCTCCGATCCGGGTGAGATGAAGAATCATTATGATATTCTCGAAGGCGGATTTATCGGGGATGATGTCTCGGAAATGATCAAAGAAGGTCATGAGATACCCGAGGATGTGGTTCCGTGTATAGTAAGCAGATCAACAGCTAACAGCTGGGATATAGTTGTCGGAGAGACCGTAGATTTTTATCCTCTCGGTTACGGAAAGAATTCCGATGAAAAGCCTATCCTCAGACTTTTTGTCAACGGAATAGTGAGTGAGAAGGAAGGCGATTATTACTGGCAGAAGTCGTTAAAGAGTTGCGGAAACACGGCTATCGTTGATAAGAGAGCTTTCAATGAAGTGATCGCCAAGTATGGTGCAAAGGATCTTTGTTGTGAGATATTCCAGGCTCTTGATTACAGATATATCAATACACAGAATGTTGATGCCGTTGATAGTTATCTGAGACAGTTCGTAAAGCTGGATGATAAACTGGAACAGTATATCACGCCGCTCTTTGTAAAATTCAGAGATAACAGTAAGGCGGTTGAGCAGATGATCTACGTCATTGTTCTTCCGATCATTGTTCTTGTACTGATCTTTATCGGCATGATCGCATTCAGGATAATCGATTCAGAAAAGCTGGAGCTGACAACTCTCAGAAACAGAGGTCTCAGTAAGTTAAGCCTTATCGGAATGTATATAATCCAGTCATTTATCCTTGCCTTTGCAAGTCTTCCTCTGGGAATCGTTTTAGGATATTTCTTTGGAAAGCTTGTTGCGGGTGTTGATGACTTCATGGGCTTCACCAAGTCCATCAGTGTAAAGGATTATAAGTTGAATATCCTTATGCTGATAGCGGGACTTATCGCTATGCTGATAGCGGTTATCATAATGCTGATACCGGTATTCCTGTTCTTCAAGAAGAAAAAGACAAAGAGAAAGGTTGCGACAACTTCCTTCTGGGAGAGATATTTCCTGGATATTGCACTTCTCATTGTTTCCATATACCTGCTTGTTAATTACAACAAACAGCTGAGCTCGCTGTCACAGTCCGTTATCAACGGACAGGGAATAGATCCTATCATATTCATTAACTCGACCCTGTTCCTTTTTGCCTGCGGAATGCTGATGCTGAGACTTATATTCTATGCAATAAGAATAGTTTACAAGATAGGCGAGAAAAAATTCAGCCCTGTTATGTATGCGGGACTTTTACAGATAATACGTACAAGAAAAGCATCGGGAGTTATCTCGGTCTTCCTGGTAATGACAGTTGCAATGAGCCTTTTTAATGCAAACATGGCAAGAACCATAAATGCTAATAAAGAGGCAAGACTGCAGCATGATGGTGGTAGTGACGTAAGGATTCAGGAGAACTGGAGGATTAATATCAACAAGTTTGCCGAAACCTGGAAATACTACGAACCGGATTATGAGGTATATAAAGACCTCATCAATAATGGAACATTTGAAAGCTCGACCAAGGTTATCATTGATGACAGAAACGAAGTAAAGGCGAGTGCAAAGCCTATCGGACAGGTTACGATGATGGCTATAAATACAAAGGAATTTGGTGAGACCGCCAGACTCAAAGATGGTCTGACAAGTGAACACTGGTATAATTATCTCAATGCTCTTGCTGCAAATAACGAGGGCGTGATCATTTCCAGTAATCTTGCAAAGGCTTTTGAGCTGAAGGTCGGAGATGCTCTCATTCTCGGACAGAAGAAGCCCGAGGTTACGGGAAGCTCGAGTGTATATTCCAGCCTGAATCTTAAGATTGTAGCTATAGCAGATGCATGGCCCGGTTTTGACAAGTATGAGTATGAGCTTAATGATAAGGGCAAAACCATTTGCAGAGATAAGTATCTTATGGTTATCAACTACAGTACCGCCATAGGTTCGTTCGGACTTCTTCCTTATGAGGTATGGGCAAGGACCAATCTTAATGAAGAGGGAGTAAAGGAAGTACTGAATGATACTTTCCAGAAAGAGAAAAGAAGCTTTAAGTCGATTTATTCGTGGGAAGATAAACTGAAGGTTGAGAAGTCTTCGGCTATCATCCAGATTACAAATGGTATCTTTACGGGAGACTTCCTGATAGCGCTGATCCTCTGTATCGTCGGATATATGATCTACTGGATCACGTCAATCAGAGACAGGGAGCTTCTCTTCGGTATCTACCGAGCCATGGGTATCAGCAGAGGTGAGATCAACCGGATGCTCGGAATGGAACAGCTGTTCCTGTCGCTGATGTCGATACTGGCGGGTGTCTTCGCCGGTACGCTGGCGTCCAGTCTGTTCGTCAAGGTGTTCGCGGCGGTTTATCTGCCGAAGAAGCACAGCGTGAGTGTATTCGTAAGCTCGTATGGAACGGATCTTCTGAAGCTGGCGGCATTCCTGATTGTTGTAGTGGTAATCTGTGTATTCTGGATTCGTAGGATTGTTAAGAGTCTGAATATTACTGAAGCACTGAAACTTGGTGATGATTAAGGTGAGAGGTAAAGGCGCCTGATTATTGAAGCGGGTATACCGCAACCATGTTCCCCTTCAAGTGCAGGAGAATGCACTTGAAGTGAAACAGGATTGCGCCCTCCCGCGCTTACTAGATTAGAAACGGACGGCGCAAAAATATAAATATATAGTAAAGTATATATAAGGGTTAAATATGTTTAGGATAACGGAAAATACAATGTCAAATCCAGCGGAGAATGCGGCTTTGAATGGTTATCAGAGTCCGGATGCGGCTCAGAGCTTGAATGAGACGAATGTGAGTGTGGCTGAGAGTAGTGGGCAGGATGCGATTCTCACGATTGATAATGTCGTGAAGACGTATAAGCTGGGAAATGGTGGAAGCCTCACGGTTCTGGATCATATAAATTATGAGATACCCAGGGGTAAGCTTACGATGCTTATGGGTAGATCCGGTTCGGGTAAGACGACGCTGCTTAATCTTCTGAGTAATCTCGATGATGTTACCGATGGCGATATCATTTTCAAAGAGGAGCCGGATTCGTCGGGACTTGCATACAGTGGAATGAGTGCTGATGAGAAGGAGAAGCTGAGACGTTTTAAGATGGGCTTCGTTTTCCAGTCCATCGCGCTGATCCCGGTTATGACGGCTATCGAGAATATTGATTTCGGACTCAGGACAGCCAAGTATGTCGATGAGACAGGTAAAACATCGGGAGCCATAAGAGAAAAGAGAATCAAAGAGGTTCTTGAGCTGGTCGGGCTTTCGGAGAGAGGAAAGCATTTCCCGGGAGAACTTTCGGGTGGTGAGAGACAGCGTATCGCGATAGCAAGAGCGATGGCTCATAAGCCGAAGATACTTTTCGCCGACGAGCCTACGGGAGCGCTGGATACCGGTTCGGGTATCTATATCGCGGAGCTTTTCAAGAAGCTTACCGAGACCGAGGGACTTACCGTAATAATGACTACGCACGATGTCCGTCTTTCGGAACTCGCAGATGTATTGATACAGTTATAAATCTATAATTCCCAGAATAAGGAATACATTTATGGAAGAATATTTACAGGAAAATATAAATGAATATGATCCGCCTGAAGTTGAGACTATCGAGATGGATGACGATTTTGATGAGCCTCAGACGATAGAAGTGGAAGATGAGCCTGAGACAACGCAGGATGATCAGGACGAAGAGGAAATAGCTCCTGAGGATCTGATCAAAGAAGATACTCAGGATAGTACGGATAGTCAGGCTGAGAATGATATTGATAAGGGGGCTCAGCCTGACTCGTCCGATGAGGAAAAGCCGCCATATATCAAGTGCGACAGCCTTGTTCGTATCTTCAAATCCGAAGGTATCGAGGTTATGGCTCTTCAGGGCCTTGATCTTGAGGTTCAGAAGGGCGAGCTGATGGCGATAATCGGAAAGTCCGGAAGTGGTAAGTCTACGCTTCTGAATCTTCTTGGATGTCTTGATAAACCGAGTGCCGGTTATGTGGCATATGATGGTGTTAATATAACCGAGTTTTCCGATAGAGAGCTTGCAGATTTCAGAAATAAGCATATAGGCTTTGTATGGCAGAAGAATGCCGATAATCTCCTTAACTATCTTACGGTGGTCCAGAATGTCGAGATGCCGCTTCTCTTTTCTAAGCTTTCCAAAAAGGAGAAGAGAGAAAGGTCGATGAGACTTCTGGAGGCTGTCGGTCTTTCGGATAAGGCCGACAGATTTCCCACCATGCTATCCGGTGGTGAGCAGCAGAGAGTTGCGATCGCAACAGCGCTTATCAATGAGCCTGAACTTCTCCTGATGGATGAGCCTACCGGAGCCGTAGATAAGAAGACGTCGGTCATGCTGCAGGATCTCTTCAGAGAGATCAACAGGAAGATCGGAGTTACGATCATCATCGTTACGCATGATATAAGTCTTGCCGACAGAGTTGACCGTGTCGTTATGATCTCCGACGGAAAGATCAGTTCGGAGCGTGTCCTTAAAGAGGAATACAGAAAGAAGATCGCCGCAGGTGAAGCAGCCTTCCAGGATATCGTGGACAAAGTTTCTTCCGAGCAGGAGTCTCACGAAGAGTTCTCGATCCTCGACAAGGCCGGACGTGTTCGTCTTTCAGCCGAGCTGAGAGAAGCAGTCGGAATCGATTCCAACCGTGTTAAGGTTGAGGTTGTGGACGGAAAGGTTGTTATCTCTTCCGTAGATAAAGATTAAAAAAACGGAGCCGTGAGGCTCCGTTTAATATTGGTATATTTTATTGTTTTATAGCTATGTTATTGAAGTCTGAATCTTACCGTAAATGTATTGGTATCGATACCATCACTCGAGGCTGTGATATGGCCGTTATGTTCGGCTGTAACCGACTCTGCGATAGCAAGCCCGAGGCCGTAGCCCGGTGTTGATTCACGGGACTTATCGGCGCGATAGAAGCGTTCGAATATTTTCCGGCACTCATCTTCCGAAAGAGGGGTGCCTTTATTAGTTACAACGAGATTAATATGCTTCGAGCTCTTCTTCAGAGATACTGAGATCGTGCTTTTTTCGAAGCTGTATTTGATCGCGTTATCAATAAGTATGTCGATGAGACGTCTAAGCTTTGAGGGGTCTCCTGTGATGTGTAGATCTTCTTCGATATCATTTTCCAGAGTGCGGTCAGCCTCGTAGCAGATCGGATCCCAGACAAGAATGATGTCCTCTGTAAGCTCGGAGAGATTAACATCCTCGCGGATGAGCTCTTTATTACTGAGGTCTCCGCGCGCTACCTCGAGCAGTTCGCTTACGAGCTCCTTCATGCGGTCTGACTCATTTTTGATATTATCAAGACGCTTCATGTTCTTTTCGGAGTTCTTATCCTTGGACTTGATTACCATGTCGGTATTGGAAAGTACAACGGCAAGAGGGGTTTTAAGCTCGTGAGAAGCATCCGCAACGAATCTCTTCTGATCCTCCCAGGCCTTTTCGACGGGATGAAGAACGCGCTTGGAAAGGAAGAGGCTGAGGATGAACATAACAATGATAACAGCAAGGCTTATCAGGATGGCGTTCTTGATAAGATCTGCGAGAGTGCTGTCATTTTCGGTCTGATCAACATATGCGATATAGGTATCGGAGCCTTCTCTATGAACGGCATACCGAAGGTGATAATCCGGAAGGTGATATGTCTTAATGGCTGTTCTCGTGGGGCTGCCATTTGCAAAATCGGTTGAAGGATCGGCTGAAAGATCTGTTGAAGGCTCATAGGACTCCTTCGTTTCATAAGGCGTTTCCTTTACGACTTCATCTATGTAAGAGTCGCCCATATAGAACATTTCGTTCCTGACGGAAGTGACATTGCCGGCTTCGTCCACCTTTACAACGAGAACTGCGGTACGGGTGGTGCGGTCACCGAAGTTATCCATCATACGTCCGCCCTGTGGGAAGACATCGGGGATGGCGGGAGCAGATTCATCTGAAGAATCCGTGGAATCCGGTCTCTCCGGAAGGTTATCATCGTTCTCGGGCATGAACCAGGGGAAGAAATCGGAATCGGATTCCTTCCAGTTATTACGCGCCAGCCGGTCCATTGCGATCTTCAGCGCATTATCCGAAATGGTTCTGGTGGTCCGCCAGGAGGAGATGCACTGAACAGCAAAAATAGTCACCAAAAAAATGGTGACTATCGACATCATGGTTATTATGAATTGTCTTCTGAGTTTGACGAGGGAGTTATTCATTTCGTTAAATGATACCCTTTCATTCTTACTACGGCGATGGATACTTCCGATTTAAGGCTAGCGAGCTTGCGGCGGAGAAATGACACGTAGGCTTCTACGTTATTGTCGCCGGCATCCGAATCGTAGCCCCATATCTTATTGATGATGGTCTCCTTCGAAAGGATATTTTTGCCGTTGATCATCAGATAGCGCATAAGCTCGAATTCCTTGGTGTTGAGGCGTATTGACTTAGTGCCTTTCTTTAACTCGAGAGTTGAAGTGGAGAGAACCAGGTCTCCGTACTCAAGGTCTTCAGGAATTATATCGGCTTTGCGGCGCATGATGGCGTGCAGTGCTGCCACCAACTCTTCATTTTGAAATGGTTTGGTAAGATAATAGTCTGCTCCGAGATTAAGTCCCGTAACTCTGTCATCCAGTTCCGTACGGGCGGTAAGCATTAAAACGGGTGTCGGGACATCCTCCTCGCGGAGCTTCTTAAGTATCTCGAATCCGTCCATCCCGGGAAGCATTACATCGAGGACGATCGCATCATAGATTCCGGATATGGCATCATAATAGCCGTCCTCTCCGTTATTCTGAATATCGACTATATCGCCGGCCTCTTCGATAACATCCGCGATGGTCTCGGCAAGTCTCTTTTCGTCTTCGACTACAAGTACTCTCATCCAAATACCTCGGTCTATATGTCCTCATCATCGATATCGGCAAAAACGTATCCGAAGATGGGCCTGTCTGTCTTTTTGTAAAAGGTTGCGATAACATTTGCGGGAAAACCGGAAATGTAATTGTTATAAGTATAAGTACTCTTATTATATGCAAGACTCTGAGTGAACAGCTGCTGTCTTGCGGTATTGAACTTCTCGATATTAGTCTTGAAATCTTCGTCTTCGTTAAGCTCGGGGTGTTCCTTTATGATCTTGCGGAGAGCTTTATCGGCTCTGTCCAGCTGTTCGGAACGTGCAGCCTGTATAGTCGCTGAACTTCCCAGACCGAAGGAATTCGTATCAGGTGCATCTATCTCATGTTCAATCCCCTTCTTTTCAAGAATCTCAACGAGCTTGGACAATCTGAAAGAGCGATCCCAGATGCTCGAGTCGATCTCTGCACCCTTATCCCTCGTTAAGATCTCCAGCTGATTAACCTTGCTGGTCGTATAAATAAAGAATATACCGAATATAATTATCAGTCCTATTACTATCGGTCCTGCAATACTCACTTTGTCTTCCTCCACTAATTTATTGTAACCAAGAGTGATGCATCCCTATTTTACCACAGAACAAAATGATTTTAAATATGTAAAATTCTATGGTATAATAAGCGGATAGTGAGGAAATGAAAATGGCACATTTTAAGATTAAAAAACTAATAAGCGCGGTCATGATTTTTGTCATGATATTTTCATCGATTCCGGCCGGTAATCCCGTCAGTGTGGTAACTGCCGACGAACTCTCCGATGCACAGGACAAGAAGTCGGAAGCTGAGTCCAAGAGGCATGAGGCAGAGAGGAAGCTGGAGAGGCTCAAGTATGCCAAGGAGGATGCTCTCGAAATGATCGAGGAGCTTGACTCCGAGATAGCCGACTACGAGTCCAAGATCAAGAAACTCGGTGATGAGGCAAATGTTCTCCGCGCAGCTGCGGCAGTCGTGGAAAATAATCTGGATGAGGCATACGTTCTCGAGACCAAACAGTACGAGGGAATGAAGGAGCGAATCCGCTTTGCCTATGAAAACGGGGATGCCGAATATATCGAAGCACTGCTTTCGGTAAAGGATTATTCCTCAGTTACAAATCAGGCTGAATATGTCGAGAAGGTTTCTCTCTATGATCAGAAGCAGCTTAAGGAGCTTCTTGTTATCGAAGAAAGCATAAGTGAATATAAAGATGTGATCGCAAATAACATGACCGAGATCGAAAAGCTTCGTTCCGAAGCTATGGAAGAGCAGCAGGCTCTCGAGGTCATGCAGGACGGAAAACGTGCCGCAATCAAGGAATATAATCTCGCTATATCCGATACGGAATATGATATAGCCGAGCTTGAGAAGATAGAAGCAGAGCAGGATGCTCAGATCGCAGCGATCGAGGCTGCGGCCGCAGCGGCAAGAGCGGCGGCAGAGGCGGCTGCGGAAGCAGCAAGAAAGCAGCAGCAGGAGCAGGCTTCTTCGACAGATGCATCCTCGACAAATACTAACATGAATTCATATACGGGCGGCGCATTTACTTGGCCATGTCCGTCATCATATACGATCACTTCGGGCTACGGAGCAAGAAATGCACCCACCGAAGGCGCATCCACCTTCCATAAAGGAATCGATATAGGATGTGCATCGGGTGCCAGCATAGTGGCAGCTGCAGACGGAGTCGTATCCTTCACGGGCTACTTTGGCGGCGGCGGAAATACGGTAATCATAGATCATGGAAATGGTCTGTCTACGTTATACATGCATCTGTCTGCATTTGCGGTCGGCCAGGGAGCTAATGTAAAGGCCGGAAACGTGATCGGATATGCAGGAAGTACGGGAATATCGACCGGACCGCATCTTCACTTCGCGGTTCGTGTGAATGGATCTTACGTCGATCCCGCCGGATATCTATAATGAAACCCGGGGACGGGGGTTGCAATAATTGAGGGGTATATAGCATGAGCGAATTGTATGAAAACAGAGAGCTGTCATGGCTTCGATTTAACGAAAGAGTTTTGGAGGAGGCTGAGGATAAACGTAATCCTCTCTGCGAGAGGCTTACCTTCATGTCCATTTACCAGACAAACCTGGACGAGTTCTTCATGGTAAGAGTAGGCTCTATCCATGACCAGATGCTCCTTGAGGATAATCCGAAGGAGAACAAGACCAACATGACTGCGTCCGAACAGCTTGAGGCCATCAGGGAAAGAGTAATGGAGCTCGCCGCAAGAAAGGATGAGTCTTATCATAAGCTGATGAAGGAAGTAAAGAAGAAGGGAATAAGCCTGGTAAGCTTCGCCGAGATAGACGAGCAGGAGAGTGCATTTCTCCATGGCTTCTTCGAGCGTGAGATACTTCCGCTGCTTTCTCCTTTTACGATCAGCAAGAAAAGGCCAATCCCATTTATCAAGACCAAAGAGATCTGTGCAATGGCTCTTCTTGAGACCAAGGGCGGAAAGAACCGTTACGGAATCGTTCCATGTAACACGGGAATGTTTGCACGTCTTATCCCGATCCCGGGAGACAAGGGGCGCTTCATACTTGCCGAAGAGCTTATCCTTCATTTCCTTCCGCAGGTTTTCACGGGCTACAATATCGCCTGCAAATCCCTTGTAAGGGTTACTAGAAATGCCGACATAGACGCAGACAAGGTCTATGATGAGGAACTGAATTACAGAGATCACATGGCCGAGGTCATCAAGCTTCGCCGTAAGCTCGAGCCCGTAAGACTTGAGTACACAAGAGATATAGATAAGAAAGTCATCAAGAGCATTGCCGAATTCTTCAATATCGATAAGGACATGATATTCCATACGACAGCACCGCTTGATATGTCATTTGTCTTTGATATTCAGGACTACTTAAGACATGACAAGGAGCTCTTCTTTGATAAGAGGATTCCGCAGAGATCACCGGAACTCGATGAGTCAAAGCCGATGCTTCCGCAGATCCTTGAGAAGGACCGTTTCCTTTCATATCCGTATGAGACGATCAGGCCTTTCCTCAGTATGCTGCATGAAGCAGCTAACGATCCCGACGTCATTTCCATTAAAATGACTCTCTACCGCTTAGCCAAACACAGTAAGGTGGTCGAGGCCCTGGTGGAGGCTGCCGAGAACGGAAAAGAGGTCGACGTTCTGGTTGAGCTGAAGGCTCGTTTTGATGAGGAAAATAACATCGGCTGGTCGCGTATGCTGGAGGATGCCGGCTGCCACGTTATCTATGGACTGGACGGACTCAAGGTTCATTCCAAGCTCTGCCTTATCACACTCAGACAGGGTAAGGATGTGAAATATATCACCCAGATCGGAACCGGAAATTATAACGAGAAGACCGCAAGGCTTTATACGGACCTCTGCCTCATGACGGCGGACGAGAGGATCGGTGCCGAGGCTGCGAGAGTGTTCCATACGCTTTCGATGGGTGAGGTGATGAAGAGGACCGAGCACCTGCTGGTTGCTCCGAAATGTCTTCAGAACAAGGTCATTGATAAGATTGACAGGGAGATTCAGATTGCTAAGGACGGCGGCGAGGGTTATATCGGCGTTAAGATCAATTCCCTGACTGATAAGAAGATAATCGATAAGCTGATCGAGGCTTCAACTGCCGGCGTTAAGATCGAGATGGTCATCAGAGGAATCTGCTGTCTTCATCCGGGTGTTAAGGGTAAGACCGACAACATCAAGATCATAAGCATCGTCGGACGTTTCCTCGAGCATTCGCGTATATACATTTTCGGTAAGGGCGAGAGGGAAGAGATGTTCATCGCCTCCGCGGACTTTATGACGAGAAATACCGTCCGCCGTGTTGAGGTTGCAACTCCTATCTACAGCCCGGAGATAAGAGACAGAGTGAGACAGATGTTCCGTCTCCAGATGTCTGATAATGTTAAGGCAAGAATCCTTAAGAGTGACGGATCCTATAAATATGTAACACACAGAAGACCGCTTGTTAATTCGCAGGAAATCTTCTACGAGGAAGCCTATAAAGCGGCGGAGACAAAGTAATTATTCGAAAGCCTGACGTATGAGAAGACATTTGAGTATAAAAACTTATATATTGATCACGGTGATAACGCTCGTGTGTCTGTCCCAGATCGCGGTGTTCTTCATCTCGTTTTTCTTTGTTAGAAGCCGGGTGACGGACAGGGTGATATCCGGTATCGTACAGGATTCGGAGGGTATAGCCCAGGATGTTAAGAACTATGGCGTGATCGAGCTCTATGCCGAGGGACGGCTCTTTTATGAGGTTGAGGAAACGGCGAAGAAGAATCAGGGACGTATTATGATCGTTGCCCGCAATTACCGGGTGATACAGGATACGGAAAAGACTCATATGAGCACGCTGATCATCAATAAGAATATAATGGATGTCATGTCGGGCAAGCAGGAAAGCTACAGGCTTGAGGGCGACGGCGAGGTTGAGATCATTGTCCCCATCGTTTCCGAAGAAGGAATCATCGGCGTGGTTGTTTCGAGTGCGTCGCTTTATGATGCGCAGTTCGGACTAGTCAGACAGTTTCTCATAATCGGCGCAGTAACGCTCATCATCATCTTTATAGACATCCTGCTGATAATCAGGATCGCGCGAGGCACCGTGAAGGATCTTGATAACATCAACGAGCAGATGATCCATACAGTTCAGGGTAATCTTCAGGAGCGTATCAAGGACCAGCGTTTCCTCGAGACCCAGCAGTTTGCCGAGAATTTCAATGAGGTTCTCTCGAAGCTTGCGACCATCGACCAGACCAGGTCCGAGTTCGTGTCAAATGTCTCGCACGAGCTTAAGACCCCGATCACTTCCATGAAGGTCCTCGCTGAGTCCATTGTTGGAAATGAGGGCGCGGACGTTGAGGATTACAAGGAATTCATGTCCGATATCGTGGACGAGATCGACAGAGAGACGAAGATCATCAACGATCTTCTGTCACTCGTTAAGACTGATTCGCAGAATAATCAGATGAACTTCGAGCAGGCCGATATCAATGAAATGATGGAGACCATTGTCAAGACGGTTTCGCCGCTGGCTAAACAGCGAAATATCGAGATCAGCTACGAAGGCTACCGTGAGGTGCAGGCGGAGGTCGATACAGTGAAGCTTTCCCTAGCCATTTCCAATCTCGTGGAAAATGCCGTCAAATATAACATTGACAGCGGCTGGATCAGGTGCAGCCTGAATGCCGACAACCGTTTCTTCTATATAAAGGTTGCGGACTCCGGAGTCGGGATTCCGGACGATGCCAAGGATAAGGTGTTCGATAAGTTCTATCGCGTGGATAAAGCGAGAAGCAGGGATACCGGTGGAACCGGACTTGGCCTTGCGATTACGAGAAACATAATCAATGCCCATCGTGGTACGATCAAGCTGTATAGTGAGTCCGGGAAAGGGACGACATTTACCGTGAGGATTCCGTTAAAACAGGGATAGAAGAGCGCAGCTGTGCATTGAAGCGGGTATAGCGCTACCATGTTCCCCTTCGATTGCCGGAGAAGGCACTCGAAGTGAAACAGGATAGCGCCCTCCCGCGCATACATATAGGAAACGGACGCTGCGGAGGGAAAAAAGGAAATTGAATGCAGCCCTCCCGCGCTTACATATCGGAAACGGACGTTGCAAGAGAAAAGAGATACAATGAAACCCGGGGACGGGGGATCAGTTGCAAAAAATGAGAGCAAGAGAAAAGAGATACAATAAATGAAAAGAGTTGCTTGCTTACGGAGACAACTTAATATTATAATGATTCTCACACTCGTGTTCTTCGTGACTTCGTGTGGTGCGAATGCAGATGTCGAGCAGGGGGCTTCTATCACGGACAATGTGAGCATGAAGGCCGGAACGGTGCAGTTGTTCCATGCTACCGACAGTGCGGTCGAGCCTGACTCCGAGAGGTACCAGCTGAAGCAGCCGGACAATCTGTCGGCTTCGCTAGATGAAGTGATTGATGCGATGACTCTCGATGAGGGAATTACTATCGAGAAATACACGATTGAAACAAGTAAGACTGTGACTCTTTATGTGAGATATGCGGATGGCGTTACGGAGGAGAAGAAGCTTCTTAGTAATGCCGCCATCGTAAAGAGTCTCGGAGGTCTTGAAATATCCACGGTACAGGTTACGACTTTAGGCGAAGGCGACGAAGAGGTGGATATGGCGACATATACGGATAGTTCGTTTTATTACTATGAAGAATAACTGATTTTGGTGAATATGGAAAAATCATAAGGAGAACAACATGAGAAGACCACTTCTTGTGGCGGCTACCCTCTTCGTTATGGGTGAGGTGGCAGCCCGCGTGATGGACACCCACCCGGTCTACTCCATCGGCCTTGCAACATCTTCAATAATACTAAGTGCAATGATAAGCAACAGAAATGCGCTCAACCGGCGCAACAATCTGTTGCTTTTTTTAATGCTTTTGATGATAAGTGTGTCGGGGGCAGTGTGGTGTTACGGATATTATTCCGGGAAAAATGAGATCCGGTCGGAGCTTGCCGGATACGTTTCAAGAGGCGATACAGTGAAAATGGCTCTCTCAATCTCAGCTGCCGAGAACACTGCTTCGGGCGTTCGGCTCACCCTGAAGCTGCGGAAGGAGATGAGGAGCGAGCCGTTGACGATGTTTGTGAGGGATGAAGATGTGGGCGCACCCCTGAAGAATGGCCAAGGAGTGGATGGCGGGAAGACTGATGAGTCAAGCCAAGGAGTGGATGGCGGGAAGGCTGATGAGTCAAGCCAAGGAGTGGATGGCGGGAAGACTGTGGTCGAGGCCGGGCGGTATATCACGGTCACCGGAAGCCTTGTGGAAATCGAGGGCGCAACTAACCCGGGACAGATGGACATGCAGGAATATTATATGAGCCGCGGGATAAAGTATCAGATAAAGGCAGATCATTTTGAAGTGTCTGAGAAGGTCGCGAATCCTGTATTGCTCTATCTGGGGCGGTTCAGAAGAAAAGCTGCCGGATATATCGACCGCTATTTCGAACCGGAGGAAGCGGGGATAATCAAGAACATGCTCCTCGGCGACAGATCGGACATGTCACCGAAGACCAGAATCCTCTATCAGAGAAATGGCATCGCGCACGTCCTCGCTATCTCGGGATTACATATCATGCTGCTGGCGTCATTTCTCGAGTGGGTGCTTTCGAAAATGTATGTGAAGAAAAATGTCGCCTCCATGATAACTATATTCTTCATGCTTCTTTACGCTGTGATGACGGGAATGTCCCACGCCACGACGAGAGCACTTCTTATGCTCGTTATCGGGAGGAGCGCATTTGTGGTAAAAAGGACGCCGGATATTCCGACCAGCATGTCGGAGGCGCTGCTGATCATGATGATGATCAACCCCGACTGCATTTTCAGTACGGGAATGCTGATGAGCTTCGCGGCGCTCGGCGGCGTGTGGGCCGGCTATCTTGTGTACGAGAGAGTGTTTGGAAATGAGAGATTTAAGGCGGTTCCGGAAATGATGCGGCCACTTGCAAAGGGTCTTCTTAAGGGACTTATTGCGACCTTCAGCATCGGCCTGATGCTGACTCCGATGATGATAATGAGTAACTTTGAAATTCCGCTGCTCTCCATGCTGGTAAATCTTATCGTAACGTCGCTGTTAAGTTTTGTGATTGCCTGTGGATTTATCGTTATCGTGATGGGATTTATGTTTGATGCGCTGGCGATGATCGGTGTTGGTGGCTATATAAGTGGAGCTGGAAGTGCTGGTGCTTTGTTTGGTGGTGTTGATGTTATGAGAATGGTGATGAGTCTTCCGGTCAGCATCGCAACCCTGATCCTGCGCTTCTACAGCATCCTCTGTGAGAAGATACCTCCTTCTTCAATCGTCATCACCGGACATTTAGAGGTGTGGCAGGTGGTGATTGCCTATCTTGTGATCGCGGTGGTGCTGGTGATCTATCTGGATGAGAAGAGACGGAGAAAAGTGTTTGAGAAATTAGGAATGAAGACTGTTGGTGTGGGGGTGAGGATGAAGCCGGAGATGAAGCTGAGAGTTATGAAGGAAAAGAAGCCGGAGAAGGTGTCGAAGATGGTGCAGGGAAAGATGCCGGAGAAGGTGTTGAAGATGATGCAGGGAAAGATGCTGGAGAAGGTGTCGAAGATGGTGCAGGGAAAGATGCTGGAAAAAGTGTCGAGAAAGAGAGAAAGAAAAAAAGAAGAAACAATAAGTGATGTGCGTTACAGGAAATTATGGAACAAGGTGATAAGAGTTGCGAGATATATTGCTCTATGCACTTTGTTGATTCTGAGTCTGGCAGAGGTCACAAAGATTTATAATCTGACATTCAGGGGAGTAGTTTTTCTTGACGTTGGTCAGGGTGACGGCTCGATCATCAGATCGTCGGCCGGAAGAAACTACATCATTGACTGCGGCTCCTCGGACAGGGAGGAAATCGGAAGATATACACTTGTTCCTGCTCTTAAATACTACGGTATGGGCAGAGTGGATGCTGTGATGATATCGCATACCGATACGGATCATGTCGGCGGAATCATAGAGCTTCTGGAAGAAAGAGAACTCTATGGGATCGAAGTGAATGCCGTCGTAGTTGCGGCAGGGACAGAAGAAGACGAGAATTATGCGAGGATACGTAAGGCATTTGAAGCTTCTGGACGCATTAGTGAGGCCGGCAAAGCTTCTGGACGCATTAGTGAGGCCGGCGCGGGGGATGAGATAGATGGGGTGTTCGAAGTCATTTACCCTAAAAGGAGAGTGGATGATGAGCAGATTTCCGTTGGGCCGGAGGATGGCATGGTTGAAGAATCCGGAAATCAAGAGGACAATCTGTTTGTCAGCACCGGAAACGACTACAGCCTGGTGCTGGATTACCGTGACGGTGACGTTGAGGTCCTATACACCGGGGATATCGGGGTTGAGGCTGAGTCTAATATATTAGACAAAATCAGCAAGTTGAAGAGGTTGAAGCTGAGGATTCTGAAATGCGCGCATCACGGTTCGAAGTACTCGAGCAGCGAGGGATTTCTCAGGGCCTACAGCCCGGACGTGACGGTCATTTCATCCGGCCGGAACAATTACGGCCACCCGTCGCCCGTTACGATCCGCCGCCTCGAGAAAACCGGCACGCATATCATCCGAACCGACACCTCCGGCGCCGTTGTAATCGATTAAGCTATGCAACTGATCTCCCGTCCCCAAGTTGCAATTGATTTATATAATCAAAATCATTATAATGAAAATGTGACAAACAGATCTGATTTGTTTGTCACAAAATTGAATGGAGGGGTGTGACATGGCAGAGATATATATCGGTGAAACAAAGATCGGAAGCAGTGAATTGATACAGGGTGCGGCAATCGGTGCAGGTGCTGCGTTTATTGCAATGGGAATTAAAAGGTTCTTCGATGCAAGATCACTTAGATTTGAAGAAGAGTATTTTGAAAATGCAGATCCCGAGTTTGATGTTGCGCTTGTTGAAGAATACAGAATTGACAGAGTTGAAAAGCTTGAGAAAAAGCGCCGCTGTGCGGTAGGTTCTGGAATCTTCGGAGTGGCTGTGGGATGTCTTCTTACGGCAGCCGGAATCATCAGTTTCACTCCGCTGAAGAAGCGTATTGTTGAGAGTGATATCATTGATAAACTTACGGCAATTGATCTGAAGAACAAACTCGAGGCAGTGGATATTAAGAGTAAACTCGAAAACGCAGAAATCAGGAGCAAGCTTGAAGAACTTGATCTCAAAGAAAAACTTGAAGCGCTGAAGCTTAGAAACAAGCTTGAAGATAAACTAGAAGACCTGGATATCAAGGGTAGATTTGATTCGATCGAGTATCCTGACATCAAGGGAAAACTTGATTCAATCGATGTGAAGGGTAAACTCGAAGCGGCTGAGATTAAGAATAAGCTAGAAGCAATCGACCTTAAGGATAAGCTTGCGGATTTAAAGCTTAAAGCCAGACTTAATGAGATGGCTATCAAGGATAAGGTTGACGCGATCAAGCTACTTGACATCATAAGTAAAGTTGGCACCGTGATCAATAAGCTGTAGTGAGGAAGGGAAGATGCTCGACAAATATACCCGAAGAGATATCCGGCGCGAGGGCCTGAAAAATCTTAAAAGAAGATACTACATGAATATCCTGGTAGTGTTCGTTGTATCCGTAATCATCAATGGTGGATACCGTCTTGCTACCCGAAGGACCGACGGACCCGTTGATTCGTCCTTCACAACCGCGCTAAATGTAGTCGAAGAGTCCCAGAACAACAGTACGATGGGTCTCGATAACTCGCTTTCCAACGCATATGCGATCAACCGTCTGATATGCAACATATTTGAGGTGGAGACGGTTCCGGATCCCGAAAAGATATCCACCACATCGGCCAAGTACTATGGCGGTGTGGCGTCGGTATTTGTTAATGAGATTACCGGTAGTCAGTCATTTCTCTTTGGCATCCTGAATGGTGTCAACGAGCTTGTGTTCAGCGGAAGAGTCGCCGGTTCGATTGTCATTTTCATTTTCGCGCTCATCTCGATCTTCATATTTATTTATGTGAAAAATGTCATCGTTGTCGGTAAAAATCGATATTACCTCGAGCAGAGGCGATACCACGAAACCGGCCCCGGTGAGATTCTGTTCCCATATAAGAATAAACGTCTTAAGAACATCTCAGCCGTGATGTTCCTCAAATATATCTTCCAGGTGCTCTGGGATTTTACCATCGTGGGCGGCGTCATCAAGCATTATGAATACATGATGATCCCTTACGTCATCGCGGAGAATCCCGAGATCGGAAAGCGCGACGCCTTCAAGCTTTCAAAGGAGCTGATGCAGGGCAACAAATACCGCGCATTTCTCATTGAATTCTCAATGCTTCCGTGGTACATCCTTTCATATCTGACATTTAATTTGTCCGGAGTCTTCTTCTCGGATGCTTACATCGAGTGTGTAAGGGCTGAGCTCTACATGAGGATCCGTGAGATGAAAATGGATTCGCTGCCGTTAGAACTCAGAAAGCTTCTGAATGACGACATGCTGGCTATCGACCATATCGAGGAGACCGAGCATCCGTCAGGCGTTGAAGTTCTTGATATCCCGACACTCCATCTTCGTACAGTAAAAAGTGATTATATGAGGAAATACTCCATCCTCTCACTTATCGAATTGTTCTTTACATATTCGTTAGTGGGCTGGATATGGGAAGTTTTCCTTTATCTTGCAACAACAGGTCAGTTTGTAAACCGCGGAACCATGCACGGACCGTGGCTTCCGATATATGGCTGCGGCGGCCTTCTTATAATCCTTCTTCTGAAGCCTTTCAGAGAGGACCCGAGAAAGCTTTTCGTCGGAACAGTTTTCGTTTGCGGCGGAGTGGAGTACTTTACTTCCTGGATACTCGAAAAGCTCTTCGATGCGAAGTGGTGGGATTACACCGGATACTTCCTCAATGTAAACGGACGTATCTGCTTCGAGGGACTTCTGGTATTCGGAATGGCGGGACTTGCGTTTACGTATATCCTGTCGCCGATGCTCGATGACATCTATAAAAAAATGAGTGACAAGCATAGGAAGATCCTGTGCATCGCACTCATAGTTCTGTTTATCGCAGATATGATCTGGTCTGTGATGGTACCTAACGTAGGTGAAGGAATCACCTCCGGATTGATATAATGAAACCCAGGGACGGAGGATGAGTTGCAACTGATCCCCCGTCCCCGAGTTTCATTTCAGTAGGGTTACGATCAGATTCTCGGCCGCGTTCACTTCGGTGAGGCGGCCTCTTTTTATGTCGAGGTCGGCCTGTTGGCATTTATCAAGTGCCGCGATCAGCTCGGCCTGGCTGTAGTTATTAACAATGGAAATATATTTTCTCGCATAAGAATCGTAAGTCTTCAGATACTTCATGACACGCACATAATCCGCACCTTCGTTTACAAGCTCCTTCACCTGATTCAGGATATTGAACTGTCTGCTCACGAGATAGATCACGGTCATCGGCTTCGTCTTCAGAATGCAGAGATCATTATAAAGAGTGATCGCCTTCTTCGAATCCTTCCTCGAGATCGCCTCGCACATATCGAATATCTTATCCTCCACCGGATTTACGCATATCAGGTCGACGTCCGAATCATTTATCTCGCCCTTCTCCATGCAAAAATCATGAAGCTTCGTAGCTTCATTTTTCAGGACATTCATGTCGCTTCCCACAGTGGAAATGAGTTTCTCCGGCACAGTCATCCTGACTTTTATCCCGCCTTCGCCAAGGATTCCGGCAACCCATGTGGAAAGAGTATCCATGCTGGGAGAAAGGAATTCGAGACAGGCGGTATTCTCGGCTTTCGAAAGCAGACTGTAAGGCTTCTTTCTTTTATCGACCTTTATCTCGCAGAAGATCAGGACATTTGAGTCGGCCATCTCACTAATTGATGACAAGATTGACTCCTCGGATAGATCGAAGATGCCACTGTTTTCCACAAGAATGGTACGGTGCTCGCTCAAAAATGGCATGGTGACCATGTCGCCCCTTATCGAGTCCTCGTTAAAGGAGTCTGCCGTATAGGAGGTGAAATTCATTGTATCACCTTCCGGAACCAAAGCATTTACAAGCATATCTCTGTATTGATTCACAAGATAGCGCTCTTCGCCGAAGAGAAGGTAGACTCTGGCGAAGCTGCCTGCTTCGATATCGGACTTGATCCGTTTCATGGATTCGTTGGTTGGATTATTCTTTTGTTTTTTATTATATTCAGCCATACGAAAAGTATAAACTTACAAAATGAATAGGGCAAGTGGAAATTGTCAATAAAATTGACAATGACAGTTGTAGTCAATTGTATTGACACAACATAATCAATAGAGTAAAATTTAATATAACTTTATGATTTTTCAGAGGATAATTGTGAAAAATATACAAGTTTTTTTTATTCTATAAAGCAAGGAGGTTCGCATATGAGAATAACGAAGAAACGTAGTTTGGCGCTGACGATCGCGCTTGCAATGATACTCAGCCTATTTAGCGGGATGAGTGCTAAGGCCGCACCCGGAAATAAGCTGTTTATTACAAATACCTACTGGAATGATGAGAATAATTGCTCTGAAATATCTGGTGATGCAGAATTTAGGGATAATTGGGGAATGGTTATCGGAGAGGATCAGACATTTTATCTTTGCTGGGATCCTTCGAACCCGAATCTTTATCCACTCCATCAGTTAGATGAAGATATGAAACTGTACTATGTAGGTGATACCGAAGAGGAAATAGATATAAATAATCACATAAGACCTACCGACCGAGGTGGATTTTATGATCTATGGTTCGATCAGTTAGGTGAATACAGGCTTGACTATGACGGAGGCTCAATATCTATATACGTTAATTTGCCTGATATCGGTGTATATAATGCAGATTCATTTAATGTTAATAGTTTTAATTCAAGTAGAGATGTTGGTTTTAGTGTTGAAAATGAAAATACATATTATATCCATTCGCTGACGAATGATGATCCTAATGCCGACTGGATAAAGAGTTCAAAAATCAATAGTATTACAGCTTGGTCTGAATACTATGGTCGTCAGTATCAGTTAGATAATGTGGAATTTGAAAGAATAGATAATACTACATATAAGATGACAATTCCGGAAAATTATATAAACCGTTTTTACATCCTTTGTAATTTTGAAAGAACAAGATATGTAGGTGAAAATGAAGTAAATGACAAATGGGACTACTATTATATTGGATTTGATCCTCAGTCTACGAATTACGAAGGAATATGTGCAAACTGGTCTTTCTGGGAAGAATTTGGAGAAGGAGATGATCGGCTGGAATTCCATCGTTTTGGATATATTAATCACTGGGAATTTCCTAAAGTTCTTGAAACAAGTGTAAATGATGAGATGACACTGTCATTAGCTTTACGTACTGAGATAGCTAATACTGATCCTTTGGAGTATACATTTACACCTGTTACCGAAATAGATAAGCTTAGTGTTACAAATTATGATGGTTCACCTGTATCGAATGGAAGCTATGAAATTGATGGTTATGGATGGGATCCTTCCGTAGAAAACTATGTTGAAGCTGAACATAATGGTGAAGACGGCTGGAGCCCGGAGGGTATATTCAGATTTCGTTTTAAGTATCCGGGAAAATATAAGGTTAACTATTCAGCTGATGGTTCATATTTCGTAGTTAATGTAGTTGACCGTGAATGCGCACTATATGCAAGTTCTGATGCTGAGCCTATTAATTTTCTTGCCGGACCGTGGGAAGATTATTTCTATGGTTCTGGAGAAGTATTCTATATATGTCTATCGGATCAGATGAAGCAGCTCATTACATCTGATGATAAACTTAAAGATGCTGTAGTTCATTTTAGAAATGAACTTGGAATGGATCCGATTGACTGGAAAGCTGAGGGATTTGCTCCTTTGGAAGTCCATATTCCTTCATCACTGACAGGTGATCTTGGAGATGCAATCTGGATAAATATCAGTTATGACGAGATGGTTGAACGCCGTGATGAACATGGCAATATAATATATGATGAAAATAACAAACCAGAAATGGTTCAGAAAGAGGATGGCTGGAGCTTCAGATTAAGAGCTGACGAACAGGGCATTGTTGTAGCCGGTACTGAAGGAGATTGGAATAATATGTCTCCGAAGGATCCAACAAAAACGGATGAATTTGGTAAATGGTGGAGCGGCGGAGCGTTTAACGAGCATAGTGTAACTCTCGGTATCAAAGATGGTGACACGATTACTCTTCTTGATGAGAATGCACTCAATAAAATGAGCGTTATAGATGAAGATGGAAATGTTTTGGATCCGAGTGAATATATTCTTAGAATGGCAACAAAAGAAGATGGTACTCCATACACAAATATTTTTATTCTCGGAGTTAAAAAGCTCGGTAGATTCGGTATTGTATATGTTGATGAGAATGATGTTGCAACCATGTTTTCATATGGATCCGAAATACCTGAAGTATCTGTATACGGAAAGAATGTTATAAGTGGTGACTATCTGCTTGGTGAAAATGTTCAGTATTCTCCTAACAGACGTAAGTTTTATATTCTTGCAAATGAGTGGGATGATCTGGATACAGAAAGAGAAGAAGGAAACAGAAGAACATTTACGTATAAGAGCGCATATGTAGAACCGGAGTCATATTGGGTTATAAATGAACAAGAAGAAGGCGGCGGTCATTGGGAAGACTATGATATCGATACGGATAGTATTGATATTACAGTTGATAAGAATAACGGAATAATTGTCTCTATTCCTGAAACAGATAAGGAAGGTAAGGAGATAACCGGCCCCTTCCGTGTAAAAGCATTCTTCAACAGAGTAGATGAATGGTATGAAGATATCTGGGATAAGGATGAAAATAATAATGATATCTATAAGGGCAGAGAGTATAGAAAATCATATGATAGGCATATGCAGAGAGACTTCGTTTTCTACTCTACCGATGATAATCTTGAATATTCACCTGAAACCGAGGCAGATATTGCAGCAGCCGATGCAGTTATAGCTGAGATCGCTGCACTTCCCGAACCCGGTGAAGTAAAGAGAAGTGATCTTGATGCCATAGAAGCTGCCAGAGAATTATATGATGCTTTAACTGATCCTCAGAAGCTTCTTGTTGAAAACTATGACAAGCTTGTTGGTGATGAAACATCTTTAGATGCACTTGCAACTGCAGCAGTAGAAGCTGCTACAACGGCTTTATCTGACTTAGATGCATTATATAGTGAATATATATATATTGGTAATAATTTAGGAAGACTAAGCGAAGAACAAGTTACGGAATTTAATAATAAAAAACAAACATTTACTGCAGCAGTTAAGGCTCTACAGACACTTCCTGCTAATGCTTCAAATTTAGATAAATTTAATGTTTCAAAGTCAGTGATGGATTCTATTAATGACATAGTTCCATATGCTTATGGTCTTAAAGATATAATCGATGCTCAGATAGCAGAAGAGGTGGCAGCTGCAGAGGAACTCGCAGCAGCAAAGAGTATTGCTGTAGGAAATCTGACAGCATACTACTCAGCTAAGAAAGAAGCTGATTACAGACCTGCAGATTACGAAGCTATGACAGCTATCTTTGATGACGCAAAGACTGATATTAATGAAGCAACCGATAAGGATACAATCAATGCTATACTTGCTCAGGCAAAGACTGATCTGGATGTATATAAAACAGCTGCACAGCTCACAGCTGAAGAGGAAGCTGCAGCAGCAGCCACAGCAGCAGATGAGGCAGTGGGAAATGTCGCCGCAGACGTTCAGGAAGCTAAGACAGCAGCTGATACAGCGGTAGCCGCACTTGAGGCAAATGAATATGCAGTTGCCGAAGATATGGAAGCAATTGCAACAGCAATAGAAAATCTTGATACAGCCAAGGGAGTAGTTGATGATCTTCCGGCTGATGCAACCACAGTACAGAAGAACAATGCCGTAAGAGCAGTCAATGATGCAATCGCTGCTCTTGATACAGCAGTTAAGACAGCTCAGGCAACTGCAGCTGCAGCAAAGTCAGCAGCAGAAGCTCAGAAAGCAGCAGATGAGGCAGCTCAGCAGGATACTATTGATGCGGCAGTTGCAGCAGCGGTTGAAGCAGCCAGAGCAGAAGTTGAGGCAGCCGCAGCAGCTGCAGCAGAACAGGCAGCAGCGGCAGCTGAAGAAGCTAAGGCAGCCGCAGTAGAAGCAGCCAAGAAGGCGGCTGAAGAAGCAGCAGCTAAGATTGCAGAAGCAGCAGCAAAGAAGGCTGAAGAAGACAAGCAGGCAGCTGTGGATGCAGCTACAAAGGCAGCCGAAGATAAGGCTAAGAAGGACGCAGAAGAAGCAGCTAAGAAAGCTGAAGAAGATAAGCAGGCAGCAGTAGACGCAGCAAAGAAGGAAGCTGATGCAGCCAAGAATCCTGTAAAGGTCGGAGATGAGATCTATGATAAGACATCAAAGGCTATCTATGAGGTATTAACCTTATCTGATGGAAAAGAGGACGGAACTGTTAAGTATCTTGCTCCTGCAAAGAATGCTTCCAAAGTGACTATACCTGAGTCAATAACATTTGATTCTGTTAAGTACAGTGTAGTTGCTATAGGTCCGAGTGCATTTGAAGGAAATACAGTCATCAAGACTCTGACAATTCCTTCAACTGTAACATCAATCGGTGCCAAGGCATTTAAGGGCTGTACAAAACTTAAGACAATTAACCTTTATGCTAAAAATCTTAAATCAATTGGCAAGAACGCATTTAAGCCAATTAAGAAGAAAGCTAGATTCACGATCTATGTAGCTGATAAGAAGACATTCAATGATGTTAAGAAGATGATCAAGAAGTCAAAGGTTAAGAGTGTCAAGTATAAGTTTAAGAAGAGCGATAAATAGTACATGATAGAGGGGCGGCCTCACGGCCGCCCATCTTAATTTATTAACTAATAAAATGGGGAGGTTACAAACTATGCAGGAAAAGAAATTTATTGTAAAACGTGCACTTATCTATCTGCTTGTATTTTTCCTTGCGTTCTCGGCGGCATTTTCATATGCAAACATAGAGTCGAACGCTGCAAAGAAAAAGGTTACAAGCGTAAAGATAGCTAAGAAATCAGCTACCATTGAGGTTGGCAAGACAAAATCCTTTAAGGTAAAAGTTAAGGGTTCAAAGGGCGTGGCAAAGAGATTCACTGCCAAGTCTTCCAATAAGAAGATTGCCAAGGTAAAGGTATCCGGAACCAAGATCAAGATCACCGGTGTTAAGAAGGGTAAAGCAACCATTACCGTAACGACAAAGGATAAGAATAAGAAGAAAAAGAAGCTGAAGGCTAAGATTAAGATCACGGTCAAGAAAGCTTCGGCGACGCCTACTCCTACACCTTCTCCTTCTGCAAAGCCAACGGAGAAGCCTGTCATAGCAAATGGTATTATCCTTTCCAGTGCTGCTCTTAATATGAAGAAGGGCGAGAAATCAAAGCTTACCGCAGAGGTTAAGCCGGCTAATACGACAGATAAGTCGCTCACATGGAGCAGCTCTGACGATAAGGTTGCAAGTGTTGATAAGGATGGTAACGTAAGCGCACTCAAGAAAGGCGATGCAGTTATTACCGTATCCAACAAGGCCAGTGGTCTTAAAGCGACATGTTCAGTTAATGTAAAGACCTATGCAACGGTCAGCACACAGGCTGAGCTGAATGCTATCCTTGCAGAGGGTGCGGATGAGATTACCATTAATACCGGATCGACCAAGCTGACCATTCCTGCCGGAAAATATGATGATTGTACGCTTTTCATAAAGGGAACCGGCACAGTTGAGAATAATGGAGCATTTAAAGATGTTGTTATCGCAGGTGCGTGTGCTTATACCGAAAATGCGACCAACAATATCAATGTTCAGGCTCCCGCATCAATAAATGTCGGCAGCAAGGGTAATGCAAGTATTGCGATTAACCTGCCTGCTTCTGATGCTTCTAAGGAAATTAAGATTGAGAATTCCGGTCTTGTTCAGCAGCTTGATATTGCAACTTCGGCTAAGGTAAGGCTTGAGGGTAATTCCAAGTCGGATTCACCCGTCAACGTAAACATTTCCGCTGAAAATGTTTCTCTGATCACTGATCATCAGGCAAATGTTGTCGCTAACCAGAAGACTGAACTCACATTTACCGGAAATACCGATAATACCCGTGTGACTGTTGAAGATAAAACTCAGACTCCGACAATTAAGGGTGTTGGATTTATCGAGGTTACTTATTCATCAACAGGCGAGAAGGAAGTTATCGCAGCTGAACCAAGTGATGAGATGAGCAAGCTGGATATATCAGGTGTGGTAAAGCACTCGGCCGATAACAGCAGTATGTCAGATGTTACTGTAACACTTGTTCCGTTCAATAAGTATAAGGCGGGTCAAGCCATTCCTGCAGAGGATATATTACAGACTGTTACAACGGGTTCTGACGGAGCATATAAGTTTACGGATGTGCCCGGTGGAAACTATTGTATGATCTTTGAAAAAGCGGAATATAAGAATGCTGTTCAGTATTTAGCCGCTGCAAGCAAATATAATTCCGAATATATAAATGAGACCATGGAAATGATACCGGATGGTTCATTGGTAACTGACAACTATCAGGCAAAATTATATGGAGTGATCAAAGATGCAACCACCAAAGATCCTATAGAGGGTATAACGGTTGAGATTAGATATAATAAGGGAAATATTCTCGGTGAGGCATATCGCAGTATGGTAACCGATGAAAACGGAGAATATCTTTTCGAAGATATAGAAGGTCAGCAGTATACTATTTATGTAAAAGACGAAAGAGATACCGATGAAGAGAAATATATTTCCAAGAATGAAAGTGTAAGTGTATATCCGGATTCGGAAAAGGAAAAGAATATTACGATCACTAAGCCTGTTAAGGGCAATGGATTAAGATTTGTTCTTACTTGGGCAGGTAAGGGCGACGGGGTTCCGAGAGATCTTGATACTCATCTTCTTGGACCATCGGCTACAGGGCTTGTTGATTACCACCATGTTTGTTTTTCCGAAAAGCAATATGGATTTGGAAATGTGATCTATTCAAGTCTTGATGTTGATGAAACAGATTATAATGGTCCCGAAACAGTTACTATTGTTGATCCGATAGACGGTAAATATCATTACCTTGTATTTAACTATACTGCAAGAGAGGATAATCCAAGCTGCACATTACAGAATTCAGATGCAAAGGTAGATGTTTACATGGGTGGCCAGCTGCTTACTTCCTTTAATGTACCCAATTCCGGAAGCGGAGACTGGTGGTATGTATTCACTTATGATTCTGTAACAGGAGCTATAGAGAGTAAGAATCAGATTGTTAAAGATGTTCAGATCGATGGTAAGTATTTCCGATATGATTATACAGGTGATTATAATCTGGCAACTTTCTTTGAAACAGAAGAAGGTCTTACATTCTATCTGGATGATATAACAGGCGTTGAAAAATTCAATATAACCGTTGCCGGCTATGATAAAGAAACCGGAACTATCTATCCGGGGGCGGTTACCATATATTCATCAAAATCAAAGGAAGAGGCAATTAAAAATGCAAAATTCGTAGCAAAAGAAGGCTATTCGGCTGTATTTAATAAAGCAAATTCGAATGCCGGATCTTTGTATTATGGTGATATTACTGTTTATGATTCATCAGGCAAAGTGGTTGATTTTTATGAAGTATATTATGAAAAATTGTTTGATGGAACAGCAAGCTTTGCAAAGGCATTCCGTATAGATAATGTCTTTAAAAACTATAAAACTTTCAATATATATACTGTGGATCCAATAACTGAAGCAGATATAAGTGACATTAAATTTTCATTTGATACACCGGGTATAAGCACAAGATATATAGAATATTATGTGGATGATAATGATGAAATTACCGAAATACAATATGAATATACATATGAAGGTAATTCTTACTATTTCTGCGTCAATATATATTATGGCTGCTATGTCAAAGATGTGAAATGTTCCGGTACAAGCGTTGAAATTAGAGAGGGATCTGAATATATTGATATTTGCGTAGATGAATATCCAGAGGCTCCAAGTGTATTTTCGATAACATGTGCAGATGGATATACCGGATCAATTGTCTTAAAAACTTATGTAGATGAGAATGGTGATGAGTATACAGATTATTGTCTGGTAATTAAACAGGGAACAACGACAGTTGCTGAAAAGAGAGTATATTGTTATTCTTTTGAATGATAAGCATTGAATAAACCATATCAAAATGCTATTCTTAATGATGTAACTTATTAAACACATAAACTAAACAGGGGAGGTTAAAAGTATTATGTGTGAAAGAAAATGTATGGCGAGACGTATGCTTGCCTGTCTTTTAGTGTTCTTTTTGGCTTTTTCGACGGCATTTTCATATGCAGATGTCGAGTCAAATGCAGCAGCTAAAAGAAAGGTAACCAGCATTAAGATTGCCAAAAAATCAGCCACCCTCGAGGTGGGCAAGACAAAGACCTTTAAAGTAAAGGTCAAGGGATCCAAGGGGGTGGCTAAGAGATTTAAAGCTAAGTCCGCCAACAAGAAGATTGCCAAGGTAAAGGTGTCCGGTACCAAGATAAAGATCACCGGTGTTAAAAAGGGCAAGACAACCATTACAGTAACCACGAAGGACAGGAACAAGAAGGGAAAGAAGCTTAAGGCTAAGATTAAGATCAAGGTCAAGAAGGCTTCGACGACGGTTCAGCCGACGGCACCGCCGACAGAGAAACCGGAGGATAAGCCGGTCATTGCAAACGGCATTGTCCTTTCAAGTGCGACTCTTAACCTGAAGAAGGGCGAAAGTGCCAAGCTTACTGCAGAGCTTAAGCCTGCGAACACAACCGATAAGTCTCTCGAGTGGACCAGTTCGGATGCGAAGATCGCAAGTGTTGACAAGGATGGTAATGTTAGTGCCCTTAAGAGGGGCGATGCGGTAATAGCTGTATCAAACAAAGCCAGCGGACTTAAGGCTACATGTTCAGTTAATGTAAAGACTATTGTGACTGTAAGTACTCAGGCCGAGCTGGATGCTGCTCTCGCAGAGGGAGCGGATGAGCTTACCGTTAATACCGGTTCGGATAAGCTGATAATCCCCGAAGGAAAGTATGATTATTGCACGCTTTTCATAAAGGGAACCGGCGAAGTTGAGAATAATGGAACATTTAAAGATGTTGTTATCGCGGGTACCGGTACTTATACCGAAAATGCAGCCAACAATATCAATGTTCAGGCTCCCGCAGTGATCGATATCGGAAGCAATGGCAATGCAGGTATTACAGTAAATCTTCCTTCTTCAGATGCGGATAAAGAAATAAAAATCAATAATTCCGGCGCTGTTTCGGAGCTTGATATCGTTACGGCCGCAAAGGTTAGACTCGAGGGTGATTCCGGGAAGAATTCTCCCGTCAACGTAAACATTTCCGCTGATAATGTATCGCTCGTTACTGATCATCAGGCAAATGTTGTCGCAAACAAAAAGACCGAGCTCACATTTACCGGAAATACCAATGATACCCGTGTGACTGTTGAAGATAAGTCGCAGACACCGGTCATCAGGGGCGTTGGTTTTATAGAGGTGACATATTCATCAACCGGGGAAAAGGTGGTCATCGCCGCTGAGCCGATTGATGGACTGGGCGATGTCGATATCACCGGTCTGGTGAAGAGTCTTTATGACTATAGTGTAATGTCGGATGTTACAATTAAGGTAATTCCGTTTAATAAGTATAAGGCAGGCGAGACTGTTTCTGATGAAGATATAACAGCATCTGCTACTACGGATTCCAAGGGAACATATAAGCTTGAAAAGGTTTCCGTCGGAAACTATTGTATAGTTTTTGAAAAGGACAGTTTTCTGAATTCTGTTCAATACATAGCTGCAGCAGATAGTTGTGGCTCGGAATATGCAAATGAGACCATGTACATGATCCCAGACAGGAATTATGTTATTGATAATTCTGATGCAAAATTAAGCGGCGTGGTAAAGGATGCTTCTTCTGGTACACCGGTAGAAGGATTAACGGTTGAACTTAAGCTTTATAAGGGAAATGTCATCGATAAAGCTTTATATTCCACCAGGACAGATTCGGATGGAAAGTATGAATTCAGTGGTCTTGAAGGTCAGCAGTACAGCATATATGTAAAAGATGAAAGAGATGCTGATGAGAAATACATTTCCAAGTTTGAAAATGTAAGCATCTATCCTTCCAAAGAAACGGAAAAGAATATCGTAATATCAAAACCTGTTAAGGGTAAGGGGGTCAAATTCGTTCTTACCTGGGCAGGTAATGTAGGTCCAAATGTTCCGTATGATCTTGATATGCATCTGTTTGGGCCATCGACAACAGGTCTTGTTGATTACTTTCATGTAAATAAATATGATAAGCAGTATGGACAGGGAAATGTAATCTATTCAAGTCTTGATGCTAATGTGACAAAATATAACGGACCTGAAACCGTTAATATAGTTGAGCCTGTAGATGGGGTTTATCATTTATATGTATTAAATTTCTCTGCAGCTGATTCAAATGCAAAATATAGTTTCAAAAATTCCGAAGCAAAAGTGGATATATATTCCGGAGGCCAGCTGCTTACGACCATCAATGTACCGGGTTTTGCAAATGATATCTGGTGGTATGTATGTTCCTATGACTCTGTAACAGGAACCATTGAGAGCAAAAATCTGTCAATGAGAAATGCAGAGATCAATGGTGAATATATAAGATATGGATTCAATGGAAATATAAATGAAGTGACTATCCTTTCAGAAGTGGGCGGTGTTTATACATATCTGGAGGATATTAAGAATATTGAGGGATATTCGATAGCATCGTGCTCTTATAACGGTGCGACGGGAATTGTCGATAACGGAAAGGTAATACTTTATTCGTTAGCATCAAAGGAGGATACCATTGATAAAGTCCGGTTTGTGACTGAGGAAGGATATACGACGGAATTAAAGACTGCAGTAAGTGATGATCCTTCGTATGTCGGTGTGTTATCAATCTATGATGCAGATGGTAATCTGGTTGATATCTACGATGTATATTATGAGGTGCCATTTATGGCAATCCTTGAATTCCCGAAGGCTTTCAAGATATCCAATGATTTTGTAAATCATAATTCTATTACAGTCTATACGGAACAGCCGGTCATTGAAACGGAGCTGGATGATATCAAGATCACATTTACTGATCCTGAGGTGACTGCGGAATATGATGAAATCCATACTACGGGAACAGATGTCACCAGTATAGATTATCGCTATTATCGCGATGGCAAATGGAATTACTTCAAAGTATATGTAGTTTCAGGCGTATTTGTAGAAGAGATTACCAGATCCGGAAAAAAAGTTGAATTCAGCGAGTCATCGAATGCTCTATCCTTTATTGTACAGGACGTACCTGAAAACGGCCTTGCCTATTTCCTTGACTGTGAGGTTACATGTTTAAGTGATGAGTATACAGGTGCTATAATAAATGATTCATATACTATAAACGGATTGACACATAATAAATATATATTACGGATCAAAAAAGGCGACGAGATAGTTGTTGATAAAATGCTGGGCTATTCTCTTCCGGGCTAGGAAAGGAAACCTATGTCAGATAACGCTAGCAGCGTAAAAACGATACTCCTCGTAGAGGACGACTTTGCGCTGGCAATGGGAACTGAATATACGCTTAAGGCCGAGGGCTATGGTGTGGTGCATGCAAAGAATCTTGCTGAGGCAAGGGAAGCTTTAAATGTAAATGATCCGGCCATAGATCTGATACTTCTGGATGTTATGCTTCCCGACGGAGACGGCTTCTCATTTCTTGAGGAGCTGGTCGACGCGGGGGCTGAAACTCCGGTCATCTTTGCCACTGCGGTGGGGGATGAGGTGAACATTGTCCGCGGGCTCGATCTCGGGGCTGACGACTATATCACGAAGCCCTATAAGGTTAAGGAAATGCTGTCGCGTATCTCGGCTGTCCTGAGAAGACAGGAGCGGGCCGTTAAGAAAGCTCAGAGTACTGATGAGGAAGAGTTCGGCTTTGGAAGCCATTTGCTGAATCTGAATGAGTTCAGGCTTTATGAAAACGGAAATCCCGTGGAGTGCACCCCGGCGGAGATCAGGCTCCTTCGCGAGCTGATCAGGAATAAGGGGATTGTGCTTACCAGGAACCGTCTGATGGAGCGGCTTTATGATTCCGAAAATGCTTTCATTGACGATAATACGCTTTCGGTTTACGTTAAGCGCCTCAGGGATAAACTTGGGGATGATGCGGCATATATCAAGACTGTGAAGGGTGTCGGATACAGGTTCGAGATTTGAGATGAAGAGTAACTTTGAGAGAGACAATTTCAAAAAGCTCTACTGGCTGGTGGGCGGCATCCTGCTGATGCTGTCGATCGTTCTGCTGGTGCTTATCGGGATGGGGGCTGACTCTTCGACGAAGATCGCTCTTATAATGATAGGAGTTACCGAAGTCCTGAGCTTAGTGATGCTCTATATTCTTAGCATGAGGGCCGTGAACAGTGCATATGATGCGGTTGAAAATGCCTCCGACATGATGAAGAGTCTCACAGCCAGCAATGGCGAGATGGAAGGCATTGAAGCGCCCGGGGTTTTAAGAGAAGGCAGCGTAGGGATACTTTATGATAATTTCGAGAAGCTGGTGGATATGTTCCGCGAGGGAAGAAACCGGGAGCAGCGCGAGAAGGAATATCTTAAAGATGTTATGTCTGATATCTCGCATCAGCTGAAGACTCCGCTTGCTTCGATGAATGTATTCATCGACCTTCTGGTAAATGACAAGGTCAGCACCGAGGATGAAAAAAAGAAGATTCTTGAGGAGACCGGGAATCAGGTTACCCGCATGGAGTGGATGGTACTTTCCATGCTGAAGCTTGCACGTATCGAGGCCGGTGCGGTGAGCTTTGAAAAAAGGGAGTGCCAGCTAAGTAATGTTCTTGATGAAGTAAGAGGCGGTATCAGATATCTTACTGATATGCGTTCTCAGAAGCTTGTGATTGACTGTCCCGAGGATATCAAGATCGAGGCAGACCCGGAGTGGCTGACCGAGGCGATCATAAATATCGTTAAGAATGCGTCGGATTATTCGGATGAGAATACCACTATTGATATCAATGTTGAGCAGAATTCGGTATTTACGCGTATCTATATCCGTGATCATGGAATCGGTATGACGGAAGAAACCATGACACATATCTTCGACAGATTCTATCGCGCTAGTAACGATGTAAATCCCAACAGTGTGGGTATCGGACTTTCACTTTCGAAGTCCATCGTTGAAGGAATGGGCGGAAAGATAGCCGTGGAGAGTACACCCGGAGAGGGAAGCGTGTTTAAGATTCAGTTTTGAGATTTAGCGAAATCATTTCCAAAAAAATCAGTCAGTCTTACAAAATTGTAAGACTGGCTTTTTTGTTTTGTCACGTGAGAGTAAGAAAGGGGCTGTACTATGGGATATAACAAAAGGTGTGTCACCATATCAGATAGGAGGACGGATATGAGCAACATAGTAGAACTTAGGGGAGTTACGAAGATTTACGGCGAGAAGGAGAACCAGGTGCTGGCGCTTCATAACGTGGATCTCGATATTGAAAGGGGCAGTGTGGTATCCGTGGTCGGTGCATCCGGCAGCGGTAAGTCCACACTTCTTAATATTATAGGCGGAGTTGATTCGCCGTCGGACGGGACCGTCTATGTGGATGGTAAGGAGATCACAAAGTATAACGACGATGAGCTTTCTATCTTCAGGCGCCGCAAGGTCGGATTCATTTTCCAGGCTTATCATCTGATCCCGGTGCTTACCGTTGAGGAAAATATCAAGATGCCGGTCCTCCTGGATCACAGAAAACCGGATAAGGAATATATCGATCATATAATTGAGCTTCTTGGGCTTTCCGACAGAAGAAAGCATCTTCCGAATCAGCTTTCCGGCGGACAGCAGCAGAGGACCGCGATAGCCCGTGCGCTGGCGAACAATCCGAAGCTTGTTCTTGCCGATGAGCCGACCGGAGCACTTGACTCAAAGAACGGTCAGGAAGTCATGGACCTTCTGATGAAGTCTGTCCACGACATCGGACAGACGCTGGTGATAATCACTCACAACATGGACCTCGCCCGCGAAGCCGACCGCATCGTGAAGATCAAAGATGGAGAGATAGAGGAGTAATCATGGAAAATTATAAAGAGCTTGGAAACAGGTATCTGAGGATAAATAAAAAGAGATCCCTCATCACGGTATTTGGGTGCTTCGTCGTTGCATCGATTCTCTTCATGCTCCTGAACTCGCTGGTCTGCTGGGTGGAGAAATGCCGGATCGACGCGAGGGCGGATGATGATTTTGAGATCGTCATCCTGACCGAGGATAAGGATACGATAGAAAAGATTGTAAATGAGGACTTTGTGACTTCGGCATATCTCGGTAAAGCATATTCGTGGGTGCAAGAGGATGATAAGAATTCTGTATATGCAAATGTGCTCCATATCAACGTAAATAATAAGCTTCTTATCAATCATTATGCAAAATACATCAGCAAGACCTATAACGTTGAAACCGAGATGAATGAGCTTCTGTCCTGGACCTACTGTCAGGATAACGAAGGAATCGGATATCTGATGCTGCTTGGCGGCTTCTTCATTTCAATGGTGATTGCCATAATAGGAGTTGGAGTATTGAGAAATAATATCTCGATCTCCGCTATAGAAAGAGTAAAGGACTACGGAAACTTAAGATGTATCGGAGCGACTAAAAAACAGATAAAGGCAATCGTTTACCGTGAGTCGGCTGTACTTGAAACGATCGGTATCGTGGCCGGAATCATTTGCGGATTTATACTTAGTATTCCAATATGCCGCGACGATAAGAGACAGTACCCGGTAGCTTTTCATATAATTCCGGTGATCTTCCTTTTGATCGCATTTTACGGTGATATGTATTTTGCGGTCGGTGACGGACTTAAGAAGGTTCTTTCGGTAAGTCCCTCCGAAGCAGTACGCGGTAACTACCGAATTAAAGCGAGGGGAATAAAACGTAGAAGAAGTGGCGTGTGGGGTCTCATTTTCGGTGTTGAAGGCGACTATGCGTATAAGAATATCAAACGTAATAACGGAAGATTCATCAAGACTGTGTCAGCTATGGCTTTCGGAATGATAATAGTAATAGTTGCCAGCGGCTGGCTTGGAGTTTTCTATACATTTTATAAAAATCTGAATGTTACCACGGGCTATTATCAGCAATACCTTGTATGTGATACAAACAGCATATCGACATATGAAGAGCAGAAGGCGGATCTTTATTCTCCGGAGGCGCTTAAGAAGATCACGAGTGCCAAAGGCGTTGAAGATTTTAAGTTTACGTATCAGTCGACACTGTATACAGCCGAAGACAGATACATATTTAAAAATATAAATGAGGAATATAACAAAAACACTATACAGGGCTCTACTTTTTACGGACACACCGATTCCATGGGAGTGGATGAAGCCAAAAGAGCCAAAGATAAGCAGGATAGGAAGGCTTACAGAGACTTAGGAAAGGGACTGGTGGATTATGAAAACGCCGAAGCATACAATGAAAAGAATAAGGAATATGATGTTGACCTGACAGCTTTTCTTGATATTCTGGATACCAGCATCGACATTTACGGATATGATCCGGAGGATTATGCGAGGTATAAGGATAACCTGATAGACGGCACATGTGATCTTTCGGAAAATGGCGTCCTTCTCCTTAATAACGGCCTTTTAATACCTAAGGATGCTTATGAAGATAACGCCTGGCTTACCGGACAGGAGGAATTCGCGTTTACGGATTTTAAGGTTGGAGATGAAATAAAGATCGTTGATCCTTCGGAGCTATATAAACTGGTTCAGGAGGAGAGGAAAAACGCTGATGTCTATGATAGATTTATGCGTGAGGAAGGTAAAAAATGGGAGAAAGAACATGAGGGAGAGACGGATAGAATAGGAAATCCGGTGAAAAATCCATACAGTGAGTATGACGATATCATAGGAAACAGAAGAAAGGAATCCTGGATAATTAATTCAGCAAGAGAAAAGCTGGTTGAAGAGGGAAAATGCAGGACTCTGGTTATAGAAGGTATCGTTAACATGGATCCAAATCGTTTTTCCGACATTCCGGTTCTGATAGTTCCGGTTGAACACTTTTACGATATCACGGGAAAGACGGAATCAGATTACAATGGAATGAGATTCCACATCAGCAATATATTCAGTAAAGATCTGGAAAAGCCTGAATTTTTGAATGCCGTAAATGAAAGACAGATCTTATATTATGACGGCATAGAAGAGGATGTGGAAGCGGGAAAACGTGTCTATGAGGCAGAAACATCAAGCTTTCTGGAAGGGATACTTTCAGTAGTGGCAGGAGTAAAAACACTTATTCTGATAGCTCTCGCGATGGTAGTCATCATTATGATAAGTATTCTGAATACCATGAATGTGAATATAAGCAGCCTGCAGATGAGGAGAAATGAGTTTGCTCAGTTAAGATCCATAGGAATGACAAGAAGAAGTCTTCTGAAGGTAGTTCTTCTGGAAGGAGGGATCGTATGGATCATTTCAACAATAGTGGGCTTGATCATCGGTTTGATCATAGAGTACTGGTTCTATACTACGCTTGTAACATTACTCATTAATTCAGGTATGTATATATGCTGGCCCGCGATCATCATAACGGCGCTGCTTTCGCTTGTCGTACTATGCGGCTCCAACTATATCTTCTTTAAACAGATGAAACTAAACGTCGCCGAATCACTAACCCGTTCCGGCGAATAAATGTGACAAACAGTTCAGATCAGTTTGTCACATTTTGAAAGAAAGGTATCAAGATGAAAAAGATGAAAAAAATACAATTGATATTAGTAACGATGCTTTTGCTGATTATGGGCATGGCGGGGCAGGGCATGACTGCTCATGCCACCACTCCGCGCGTGATGCTTACCGGGTATTCGCTTGATAAGGATGATGTTTATCCGGGCGATACATTTACGGTAAAATTCAAGCTTCAGAATACTTCGAAGAATAAGATCATGAACCTTAAGTGTCAGGCTGTTACGGGCGGCGAATTCCTTCCGGCAGACGGAGTCGGAACCTTCTATGTGGAAGAGATGAAGGGGAAGGAAGAGCAGGAGTATTCTTTTAGCTTTGAAGCTGTAAAGGGGCTTTCCGAAAAGACCTACAGCATTAAGATCAAAACCGAGTATGAGGACTGGAACGGTTCTTATACTTCCGAAGATACAGTCTATATCCCGATTAAACTTAAAACCGAGGTCCTGGTTTCGGACACCTATATCGCGGAAGAGGATATAAGGCTCGGCGATAATGTCGAGATAATATCAACCATCAATAATATCGGCGCAGCGGATATCTATAAAGTGACCGCAGAGGTGACCGGCCACAACATAGCTGATGCGACAAGCTACATCGGAAACATCAAGTCGGGAAAGAGCGGCAATATTGATATAATCACAAAAGCTATTGCTGCTGATGACCCCGGGGATGCGACCATGTATGATAACGACGTGATCATCACTTATGAAGATATCAGTGGAAATAAATTCACGGAGAAGGCATCCCTCGGAAATATCAATGTGCTTGAACAGGATTATTCCGATATCATCCAGATCAAGGAAGACACTTCAAGGAAAATGACTGAGAAGGATAAACTGCTTATCGCGGCTACTGTCATTGTGGCGATTCTGGTTATCCTGACGGTAAGACACGTAGCAAAGCGTAAGAGACTGGAGAGAGAGTTCGATTAACATGGGATATATTGTAAAACTGAGTTTGGCCAATATAAAACAGAGAAAGCTAAGGACAGCTCTTACGATCATGGGCATCATGATTGGGATCATGTCCGTAGTTACTATGCTCACGGCCGGTCTCGGTGCGAAGAAGACCATGATTGAAACAGTCGAAAAGATGGGCAGCACACGGGAGATCACGGTCACTTCCACAAATACCGGAAGGCGGGACAGGATAATCACGGATTCGACGATAAAGAAAATTGAAAAGCTTCAGCTGGTGGATTCGGTCTATCCCGTGATCGAGGCTGATGGTGAAGAAAGCTATAAGAGATTCATGGGATGGAATCCGATTGTCGGAGTTCCCGAAGAATATATGGAGAATCTGAAGCTTAAAGAGGGTAAGCTTCCGGAAAGTAACGGCTCCCGCCCGGAGCTTCTTATCGGAAACGGAGTAAGAAGTTCACTTTTTAACAGAGCGTCCTGGAAAATATTTAAGGACAGTGTCGGCGGAGATGCCTCTATGGTCGGGACAAGAATGGATTTTAAGACCGAGTCATATATGAATAGTTACACAGCGTCCGCCACTGATGCAGGCTATGAAGAAAATGAAAAGAAATATAAACTCGAGATCGTCGGTGAGGTTGATAACGAATATGATTACAACATTTACACCGACATAGACACTCTGAAAATGTTTCTGAAACGTCAGGAATCCGACGGCCTGATCCCCGGCCAGCCCACTGACAGGGATGGTAATCCCTATAACGTCTGGGTATACAGCCGACTTATAGTTAAGGTTTCGGATATAAATGACGTCGATAAGGTTTCAAAGCAGATACAGGAAATGGGATTCCAGGTAACCAACAATAAGGAAATGCTGGATGAGACAAACCGCTACATCAACATCATCCAGACTATCCTCGGAGTTATCGGAGCAATCGCAGCTATAGTTGCAGTGATTGGGATCATCAATACAATGATGACCGCAGTCTATGACCGTATAAAAGAAATAGGACTTTTAAAGATGCTGGGTTCGGACAGCGATGACATAAGCTTCATGTTCCTTTTTGAGTCGGCAATGATGGGACTTATCGGAGGCACGCTCGGAGTAGGACTTTCGATGCTCGTAGATATATTCATTAATAAGAAGCTGGTGGAATTCATGAAGCTTCCCGAAGGGACCTGGCTCATGACTACACCCGCCTGGCTGATCCTTACATGCATAGCAGTATCTGTGGTAGTGGCAATCCTGGCCGGCGCATTTCCGGCAAGATGGGCAAGCCGGATAAAGCCGCTTGATGCAATCGCAACTTGATTTCTATTAAGCTAAATACTATAATATAAAGGAATGCGCTCCGCATTCCTTTTTGTAATGCAAATTTGATGCAAATTGGTGATAATATAACCCCATATCATCGTTAAAAAGGAGATAAAATGAAAGCGAAATTTTCAAGGATCCTGCTTGCAGCAGCTATCATCCTGATCGGAACAATGGGGGTTGGTTCGATCACTGCCCAGGCAGCACAGTGGAACAAGGATGATAACGGAATATCCTACACAACGGATGACGGAACTGTCCTTACAGGATGGCAGGTCATCGAGGAAAAAATCTATTACTTTGATGAAAACGGATATGTCTATATCGGGATGAAGGTTATCGATAATGAGACATATTTCTTTGATGAAAATGGCGTCATGCAGACCGGATGGCAGAAGGTCAATGACAAGGAATTCTATTTTGATGAGGAAGGCAAGAAGCAGTCCGGATGGATCAAGATGGGAAGTGCCAAATATTACTGCGACGAAATAGCAGGTAAGGTTACCGGCTTAAAGCAGATAGACACAAAGTATTATTATTTTGACGAGACCGGAATCATGCAGACGGGTCTTGTTGATATCGGTACGGACAAATACTACTTCAACAAGAAGGGTGCTGCCAAGAAGGGCTTCGTAAAGAAGGGCAAGGCTAAGTATTATTCCGATGAGACCGGAAAGCTGAAAAAAGGCTGGATGAAGCTTGAAAAGAAATATTATTACTTTGATCCGCTGACAGCAAAGATGTCCAAGGGCTGGGTAAAGATCGACGGCAATAAGCATTACTTTGATAAAAATGGTCAGGCTCTTAAAGGCTGGCAGACGATAGAAGGTAAGACCTACTACCTTTCAAAGAAGGGTATGCAGTATACCGGCTTTAAGAAGATCAAGAAGAAATATTATTATCTCCTCAAGAAGGGCGACTGCAAGATCGGCTGGATGAAGAAGGGCAAGTATAAGTATTACTTCCATATGACAGGTGAGATGGCTCTTGGCTGGACCAACCTGAATGGTGTTGAATATTACTTCTACAAGGCTGGCAACAAGGCTAAAAAGCCTGTTGGTGCTATGGCCAAGAATACAACTATAGATGGCAAGAAGATCGATAAGAAGGGCCGCTGGGTAGGCTCCACTCCTGATGGAATGGATGAAAAGGCTGCAGGATACTCCAGCAGCACAGGCTGGCTTATCCTTGTAAACTGCAGTATCCACTATGTTGCGATTTACAAAGGTTATCAAGGCAACTGGACTCCGGTTCATAAGTGGCAGTGTGGAAATGGCGCCGCCGGAACACCGACTATAAAGGGTGTCTTCAAGGTCGGCAGCAAGGGCTACTACTTCGACACCGATGGTGGTGCGAGATGCTTCTACTATACCCAGTTCTGCGGCGATTATCTGTTCCATTCGGTTCTCTGTGATAAGAATGGAAATATCATCGACGGACGTCTGGGAATGGCAGTATCACATGGCTGCGTCCGACTTGCCAAGGAAAACGCAAAGTGGATATACGATAATATCCCTGCAGGAACAACTGTTGTAACATATTAAGATATACTAAGCTATACTAAGCTATACCTCCCCCGGGGGAAGATGAGAGGTACCAATGAAAAACAAAGCCTATGACTTTTATGATGTAACCGAGATAAGCAATCTCAAAGAGATGATCGATAAAAAAGCAAACCTCATGCCAGACATGACTGCTTTTGTCTATCCCTGTGCGACAGGCGAGATGAAGAAGACTTACTTCGACTTGAGAGAAGATGTAAATGCTTTCGGCGCCTGGATGTATTCGAAGAAGATCAAGAATAAGCACGTTGGACTTATAGGTGAGAATTCCTATGAGTGGCTCGTTGTGTATTTTGCGACTATCAATGGTGGAAATGTCGCCGTTGCGATCGACAAAGGTCTTCCGGAGGAAGAGATAGCTTCACTTGCAAAGTCAGCTGACGTGGACGTGTCATTTATCTCGGATACCTTCTATGATAAAGTTTCAAAAAAGGTCGGAAGAAAGAATTATAATCTGAAGGATTTTGATGACATCCTTTCCGAGGGAAGAAAGCTTCTTAAGGACGGTGCGGAGGAATATCTTAACTATGAGATAGATTCGGATAAGACTGCAATGATCCTCTTTACTTCGGGTACCTCCGGAGTAAGCAAGGGAGTTGAGCTTACCAACCGTAACATCGCATTTGAGATCGTACATACAAGTAAACTCTATGAGCCTTACGGCGGAGTTCTTGCAGTGCTTCCTTTCCATCATGCATTCGGACTTGTTGTAGGTGTGCTCATGGTTATCAACTACGGACAGCCTGTATTTATCAATAAGAGTATCAAATATATCAAGAAGAATATGGAGGAGTTCGGTCCTCAGACAATGTTCTTCGTTCCGATGTTTGTTGAGTTCTTCCATAAGCAGATATGGAGAGAGATTGAAAAGAGAGGCGCTACGAAGGCATTTAAGGGACTCATGAAGTCAACTGATCTGATGCTGAAGGCAGGTGTGGATGTAAGACATAAGACTTACGGAAATATCCAGAAAGTATTTGGAGGAAACCTCGAATGTATCATCTGCGGCGGTGCTGCTCTTGATCCGATGTATGTAAAGGAATTCCGTACCTGGGGAATCGAGATACTGAACGGTTACGGTGCGACTGAGTGTTCACCTTGTACAGCAGTTAACAGAGTTCACCATCATAAGGACGGAAGTGTCGGACATCTTGTTCCCGGTATTGAAGTTAAGACTACCGAGGAAGGCGAGATCGCATTTAAGGGTGATCTTATAATGAAGGGATATTATAAGAATCCCGAAGCTACTGCAGATGCGCTGGTTGACGGATGGTATCATACCGGTGACCTCGGATATGTTGATGATGAAAACTTCATCTTCCTTACCGGAAGAAAGAAAAATCTTATAATACTGAGCAACGGCGAAAACATTTCCCCTGAAGAGCTCGAGCAGGATATTGCAAGAGACCCTGCGGTTAAAGAGGTTCTTGTCTATGATGAAGACAGCAAGATCATTGCTGAGATCTTCCCTGAGGAAGAGTATCTCGGAGATGCAACTTACTTCGAGAAGCTTAAGACCAAGGTCAACAAGGGAAGACCGATCTATAAGCAGATCACAAGGATCAAGCTTCGTGAAGAGGAGTTCATCAAGAACGCCAGCATGAAGATTGTGAGATATAAAAACATACCTAAATAGTTCTGCCAAATAAGCTTATCCCAAAGTCTGCCATTCAGGCAGACCTTGGAAGATAAGCTTATTTGATGCAGAACAAAAGGTATCGCTGAACGTAAGCTGCGAAGCAGCGACATACGGCGAAGCCGGATGGTTCAGCGATTGCCTAACAAGATGTGAAAAATCCTCTGATTTTTTGTTAAAACATGTCGTTCACACAAAGAACGTGTCGTTCACACAGTAGACATTTACAAAAAATGGGGCTTTATGCTATTGTTATCATGTAAAAATATTATACCTTTGAAGGAGGATTTATATGTATACAAGGGTAAAAAAATTCATTTGTAAATTGTTGGTTGTTGTTATAGTGTGTGTGGCTTTGGTTCCTTCGCAGAATACTATGGCGAAAAGTATCAATCTTGATAAATCAAAGCCGTCGGGTGTAAACTTTAAGAAAGAATGGGAAAAGACTTCTCAAGTTTATTATTCCGGAACGAATGCCAATATTGGTGAGTTTTGTTATGGATTTGACAAAACTGCTATTAATGAGGATTATACTTGGGTAAGAAGCTGGGTATTCAAGCATCAGGCTAAAGTTGAGAATAAAAAGACTTCGGCTTCCGGTAGTTCAAGAAAAGCAACTGCTAATGCCGGCTGGAGTAAGGCGGAAATAAAGCATAACGATAAGAATAATAAATACACTATGGTTTTAAAGGGTGTTCCTTCTACAGAAACAGCCTCGTCGTTTACGGTAAAGAGTCCTAAAGATTCACACAATAAATAAATTATTTTAAGGGTTCTATGTTTGATAGGACCCTTTTTAGGTAATAAAATGAGAATTGCAAAATTTTGTATATTAGTGATTATATTGATATTTGGATTTGCGCTTCAAAGTGAAGTGACAAATTATGAACTATGGAATTATTCTTCGGCATACTATAGAAATTCAGAGTATACGTATGAAAATGAAGAAGAAAGACTGGAACTCATTGAAGATATATATAATGGGTGTGAAAAATATAATGTAGAATGCTTTTCAGAATGTTATAAAGATATTGATGGGATCAATGTTGATTATACTGTTTTCTACAAGTCTGATAAAACTAAAGAGGAGTTATTAAAGAAAAACAGAGTTACAGAGCATAGATACATATCTTTGTTATCGGGTAATGTAGATGTAGAATTTAAAGGATTTCTTGAACAGAAAAGTGAAAACTATAAATATATTTACGATGTCAGCTTTATTGGAAACGATGATGACATTGACAAATTATATGCATTTTTAAGTGAAAATCATTCTATTTCTTATCCGGCGATTACAAACGGTTCTGAAAGAGATGTGATATATAGTGTATGGAGCATCATTGTGTTCATATGCATTCTTATGACATGCATGGAGATAATATATAATAAAAAAGAATACATAGTCAGGATATCCCTGGGGGAGTCTGTAAAAAGAATAATTTTATATAATATTATTATCAATATGATTATTAGCTGGCTGCTATTTTTTGCTATAAGAGCGGCTGTTTTTTCTGTGCTATATGGTGAATTCATGAGGACACAAATTTGTATTCTTTACGGGATTGGAGTGGGATTATCCTGCTTATGTTATTTGTCATATGGCATATATGATATTAAAAAAGCATTTTCAAATGTAAATGACACGAAGGTGATTTTAAGGACAACATATGTTATTAAAGTGGCAGTAACTGCAATAACCATTTTTACACTTGTAACTAATCTAAGCATTTTGTTAAAAGATGCGGCTTCGCTTTCAAATGCAAAAATGATTGAAAATCTAAAAGGCTATAGTTATATAAGATTGAATGAACTTGGCCATGATATTGAAAATAATTCTTTGGATGAATATATTAATGCAATATACAAAAAAATATACAAGGAATTTTATGAAGAAAGTGCTCCAATAATATGTGAACATGCACTTATTGATGAAGATAACAATGTTAATTACTTAAAGGTTAATGAGAATGGGAAATGTTTTATTGATAAATACCTTGATTTAACAGAAATAGATGATAAATCGGACGTAGCGGTATTTGTTCCTAAAGATAAGATTGATGCTATAGATTTTGATGAAGTAGAATATATTGTAGATGAGTTGGGAATAGGAACGACTGATACTAAAATTCAGTATATCTATTATAAAGGAAATATATCTGTTCCATATATCGACCAGAGAATAGATCTGGAAAATGTGATGAATCCTGTGGTTATTCTACAAAACAGAATGGATATAGAAAAATATAATGAAGAATTATTCTCTTCTGATTATAGAGAAATAATGTTCAATTTATCAGAAGCACAAATAGATGAGATTAAGAAAAAGTATGAGATTGATACAAAAGGATTGGAGCTTATCCAGGTTGATGTAAATGAAAGCTATACATATCACAACAATTTTATCAGAAAACTAATTGCCTTTTGCAGTTCTCTTTGCTTCTTTTCAATAATCCTGCAGATGGTTCTGATTATATTGATCGTACGTATGGAATACAAACTGCATGCAATGGAACTTGCTGTAAAAAAGATATTAGGCTTTGGTCTGACAGAAAGAAATAAATTCTTAATCTGCTTTGGAGTAATAACCAATTTGATTGTAATGATATTGGTTATGATCATAGGAAATTTTCTTGTAAAGATATCTTTACCGTTATGCTTACTTATTGGAATTTCGGTTATCTTCCTGGAATTATTGGTTACCTTCATAAATTTGATTATTATAGAAAAGAATAGTGTTTCTAAAATACTTAAAGGTGGTTGTTTATGATAGAAATAAGAGGTTTAAAAAAATCATTTGGTAATAGAATTATATTTGAAGATTTTAATCTGGATATTCCGGATAAAAGTTTTGTCATTATTTCCGGAGACAGCGGAAGTGGAAAAACAACCTTAATGAATATTATCGGTGGGTTGGAGAGCGTTGATGGCGGATCAGTTATTGTGAACTCAGTAGACGTACTGAATCCTAAAAACAAGAGAAAAATATATAAATATCAGGTTGGTTTTCTGTTTCAGAATTTTGCTCTTTTAGAGAATAAAACTGTAAGACAGAATCTTGAATTAATACAAAAAGATACTCGCACGGATGTTGGAATTGAAGAGGCACTTGAATACGTGGGAATAAAGAAACTAATTGATGAGAAAGTTTATAAGCTTTCCGGAGGTGAACAACAGAGAGTTGCACTTGCCAGATTAATGATTAAAAAGTGTGAGGTGGTTCTGGCGGATGAGCCAACCGGATCGCTGGATGAAAAGAATGGCAAAATGGTTATGGAGGTACTCCATAAGCTGAATAATGATGGAAAAACTGTCATAGTAGTTACCCATGATAAAAGGATAGTAAGTGAGGAGGAATTTGTTGTTAAAATCTAAGATAAAATGGGCATTATTGTTTCTTGTTGTAATCATATTTGTTGGTTGTATTACATTTAGATTCGTACAGATATATAGGATTAATAAACCATTTATATCACATTTAGACTATGATAGAAATCATGGAAAAGCTCAGTATTATACTAGTGAAAATGGATATGTGTTTACATATAAAAAGGCTTCGTTCTTTAATATTGAGTGTTTTGCGAGTGTTTCAACTGAAGAAGATTGTAAAAGCTATGTAGATGCTAATGGAAACTTATATACAAAAGGAATGCAGGTTACCCTGTTTATCTGGCCGATTGATCATACATATGGTATATTGCTTTATGAAAATGATAATGACAGATATGTAGATGAACAGATATATATTGATGAAAATGTAAATGTGTTATCTAATGAATATGGTTATTCCGAAACACAGGAGAAATATATTGCTGACAATAAAGAAAAAATAAACAGATTATTTAGAAAGGCAAACGAGAAGTGGGAAGCTTGGTAAGAAGTCATAAAATTATATTTTGTATAATTATACTGATTCTTGTTTTGGGAACTGCATTCTTAATTCCAAATATATCCATGAAAAAACATTATGTGGATGTGGTGTCTTATGATGAAGGAAAAAAATATCATTATGAGGGTTATGATGATTATTATATTACTTCGGGAGGTGGAATACTTTCCGGATATTATAGTATGAGTGTTGAAACGGAAGAAGCGGCATCACCTGATGGAGTGATAATTGGTTTAAAGATATGGATTTCTTGTTTTGGAAAAAAAGAATACGCAGTTTCATTTGATGACTATAGTGATAATTCCGGTGGTATGGCTTATGTGAATGAAAATATGGATATTATTGAAGCGGGGAGTGGGGATTTTAAAGACTTAGAACACCTATTTGAAGAATATAAGAATGAGATAAATAAACTGGTTGATGTTGCCAATGGAAAATGGCAACTAGAGATTCACAAATTATGATGAAGAAAATGATAAGGTGATGTGTGGCATCTAAAAATGTTGCTTGATTTTACCTTATATATATGATAAGATAAGCGTCTGTGATGCAAAAATCCTTGTTTTTACCGGCACCGGCGGGCATGTCAAAGCCCCCAACGGTATATCCTTTAAGGATATGCAAGGTAAAAACCAAAAAAGTCCATAAGGAGGTGCAAAGAATGAATAAGTATGAGATCGCGTTAGTTCTTAACTCTAAGATCGATGACGAGGCAAGAGCTGCTACTCTCGAGAGAGTAACAAACCGTATCGCGAAGTCTGGAAGTACTGTTACAGACATCGACGAAAAAGGTAAGCAGAGACTTGCATACGAGATTCAGGATATGTTAGAGGGATACTACTATTTCGTACATTTCGAAGGTCCGGATGATGCTCCTGCATTTATCGAAAGACATCTTCGCATTTACGAAAACGTCATCAGATTCTTAATTGTTAGACAGGACGCTTAGTTTTTTCTAGAGATATAGGAGGAGTCCTGAATGAACAAAGTTATTTTAATGGGCCGTCTCACAAGAGACCCCGAGATCAGATATTCAAATTCACAAGACGGAAGTCAGCTCGCAATTGCAAGATATTCTCTCGCAGTTGACCGCAGATTTGCCAGAAGAAATGGCGGAAATGATCAGCAGACCGCAGATTTTATCAACTGTGTCGCTTTTGGAAGACAGGGTGAGTTTGCTGAGAAGTATCTTAAGCAGGGTACAAAGATTGCTGTTACCGGACGTATTCAGACCGGATCCTACACCAATAAGGAAGGACAGAAGGTCTTCACTACAGAGGTAGTTGTTGAAGAGCAGGAGTTTGCTGAAAGCAAGAATGCAGCCTCCGGATCACAGGGAGGATATGAGCCTCAGAACGCTCCTTCACCAGAAGCAGCAAGCGCAGACGCATTTATGGATATTCCCGAAGGAATTGAAAACGATCTGCCATTCAAGTAGGAAGTGAATTTGGATGCATATGAATTCATGGAGGTAGAAAGATGCCATTTAATAAAGAAGGCGGAGCAGCACCGATGAGAAGAAGACCTATGCATAGAAGAAGAAAGGTCTGTGTATTCTGCTCTGATAAGAACCAGGTAATTGATTATAAGGATGCAAATCTCCTTAAGAAATATGTATCTGAAAGAGGAAAGATCCTTCCTCGTCGTATTACAGGAAACTGTGCTAAGCATCAGAGAGAGCTTACTGTAGCTGTTAAGAGAGCTAGACAGATTGCTATAATACCTTACGTAAATGAGTAAATCATTATGATTCTACCGTCCGGAAATCTTTTTCCGGGCGGTATTTTATTCTATTCACGGTTGACTCAAAAACCACTCTTAAGTCCGCATCGAATAACGGTTTGTTTTTATGCAAGCATAAACAAACCTATTATTCGATGCTCTATTGCTGCTATCGCAGCACTGAATCGTGATTTTTGAGTCACCTGCTTCGCAGGTATGAAATAAAAACAGTTGTATCAGCCTTTGGTTGCAAGCAACCACGTTCGATACAACTGTTTTTATTTCAACCGTGAATAGTAACATCTGTTATGCAAAACATACGCTTTTCTATCCTATAATAGTGTGGTACAATGTAGTTTGGTTTTTTATAACTTGAAATATAGGAGAATAGAAATGAAGTTTACTAAGATGCACGGAATCGGAAATGATTATGTGTACGTTAATGCAATTGAAAATGATATACCTGATCCGTCAGCACTTTCCATCGCCGTAAGTGACAGACATTTTGGGATTGGCTCCGATGGCCTTATCCTGATAAAGAAGAGTGATAAGGCGGACTTTATGATGGATATGTATAATGCCGACGGCTCACAGGGCAAGATGTGCGGAAACGGAATCCGCTGTGTCGGTAAATATGTATATGATCACGGCCTTACAGATAAGACGGTCGTTACGATCGAAACACTGTCCGGTATCAAGACACTGGATCTTACCATTAAGCCTGTGGATGAGGTTCCGGGCTATAAGGCAGTATCGAATAATGGTTTTGTGGTTTCGGATGCCACCGTAAATATGGGCGCTCCGATACTTAAGCCGGAGGATGTTCCGGTGATCGTTCCCGAGGGCTTTACTCCCGGTGAAGCAGCAGTCGGAATGCCGATAATGATAGACGGTACCGAGTATCTGGGAACCGCAGTATCCATGGGTAATCCCCATGTGATCGTCTTCGTTGATGATACTGACAACTACCCCCTCGAGAGTATCGGCCCTAAATTTGAGAATTATCGCCTGTTCCCCGACAGGATAAATACAGAGTTTGTTCAGGTTATAGACAGAAACTACGTTAAGATGCGTGTATGGGAAAGAGGTTCGGCAGAAACTATGGCCTGTGGAACCGGCGCCTGCGCTACGGTAGTTGCCTGCATCCTGAACGGCAAGACAGATGATGAAGTGACGGTTTCACTTCGCGGCGGAGACCTTAAGATCCGCTGGGACAGAGAAGATAATCTCGTGTTCATGACCGGCCCCGCAACCACAGTTTTTGAAGGAGAGATATAGGAGGAAAAAGTTATGTTTAAAGCAAATGAAAATTATCTCAAATTACCGGGAAGCTACCTCTTCTCGACAATCGCAAAGAAAGTAAGTGCTTATGCCGAGGCTAATCCCGACAAGAAGATCATCAGACTCGGAATCGGTGATGTTACACAGCCCCTCTGCCCCGCAGTTATAAATGCGCTTCATGCAGCTGTTGATGAGATGGCAAGCGCAGATACATTTAAGGGATATGCTCCCGATCTTGGTTATGCATTTTTAAGAGAGACTATCGTTGAGAAGGCATTTAAGCCTCTCGGAGCAGAAGTCTATGCAGACGAAGTTTTCGTGAGCGACGGTGCTAAGTCCGACTCCGGAAATATCCAGGAGATATTCACAAAGGATCAGAAGATTGCAGTCTGTGATCCTGTTTACCCCGTTTATGTTGATACAAATGTCATGGCAGGAAGAACCGGCACATATGATCCTTCGACAGAGCTCTGGAGCGACGTCATTTACATGCCTTGTACTGCTGCAAATGGCTACGCACCTGAGATTCCTTCAGAAACACCTGATGTTATCTATCTCTGCTTCCCGAACAATCCTACGGGCGCAACGATTAAGAAGGATCAGCTTCAGGAGTGGGTTGACTATGCTAATAAGGTAGGCGCAGTGATCATCTACGATGCTGCTTACGAAGCATATATTTCAGAGGCTGATGTGCCCCATTCGATCTATGAGTGCGAGGGCGCAAGAACATGTGCTATCGAGATCAGATCATTCTCAAAGAATGCCGGATTTACCGGAACACGTCTCGGATATACGATCGTTCCGAAGGATATCAAGGATGCTGACGGTAACTCACTTAACGCACTCTGGGCAAGACGTCACGGAACAAAGTTCAACGGCGCTCCTTACATCATCCAGAAGGCCGGCGAGGCTGTATTCTCTGATGAGGGAATCCGTCAGACTTCCGAGCAGATTGCTTACTATATGAACAATGCCAAGTATATTCTTGAGGGACTTAAGGAAGCCGGATACACTGTTTCCGGTGGTGTGAATGCACCTTACATCTGGCTTAAGACACCTGATAACATGACCAGCTGGGAGTTCTTCGATTATCTCCTCAGTGAGGCAAATGTAGTCGGAACACCGGGTTCGGGATTCGGACCAAGCGGAGAGGGCCATTTCCGCCTGACTGCATTTGGCAGCTATGAAAATACTGTCGAAGCTATCGACAGGATCAAGAAACTCTAAGATACGGATGAGGGGAAGATGAGAGACGTTATAATAACCGGTGCGACCGGAATGATAGGCTCGGAGGTGACACGCCAGCTCCTTCGTAAGGGCGTGAGCGTGACCGCGATAATAAGGCCTATGTCAGAAAATCTGGAATACCTGGAAGAGCTGGTTGAACAGGACAAAATTGAAATGGATAAGATCCGGACAGAGTCGGAGTCGGAGCATGGAACACTCCGTCTTATCGACTGTGACCTTTCGGAACTGAGATCATTAAGAGATAAGCTTGGCTGGGAGCATGATGCTTTCTTCCATTTCGGATGGGCACATACATTCGGCCCGGGAAGAAATGATGCTTCAAAGCAGGCTGTAAATATCACGGCTACCGTTGATGCTGTGCATCTTGCATATGAGACCGGCTGCAAATCATTTGTCGGTGCGGGAACTCAGGCTGAGTTCGGAATCGCGAGCGGCAAGCTTTCGGATGAGCTTCCGAAGGATCCGAGGACAGGATTTGGTATTGCAAAGCTTGCGGCATGCAGGCTGTCCCAGCTGGAATGCGAGAACTTAGGCATCAGGCACGTATGGGGAAGAATCCTCAGCTGCTATGGTCCCGGGGATAACAAGTCAACGATGATCATGTCTGCTATCAAGGCAATGCTTCTGAAGGAGCATATGGCATTTACCCCTGCCCAGCAGACATGGGATTATATATATGTTGAAGATCTTGCGAGAGCATTTATCTCGCTTGCCGAGGCGGGAAAGGATCAGACCTGCTATACGATCGGCTCGGGTGAGGCAAGACTTTTAAGTGATTATATTTATGCGATCCGCGATGCTATCGATCCTACGATCGATGTGGGGATTGGAGAGAAGGATTATGATATAAACCAGGCAATGTATCTGGAAGCTGATATCACGGACCTTGTTGCTGATACGGGCTTTTTGCCTCAGATAAGTTTCGAGGAAGGAATCAGAAGAACAATAGAATGGGTGAGGAAGACTTCACCCAATTAAGGAGAACAAAATGGGAAAGATTACAGTAGAAAGTTGCGTGAAAAACGGAGTAACAATTGAAGGACTCAAGGTCATCACACCGACAGTATTCGGCGATGAGAGAGGCTACTTCATGGAGACCTACAACATGAATGATATGAAGGAAGCGGGCATTCCCCTTGAATTCGTTCAGGATAATCAGAGCGCATCCAGAAAGGGCGTGCTGAGAGGACTTCATTTCCAGATCGAATTTCCTCAGGATAAGCTTGTAAGAGTTATCAACGGCGAGGTTTTCGATGTTGCCGTTGACTTAAGACCGGGCAGCGAGACCTTCGGTATGTGGTATGGCGTAAGGCTTTCTGCCGAGAACAAAAAGCAGTTCTTCATCCCTAAGAATTTTGCACACGGCTTCATAGTTCTTTCGGACTATGCCGAGTTCTGCTATAAATGTACTGATTTCTATCATCCGAATGATGAGGGCGGCCTTCTCTGGTCAGACCCCGACATCGGAGTTGAGTGGCCTCTTCCCGAGGGCATGACATATGACGACCTCATTTTATCTGATAAAGATAAGGTATGGGGCGGAATCGAAGCTTATAAGAAAGAGCGTAATCTTTAAATCATGAACAAACGTAGATTCATACCCGCCGAGCTTTTCGAAAATCGAAAGATTGCTTTTACACTTGCAAAAAATGACTTCAGGACCAAATACGCAGGTTCATATCTTGGTATGGTCTGGGCATTTATCCAGCCCATCGTGACCATTCTCGTCTACTGGTTTATCTTCACGGTAGGCTTCAGACAGAACGAGAACCAGGAATATCCCTTCGTACTTTTTATTGTCGTGGGTATCGTACCGTGGTTTTTCTTCGCCGAAGCCATGAACGGCGGAACCGGTGCGCTGATCGACTACGACTACCTCGTCAAAAAAGTCATGTTCAATATTGACATCCTTCCCTTTGTGAAGGTCCTGTCCGCGCTGTTCGTGCATTCGTTCTTCATTATATTTTCAATCATACTTTGCATATGCATGGGCTTTGCACCGACTCTATACGCGCTTCAGCTAATTTATTACATTTTCTGTAACATAGTTTTTACGCTGGGTCTGGTGTATCTGACTGCTGCGATAAATGTCTTCCTCCGCGACCTGACTCAGTTCATCAGTATCTTCGTGCTGCAGATCGGCGTCTGGATCACACCTATCATGTGGGATGCTGAGAAGAGGCTCGGCCCGAAGCTCCTTACGGTATTCAAGCTGAACCCCATGTTCTATATTGTAAATGGTTTCAGGGACAGCATGCTCTATAAGAGATGGTTCTGGGAAGGCACCGGAATCTGGTGGACACTTTACTTCTGGATCGTTACGATATTCGTATTCTGGTTCGGAGTACATATATTTAATAAATTAAAAGAATACTTCGCGGACGTATTATAGATGGATAAAGATATTGCAATAAAAGTTAATAATGTCTCTAAGATATATAATCTCTACGATTCTAATAAGGATCGTGCTCTTGGCATGCTCGGATTCAGGAGGGGCGTCAAGTATCGCGAGCATCATGCACTTAAGGATGTCAGTTTCGAAGTAAATAAGGGTGACTGCGTCGGCATCATCGGTACAAACGGTGCCGGTAAATCCACGATGCTCAAGATCATAACAGGTGTGCTTAGTCCCACCTCCGGAAGTGTGGATATCGATGGAAGGATCTCGGCTCTTCTCGAGCTGGGCGCCGGCTTCAACAGCCTTTACACCGGAATTGAAAATATCTACCTGAACGGAACCATGATCGGCTTCTCGAAGGAGGAGATTGATTCAAGACTTGATGATATCCTCGAGTTTGCGGATATCGGCGATTTCGTTTATCAGCCTGTGAAGACATATTCTTCGGGTATGTTTGTAAGGCTCGCATTTGCGGTTGCAATAAATATCGACCCCGAGATTCTTATAGTCGATGAGGCGCTTTCCGTCGGCGACGCATTTTTCCAGAATAAATGCTTTAAGAAATTCGAGGACTTCAAGAACCGCGGCAAGACGATCCTTTTCGTAAGCCACGACCTTTCAAGCATCGAGAGATATTGTAGCAAGGCAATCCTTCTTGATCATGGAATCAACGTCGGAGAAGGTACACCCGGTGAAACCATCAACCGCTACAAGAAGCTTATGTCGGGTATGTCTGTTAAGGATCTCAAGGCTCAGGAGGAAGGAACCTACGTTCCGGGCGGTGCTTCAGCTGAAAATGCTTCGGCCGGCTCTAACGAATCGGAGAAGAAGTGGAAGGACAGCTTCCAGATAAATCCAAAGCTTGATGAATACGGCATCATGGATGCAAAGATAACCGACTTTGCGATCATGGACGAGCAGGGCAATCTGTCAGCGACTCTTATAAAAGGCTACAAGTTTCATATAAAATATAAGGTGGAATTCTTCGAGGATGTACAGGATCCAATCTTTACCTATACATTTAAAACACTGAAAGGGCAGGACGTTACCGGGACCAATACAATGTATGAAAATACCGGCGTGGGCCTTGCAAAGAAAGGCGATGTTTTCGTTATAGATTTCGAACAGGAAATGTTCCTGCAGGGCGGCGACTATCTGCTTTCAATCAGCTGTACGAGCTTCGTAAACGGTGAGCTTACAGTTCATGACAGAATGTACGATGTGCTGCTGATAAATGTGGTATCCAACAAAAATACGGTTGGGTTCTACGACATGAATTCCAAGGTAAGCGTTGAAAAGATAAATTCATAATAGAAATGATAATCTATGTGATATAAGAAAAGCCAGGAAGATAATTCTTCCTGGCTTTTGTGATTAGGATAGTTAGTTATCAATCTTCCTCTTCCCTGCGTCTACGCATCAGACTGAGCTTATGTAACAGGAAGAGCCATAATCCCATCGCAAGAATCAATGCAATGGATAAGAAGTTAAATGCGACATTTACACCGGTAGGTATTATGATCGGTGCCCGCTCGTTAGTTACCTTAAAGGTATGAATATCTTCATCCTGCAGATATTCAAAGTCCTTCACGGCAGTGCTTCCGGATACGGTTACCCAATTAGCGGGATCCGGATCGGAGTTATCTACTGTGATAGTGATCGAATCCTCTAAAAGCTTATACCATTTAGCCGGAGTCTGCTCCGCAAGATAATACGTTCCATTCTCCAGAGATATTTCTGTAACCGGGTCGCCGGATTCGGTATACGCGAGCCATCCGTCATCGTCTGATGTTAAGGTATAAAGTGTATTCTGCGTTCCGTTTACCACGTTGTATAAGCGGAATACAGCTCCCTTGACTGGATTACCGGTGACTTTATCTACCTTCTTTATCGTTATAGTTGAAGCGGCTTTACGGTTGATATAGTTAATATCGCTGTTTCCGGTCTCGGCAATCAGGACCGTTACAGCATCAGTACGAATAGTGTTGACGTATGCGGCATATCCCGGTGCAGTTTCTTTAACCTGAAGGAAATATCCGACAGGAAGATCAGGAAGGGAAATGTCTTCTCCATCGCCAAGGGTAAAGGAGAAAGTATTAGCAGTATCGTCAAATGTTATTCCTCTATTCAGTGCATTAAGTGCAGCCTTAAGGTCGTTTGAGATCGGAGAAGCAGTTGTTGAATTACTTGTCGGATACAGCTTTGCGGTAAAGTTGAATGTTGTTCCGGGAGGTAATGTATGCCCTGCCGGAAGCTGAACATTCTTTGTAACTTTGATTGTACCAGTCTTCAGTGTATTTTCAAATTCTATCACAGCGTCATTCTGAATATCAGTGATTGTATATTCGAGTGACGAAGCCTTGGCTTCACCTTCTAATCCGACAGCAGTTGTATAATCTTCATCTGCCGTCTGCGTTACTACCAACTTATAACCATTCGGAAGATCCTTTATAAGACGGGTTTCGTCATCTTTAAGAGTGAAGGTCATAACCTTTCTTCCATCACTGAAGGTTGCATCGGTAATAGTACTTGGGAAAGGAACCTGAGTATCTCCATTCCAAAGAGTAGCTGTATATGTGAAATTCTTAGTCTTATCGCCGTATTCATCAGAAAGGACGTTGTTCTTAACAGTAATATCGCTCGTATTCCGAGTATTTGTAAATGTTATTCCGCCGCCTTCCGAAGGTACTTGACTAAGTGTAAATGTCGCTCCGTCGGTATCCGTATCATCCGCATCATTAACAGATTCAGCTGTCCATCCCGGAGCATTTTCAGTAACAGTGATGCTTCCTCCAATCGGAACCCCGCGCAGGATAACACTTTCACCATTCTTTAACGTAGCAGTTGTATATTCGGCAGGTGTTGTGACAGTGTTGCCCTGATCGTTTTTATAAGTAATATTCTCAAATACAAATTCTTCATCACCTGTAATGTAATCGTCATGTGTTACAACCTTTGTAAGCTTCACATCCGTCTTTGTACGGGTGTTGGTGAATGCTATGGGAACTTCGGTTCCTGCTGGGTACGTAGGAGATGCAGAAAGGGTATAATTTCTGTTATTATTGTAAATCCATGATGGATTGCTATTACGTGAATTTATTATTTCACTATCAGTTTCGACTTCTGGTTGATTATCGATTTTTACTTTCACAGTATAATTTGGATCAGAGGTTTCGGTTATAACCAATGATTGGAAGAAAATCGTTGCGCTTCTTGCCGTACTACTGTTGACATTTCCGGTTTGTTCAGATTCGTCATAATACAAGGATATTGTAAATGATTCGCCATCTTTTAGTTTATATGTTTGAGAATCAGTTTCTGATGTTTCTGTTAATTCTGTATTATAATTATATCCTGACCAATTACTTCCACTTCTGGTCACTGTTAATTTAGAATATGTTGTTACGACTTTGGCGGTAAAAGAAAACTCTTTTGATAACTGTTCGGTTGTTAAATCTGATCCATCACCATTTTCAACAGTTTTGCTGATAGTAACATCGATATGGTCTGCATTAATCCAAGAAGTATATAGATCAGTGTTGCTTAAAACTGGTGTACCAAAATCATAGATATTTGTTATTTGATCTATCGTTTTGGATGCATTCTGATGACTATCCACGGTTGACCAACGATAAAACTGATGGGATGCGTTCCATGTCGGTGACGTTGGCATACGAACCGTATCACCCTTAGCAAGTGTCACTGTATATGTACGGTTATTTCCCGGAACAAAATATTCATTATCCGTATCATGCCATGTGTGGTCATTGGTCAGATGGAAGGTGACGGTGACATTTTCACCCCAAACTGCATAGAGAGTCATTCCGGCATCTACTTCGGTGTCGAAATTCCAAAGTTTATCACGCTTGATGATAGTCATGTTATTGATTCCGGCACTTTCATCTGTTCCCGGCAATGTATATCCTGCAGGATCGCAGGCAGCCACATCTGGATCGGAGGTCCAGCCTACAAATGTATAGCCTGTTCTTGTAGGATCCGAAGGCTTTGTAGCTGTGGCAGTATTATTTCCACTCAGGTCGACGGGTTCATAAGGAAGACCGTCTTCATCTACATATATAAGAGAAGCATCATCAGCAACCTGCTGATAGCTATTTCCTGTTCTGGTATCAGTCCAGTTACCGCCGTTAACATCATAGAAGATTGTATCGATACCATCGAAATATACATGTACTCCTTCAGAATCAGTGTGAAGTGTATCGGTTAATGTATAGGTAGCATGAGAAGATCTGTCAGCTAAAGCGCTGGCAGTCTGATTACCATCAAAGAAGCTTGTCACGTTCAGGAGCTGAGCGGTATTAGTATTTGTTCCGTCTACCGTAAATGTTTCTCCGGCTCCTTTGGGCATAACAAATTTGATAGTTTCGCCGGGCTGTAAGGTTACTACGGTTTCGGTGAATTTCTCACGAGAGAATAATCCGGTTACTTCGTTCACAATACTCATTGCCTGTCCTGAACCGCTTAATGTGAAAGTTACCGGCTGAGATGTCCTGTTGGTGAAATCAACATATACCATTGGCTCCCATACAGCATAAAGCTTTTCGCTGTCTGTTCTCTGAACGGAGATAACGGAATCTGAAGCGTAGGTAGGAATATAGGGCTCTCCGGTTTTAAGATTATCAGAGTCGTCTCCGGCAGTCATTTCAAAAGTATAATCGGAGCCCTCATCAAATCCTATAAGGAGATAACCTTCATCGTGTTTAAAGTAGTTTGTGCTTTGGTCGTATGGTGAATCTAAAGAGCCGTTTGTTACGGCATATTTATATACATGAACAGCGTCATTGGACTGCATGTTTCCGAATACGATCTCATTTTCGCTTTCATCCTCGACAACAACACCAGTGCCTGTCCAGCCTGAAGCAGTAGTGATATCAATATCAGATGAGAGTGTATTTTCGGAAGCATCAACCAGATGACCGTCATTTGCATTAAGCATCAGGTTAGCAATCTCCGGCCTGCGGTCGGATTCGTTAACAGCCTGATAAACTGCACGCATATGTATACATCCGTGAGAATCCGCATCTACGGAATTGATCACAAAGGTTGTTGGTTCAGCATAATAAACATTGTTATATCTTGGCCTATATATGGCGTGACCATTTTCATCGATACCCAGGTAATCAACTACTTCCCAGCCTCGGAATATATAATCTTCACCGGCTTCAACACCATTTGCCGTTATTCCGGTAGGTTGCTGAAGGGTCGTGGTAGTTGCTCCATCATTATATTTACCCATGGCACTGTTGGCAGGATCTGTCCATGCGGAAATCTGTCCGTTCATTAAAACTTCAGTTCCGTCTGACAATGTAAGGACATATGTAGGATCATATGAAATATAATAATCACCGACTCTTCGCCATACAGCGCGGAGAGTGATGCTATTTTCTATGGCATTCGCAAAGCTGTAAGGTGTGTCGGAAAGTGTTCCATCCGGATTGACAACATACCAGCCGACAAATGCATAAGAGCTGTTAACGGATTCTTTGTAGAGCTGGAATTCGCCCTGTCCGTTTTTCTTAACGTAAGTATTCTTGAATTCATCAAAAGTTGATGGGATTGTTCCGTCATAATAACCGGGACGGGAAACATCGTGCCATGCTTTTGCAGCAAGACAGTATTTGTAATATGCCTCCAGCTGTGCTTCGGTGAGATAAAGGGCATTACGCATATCTGCGTGAAGACCCCACTCGCCGTTATTGTTATACTGCATGTTTACGTAGTAGTATTTTGTTCCTTCGTCAGATGCATCACACTCGACATATACTCTTTCAAGCTCATATTCGCCGATGGCAGTTCCGTACATTGCGCTGAAATATGTTGACTGAGATGTATTATGTCCGGATCCCGGAAGACTAGAAACCCAGGATGTATCTCCTCCGACAGCGGCTCGTGCGGCATCCCATGCAGCGCCATTTTCGCTTGCGAGACCCTGAGCATAAAATGTAGGATATCCGCCGTCTGTTGGTTCAGAGTAGTTGATATGGTTGATCACACCGCCGTTAGGGTCTATGCAGACATTATAATATACAGGCTCCCACTTTCCGTAGATGATCTTATCAGCGGCCGGCATTGTGCTGTTAAAGTCAAATGGCTTCGTTCCGGCCTGGTCTTCGAACCAGCCGATGAATTCATAGTGATCCGGGATATCAGATGCGTCAGGAGTAAACTCATAAGAAGAAAGCGGACTTTCGTATGGCACATCTGTTATGTCCGTGATTTTATTCGACACTCCTGAAGCAACTGGATAGTTGTAATCAAATGAAAGCGTATAGGAATCACGGAGATAGTAACAATATATTGATTCGGCATTAGATCCGGATCCCCATACCTGATTGACCTGTGTTCCGCTTGAATTATAAGCTTGAGGCGGGAAAGAATTAGTATCTTTAGTGAATCCAATTAGATCCAGATAATCTTCTGCTTCCGTAAAGAATCCGTATTTGGCGCGTGTAAGATGGTAAAGAATAAACCTTTTTCCATTATAGGTTCTGTCTTCGGGTGCAGCTGGTGTATCCGGAAGAGGTTCTATGTAATAATACAAGTATTTTAACTCTTTATCGGTGTTATCAAGACGAAATCTGATATCTTCATTTGGCATAATATCCAAGTATACAAGAACCTGAGTATAAGTAGAACTGTTTTGTGGAGCCCAACGTTGTCCTTGATCATATGATACTCCGTTTGTTCCTGTTATAGGGAATTCGTTGGATATATTATGCTCATAAAGAGCGGTTATAGTCTTTATTGTCTGCCATGATTGGTTATTTGATCTTGTATAAACTGTTCCGGTATAAACGGCAGCATTGTTATTATCTGTCACCCTGAAAGCGCCGTTTCTCCAATAAACTCTTGCCTTTTGTCCGTTTACATCGCCATATTTAGCCGGATTGTTATCATTATCATTATTGGATACAGTATATGTGTAATCCTGAACCTGAAAATCAAGATTATGAACATTTCTGTCATAATAAACATTTACAACGGTTGAACCATCTCCACGGACGGTCGGGGTATCCATGACAACAGGATCGGTATCACGTAAATGAAAACCCGTAAATGCATTTCTAATGGTTGCATCGCTATTTGTAGTAAGCGTTCTGTGTGTGTTGATCATATTATTGATTTGAGCAACCGTTAGTCCTGAAGTACAGTCAATAGTAGAAGGGATATCTGCCGGTAAAACATAATAATCATAATCCTTATCGGCGTTTGCCAGGTTTGCTTCATCCGTAACCTTCTGCTTCCAGACAACAACGGTAAAATGAGTGTCGGTTTTTTCAATCCACTCTGCATAGAAAGTAAGAGAGCTTAAAGGATACTTAATAGTAAGCTCACCATTCTGAATAGTATATGCTACACCAGTCTGTTCATTTCCGTCATTATCAAGATAGGTTTCATTAATAGACAGATTGACCGAATCCAGGAAGTTGCCATCGGGATCGGTAACCAGAACATAGTTCGGGTTATCATCGGTTCCGGTATTGACTCTCCATCCACCAAAATCATATCCGGCCCTGGTTGTTGTAGGAAGACTATCCACTGTACCGCCAACGCTTGCGGATCCTTCTTCCGAATCGAACTCTGCAAGTGTGAACTGCGCAGGAACGTAGGTTGCTCCGTTTCCACTGTCGCCGACATTGAAATAAAGCCAGCGGCCTTCCTGGAAGTAAGGGAAGAGGTCGGTATCACCGGTTATATCAATATATTTGGTAATCGGATTACCATTATCATTCATGGTCTGGACAGAAATCCATGTATTGTTGGCACGGTACTGCCAGCCGCGGAATATCTTACGGATCGTATCTGTAGCCTGAGCTGTAACATCACTGATAAGAACTTTCTCGGTTTCATCGGAACCTAAGATGACAAGCTTACGTGTAAGCAGGTTACTGTTGCTGCTTACGGCATAAGCAAGCTCATGGAAATTAACGAAACAGTAATCTTCGTAAATAGGTGCAACGTATATATGAGCACTGTAATCATCGGGATCATACTCAGCCGTCTCAGAATAGGTCTTTCCTTCAACGGTCCAAGTCATGGTAAATGTGCCATCTCCGTTATTTGCTACAGAGATAGGAGTATCAAATGTGATCTTCTTCGGAGACTCGGGCCAGCTGAACTTTAATTCGTTTTCGTTCTCTTCTTCGCCTTCTTCTTTTGGAGCGGGATCAACTACATACCATCCAAAGAAGTATTCTCCCGGAAGGTTTGGCGGGTTGGCAATCATTTCCAGGGTCTCGCCATTCTGAACTATCTGAGTTTTTTGTATATCATTATTCTTGTTCTTGAATTCATAAGGTCCGACATTATAGTACTGGACGCCGTCTTTAATATATCCCTGAGTTGCAGGGTCAGATACAGGCGCCAGGAACTCAATAGTGAATCTCGGAGTCTTGATGTCATCATCGCCTTCGTGTTCAACGATGGCATAGATACTGAAGGAATCAGCTTCGAACTCAACCTGGTTATCGTCAGTCGAGACATTTTCCTCTACGAGCTCGGCAGGACTCTTCTTGTCCTCGAGGTGGTAAACATCAACCGAATCGGCTTCAATGGATTTGGTCTTAAAGGTAACAGTCAGAGGATCGTCCTCAGGCTGCCACTTGATTCCGGCCTTTTTATCGGCGGCACTTGCATAGATGTTGATGTCATATGCAATAAGAGCGTCTTTGCCGTCGATCTTTACATCAACCCGCTTGGATTCCATAACAGCATCAACAGGAAGTATACCTTCAACAGCGATGTCGTCATTTTCAAGAACTGACTTTTTGAGCGCAGCACTACTAGACGAAGAATCCTTTTTTTCAGAATCTTTCTTCTGGGAATCCTTCGCTGCGTCGGTTGAAGTTGCGGTATCTTTAGGCCCGTTTTCATCAGCCTGAACAATATTCGTATAATTGTCGGATGGAGATGTCATCAGATCTGCCGGATAAAATGACACAAGAAAAGCAGTGGTGAGCACCACTGAGATTATTGAATGAATACGTTTTCTTATCTGTTTCTTAGTCTGTTTTCTAGGCATCTATCTCTCTTTACCCCTATCATCAGTATAGCTCTGCGGTGGTTTTACCCGCCTCCCCCTGACAGGGCTTATATGCCTCTACATTTACAGTAGTAGAAGTAGATATAGACATTTTATCATAAAAATGGCTTGAATGCACGAAAAAACCTAATATATTTCTAATAAAAACGTGAATTCTTTGTTAAAAAATTTGCGATTTGGTGTTATAATAGGATAGACGTACTATGGAACAGTGAAGAGGACCCTATGAGTATTTATAAAAAAATCAGACAATTATTCAGTTTCGGCTACGATCCGGATGCATTTCTTGCCAAGGAAAATGACTGGGAATATCTTTACAATCTGTCGCCCGTCAGGACCAATATCCTGAAGTGGTTCGACTTTAAAGAGGGTAGGCGTGTTCTCGAGCTTGGCGCCGGGACCGGCATCATAACCGAGTATCTGATTTCAAAAGGGTTAAATGTCACACCTGTCGAAACAGATGAGGAAAAGAAGGATTTACTCAAGCTGAGACTCAGAACAGAGGGCTATGACAAGATCCCGATTCGTGACATTACCATTGATGAACCGGTTTATCGTTCTTACGACTATGTAACAATGATAGACTGTTTTTCTGTGGAAAATCTGAATACCGCAGTTAAGTTCCTCAAGCCTACGGGAAAGCTTTTCGTAGCTATGGAGAACAAATACGCAGAGCCTGTCTGGAGCCGAAGGCCTAAGGATGAGCTTCCGGGACTTGACGAGATAAGGAAAATGCTTTCGGACAGGGGGCTTATAATAAGCAGTCTATACTTCCCATCACCCGATCATATATTCCCTATGGAGATTTCCGTTGATCCCAACGAAGTAGCTTCCGCATCATACCTGCTTGTCTGTGAATTGGAAACTAGTGAGGAAAGCAAGGATGACAGGCTGGTATATGCTAAGTTCAACAGCTTCAGAAAACCCGAGTTCCAGACGGCAACCTATATTAAGGAATCCAAAACCGGAAGATATGTTGTTAAGTGTCCGATGACCGATGAAGCCCGGGAACTTATCAGCCAGTTTCAGAAGACATATGAGATTCTCGATGGCAGCAAGCCCGGAAGGACAAATGCCGCAAAGTATTATAAAAGCATCAGCATCCTTAAGGGCAAATCCAAAGATAACTGTGTGATATTCCCATATATCGTGGATGGAAAGAATATTGATTACGGCGTTGATATATCGAAAGATACACTGGATGAGATCAAGAGCAAACTTACTCACGCGCTTGATCAGATGTTTGATATAAACGATGAGTTCATATCTACATTCGAACCGACTGCGGAATTTGCCGCTGTATTCGGTGCTAAGAATATTACTGGTCTTAAGACTGTTGCATCAAAGTCGGGCAAGAAGATAAAGGCCTTGAAAGCGTCGAACTACGACAGCATTTTCGATAATTTCCTTGTGAAGGAAGATGGCGTATATGCCCTTGATTATGAATGGTTCTTTAACTTCCCGATTCCGTTAAGTTTTCTTAAATTCCGTGCGCTTTCCATATTCTTCGGCAAGAATGAAAATGCACTTTCCAAGAGAATTTCCAGAGAGGAATTCTTCAAGCTTTTCGGATTTGCCGGAGTGCAGGTTGCAATCTTTGACAACATGGAAGAATGTTTCCAGGAATATGTCTTCGGTAAGAATAAAAAGAGACTTTATATCGAGCGCTACAGGGCTTCGAATGAGGGCCATGAGAAGAGGAGCGGACGCGACAGATTCAATAAGAGCTTCCACAAGCTTCACATGGTCGGAAAGTCCAAGATATACGGCGCGATGAACCGCAAGGCTGCGCTTTCGGATGATTATAAGAATTATCAGGAGAGGCGCTACCGGGAGATCGAAGCTGAGGTCGAGGGCGACTACAACACATGGATAAGAAAATGTGACAGCGAGTATAAGGTGCCTTCGACATATAGATATAACCCACTCATTTCCATAGTGATCTATGGAATGGACGATCACTGGGCAAATGCCGACAGGACGATCGAATCCATAAAGGAAAACAGATATACCAATTATGAGATAACTTCCATCGACTCGGTGGCCGGAGAGTATGTGCTCTTCATCAAGAAGGGTGACACGCTTTCTTCCTTTGCGCTTTCAGAGATCGTGGCTGTGATAAATGAGGACAGGGACGTGCCTTTCATCTATTCGGATGAGGATGTTCAGAATGAAAACGGAATCCGCGAGGCCGGATTCATGAAGCCCGACTGGGCGTTGGATACATTTTTATCATCGGGCTATACCGGAACGATGGGTGTTTTCAAGACCTCTGTCATAAAAGATTATATGGATAAATATCTCTCAGGCGGAAGCATTTCCGATGAACTTTCAAAGTATGCTCTTTACAGGCTCATCCTTTCGATCGCGAAGAACGGCCGCATCAGACATATGCCGAGGGTTCTCTATCATACGAGCTCCTTTGAGGTGCATACCGATAAGGCGGCACTTGAGAGATATCTTGATAAAAACCGAATCAAGGCATCAGTAGAGGATGCAGGCGATGGCAGACTCCGCATATTATATGACACGAAGAAGGAGGATACGATCAGTATCATCATTCCTTCAAAGGATAATCCTGCGGTTCTTGAAAAATGTGTAAGAAGCGTTGTGATGGAGCCTCATAAGAATGTCATGAAATACGAAGTCATCATTGTCGATAACGGAAGCACGCCCGAGAATAAGCGGGCCGTGCAGGAGATGATCCGCAAGGTTTCCTCTGAAACCGGAATTCTCGGTGAACCGAAATCCGAGATGAGACTGGGACTTCAGAGAATTGAATATATATATGATTCATATGACTTTAACTTTTCGAAGATGTGCAATATCGGCGCGGAAAATGCCGAAGGAAGATATCTTCTCTTCCTGAATGACGATGTCACCGCTTCGGGTGGAACGTGGCTTGGCAGGATGCTGGGCCAGGCGGCGCAGCCATATAACGGCGCCATCGGTGCAAAGCTTCTCTATCCCGAGACCAGCCTTATTCAGCATGACGGAATCATCTGCAGGAGAAGAGATCCCGTGCATCTGTTCTCTAAGATGGATGACAGCCAGGAGCTTTACTTCGGTTATAACCGTTTTGACAGAAATGTCCTCGCGGTAACTGGCGCATGCCTCATGGTCGGAAAGGACAAGTTTAACCGTATCGGCGGCTTCGACAAGGAGCTTCCGATCGCCTATAACGATGTAGATCTCTGCTTCAGACTGCATCAGGCCGGTTATGAAAATGTGCTGAGAAATGATGCCGTTCTTTATCATCATGAGTCTCTTTCGAGAGGTCCCGATATCGATGATAAGAAGTTCAACAGACTGCTCAGTGAAAAGAAGAAGCTTTACGATAAGAATCCCGAGCTCGAGATTCTGGATCCTTACTATAATCCTTATCTTACCAGGATCAAGACAGATGCTGATTATGCATTTGAGAGATTCAATATCTACGAAGTAAGAAGTCTTCAGGAGGATGAGGTCGTAAGACGCGGAACCACGGTTCTCTGCGAGGTTGACCTTGCGCGCCTTGACGGTGACATTACGATCGAGGGCTGGGCATTTGAACCCGGAAGCCTCTATAATCCCGATATGAAGGTGGATGTCCTTCTCGAGAAGCTCACCATCGCTGAAGATGATGAAGCTGAAAATGAGAAGGCTGCCGAAAAGAATCGCGAAGAAGATGCTCCTGCTTCCAGATCTTATGTTGTGTCCACCACCAAGAAGAGAAGACCTGACGTAGCTGAAAAATACAGCAGTGAGACTTCGATAGATTTTGCAGGTTTTATCACCAGATTCGATAAGGATCTGATCGAAGAAGGAACCTACAGCGTAAGCATTTTCTATGAAGGCAAAAAATATCCTACACCGGAAAAGATAACCGTATGATCAGAGAAAACCAGAGAATATTAAATTTCATAAATGCTTTGGCTGACGGAGTGATACTCTTTCTGTCTTATATGATCGCAACCTATATCAGGTTCTATATCATGTATGGACAGCGGCCGAAGCTTGAGATAGCGTGGAACAGAAATTACTTTACTGCTGCTGCGCTTTTTGCCGTGGTAGAAGTCATTTTCTTCTACTTCGCTCATATCTATTCGGTGACAAGAAGGACCCGGCTGTATAGACAGATCGAGAGGATACTTGAAGTCGGCTTCATGTCGATCCTGCTCCTTATGGCGTTCCTGTATTTTACCAGGGTCGTGGATTTCTCCCGTATCGCCATTATGATCTACTTTATCCTGTCGTCGTTTTTACTTATCGCGAAGAGAGTTATCTTAAGATATACGCTCCGTTATTACCGCAAGAAAGGCTTCAACCAGAAACATGTGGTGCTTGTTGGTGACGGAGACCTTGCGAGAGAATATCTGGCCGGGCTTAAAGCCGAGCCGGAGCTTGGATATACGGTTGACGGCTATGTCAGCAAGATTGATAAAGAGGGACTCGGAAAGAGGCTGGGTACCTACGAAGAGATCGGAGAGATCCTGGACAGACCCGGAATCGATGAAGTGGTCATCGCACTTGAGATTCATGAGGTGCAGTTCATGAAGAAGATTCTGGCCGCCTGCGATAAGTCCGGGATTAAGCCGTGCATCATTCCTTATTTCAATGATTACATGCCGGCGCATCCGACCATAGATACAATCGGTGATTCACGTATAATTAATGTTCGTTCGATACCTCTTGATAACGTATTCAATGCAACGATCAAGAGGCTGTTTGATATAATCGGAAGCCTGATCCTGATAATACTTACGTCTCCGGTAATGCTCATTGTCGCGATTGGTGTCAAGGTGACCGGAGGTCCGGGAAGCATTCTGTTTAAACAGAAGAGAGTCGGGCTCAATAAGAAAGATTTCACCATGCTCAAGTTCAGGAGTATGAGGGAAAATGATTCCGAAGAAACCGCATGGAGTACAGATTCGGATCCGAGAAAGACAAAGTTCGGAAGCCTGATAAGAAAGTTCAGCCTGGACGAGCTCCCGCAGTTTTTCAATGTGCTTGTGGGTGACATGAGCCTTGTGGGCCCCCGCCCCGAGATTCCTTTCTTCGTGGATCAGTTTAAAGAAGAGATACCTCTTTATCTCGTTCGTCAGCAAGTCCGCCCCGGTATAACCGGCTGGGCCCAGGTCAACGGCCTGAGAGGCGACACGAGCATAAAAGAGAGAATCGAGCATGATATATGGTACATCGAAAACTGGACACTGTGGCTCGACATCAAGATAATCTTTAAAACAGTGTTTGGTGGAATGATGAACTCAGAAAAGATAAAGTGAGTGAATAGAGAAGGCGTAGTTAGTAATGGAGTTAATAAGAAAGATATATATTAAGGCAATAATATGTTTGACGTGTATTATCGTGTCTATAATGCTTTTTCCTTTTAATTCAGAAGTGTTCGCTGAAACTTTTGAATATGGCGACTGGTATTGTGAAACTATTAATGAAAATGAAGTGGGGATACTTGGAAACTTTAATGTTGGAACCAGTGTTGCTATTCCTGAAAAAATAAATGGTAAAACAGTCACAAAAATCTGTGATGACGCATTTAATAATCAGAGTGGTATTACAAGTGTAGAAATACCAAACAGCGTAACGTATATAGGAGACAAAGCGTTTTATTGTTGTGTTAGTCTTGAAGATATAACTATGTCTGAAAACATAAAGTATATCGGGGAAGCGGCTTTTGAAAGCTGTTTTAAACTTGAAAGCATTAATCTTCCTGATGGCTTAAATACTATCGGAGCTTCAGCCTTTTTGAATTGTGGTTTAAAGAGCGTGATTATTCCTGATAGTGTTAATGATTTGGGAAATGATGTTTTTTTGGGGTGTGAAGATCTTACAGATGTTTCTATCCCAAAAGACATTGTGAGTATCCCTTATGGACTATTCTATTGTTGCACTAGTCTTGAGAAAGTAGAGTTGCCGGATAGTATAACAAGTATAGGTGATAGTGCTTTTTCGGGATGTGAAAAATTAAAGGAAATCAATATTCCCAATGGTGTATCTTATATTGGAGAATACTCCTTTAATGAGTGTACTTTATTAACTCCGATTGTGATTCCCGATAGTGTTTCTGAAATTGGGGCGTGTGCGTTTCGCGATTGTAAAAGTGTTACCAATATTGTGATTCCTAAGGATATTACTGCTATTAATGATTATACCTTTAACGGATGTGATAATTTAGTAAATATATATCTTCCAAATGGTATAAAAAGCATTGGGGCTTATTCGTTTTCTGAATGCACTGAGCTTATAGGAATTAATATTCCATCTGGTGTAACAAGCATAGGCGAGGGTGCTTTTTACAATTGTGAAAATCTTGAAAATGTAAGTATTCCTGATGGTATAACAATAATACAGAATGAGACGTTTTGTGGTTGCAAAAATATTAAGCAGATAACTATTCCTGCTAATGTTTCTACAATTGGAGATACCGCTTTTTATTCTTGTGGAATAACAAGTATTATAATACCTGAAAAAACAACGACAATTGGAAATTCTGCTTTTTCATTTACAAATTTAACCAGTTTAGAAATCCCCAAAAATGTTAAATCTATAGGCTGTGATATAATTGCATATTGTTATTACTTAACGGACTTAACAGTCTCAGAGGAAAACGAGTATTATAGTGATGGAAATGGAAACAATTTGATAATTGAAAAGAAAACAGGCAAGATTATTCAGGGAAGTGTAGCTACAATTATTCCTGATGGCGTGACCAGCATAGGTGACTATGCATTTTATGGAATTGGTTATGATTTTGCTAATAAAAAACTTCCTGACAGCTTAACAAAAATCGGAAAACACGCATTTGATTCGTGTGAATTTAATGTAGAAGAAATAGTATTACCTGATAACATAGTAGAAATAGATGATTATGCATTTGTCTATACTGGTTATTTTATGAAAATCGATCTTCCCCAAAAGTTGGAACGTATAGGCGATTATGCATTTTATTATAGTAGGGATCTCCGTTATATAAACATTCCGGACACTGTAACTAGTATTGGGGAATATGCATTTTCTGGTTGCGAATATCTAACCAATATAGAGTTGCCGGAAGGTATAACAGAAATAAAGGATTTTGCTTTTTATGGTTGCAAGCAATTAGGTGAAATTGAGATACCAATGAGTGTTACCAGTATCAATAAGTGGGCTTTCGGTGATTGCATTTTAAATAAGGTTATCATCTATGATAATGTAGATTATATTGATGATGATGCATTTATTTATAACAATTATAACAATATGAATTATTATGACCGTGAAGTGACTATATACACAACGAAAGATTCCTATGCTGATCGGTTTGCACAGAATCATAATATTCCGGTTGTATATTTAAATTCAACAGAGACTATCAAGTTTTACAGGTATGATTCTGCTACTAATACAGTTGGCTCTGAAATAAGTATATACTCCTTTAAGTCAGATAGTCTGGAAGGTTGTGAACTTCCGGATATATTGGTGAAAACTTATAGAAATATAAAGGGAGAAACTATTCCTGCTTCAATGGAATTAGAAATACAGGATGAATATAAAAAGACAGTATTAGGAAATGGTAACGGTGGCTTTATAACAGACGAGAATGGCGAATATGTTCTTCAAGGGTATACTATTACATTTGCGGGAAGCGGTAAATCATTAGAGTCGTATTCGATAAATTGTTCGGCTGGATCGGCATATGCAAAATTACAAGTACAATTAGATAAATTAGAACTTTATAGCATAGCCTGGGACAATTCGGAATCGATTGTTAATCTGAAAAAGAAAACTTTTAAAAATGATATGGAATATCGGTATTACAGTACCTCTTTTAATCACGTTATTTTATCTGGTGTAGATACGAACGGGAGTTACGAGGTTTATTCAGATCTTCAGTGTAATACTAAATCCAATAGAGAATGGGATTTGAGTAATAATTCGGAAGTCACATTCTATATAAAACTAAGCAGAGAAGGATATAACGATGTAAAATGCGTCATTACAATTACCAAAGTAAATAAGGAGGTTATTTTTACAGATAATGGACATGACACAAAGATTAATTGCGATTTTGATCCATATAAGCTAATAAATGGTTTGGATTATGAATCGGATAATGATAATGCTATAGCTGGCATTATTCTGTCAGGTCTGATAGAGAATGGTGAAGATAGAGTTTTTGAGGGACTTAAGCAGTTAGGCCTTTATGAGGGATATAAAAATTCCAGTACATACTATTATTCCGGTTTTGGCTATTATGATGGAGTTGGAAGAATTATAGCAGTAAGAAAGATAAAGATAGGGTCCACTACACATAATATTGTTACGATTGTTGCACGGGGGACATCTGATTTAGAAGATGTGGCGATTGATGCTACTACAGGGATGTTTAATGAATGTGCTAATACATTAGTTGAGGAAATTGATTCGGTTTTAAGCAAAAATGGTATTAAATATATTGATGATAAAACACATTTCTTTGTGACTGGTCATAGCTTGGGAGGAGCAGTTGCAAATCTGGTATCAGCTAAACTAATTGATGAAAAACGAGTTATAGCAAATCATCTAAAATGTTACACTTTTGCTTCACCACTTACTAAGTCTGATATTGATTTGGGATATAATAAAACTAAATATGCAACAATAAAGAATATTTATAACAGCAATGATATTGTGCCAAGAGTAAGTCCAACTCAGACTTTGGGATTATTGGGTCCTACTTCGGTTAGATTTCCACTGACTTCATTAATAGGAGCTCTAGAGGGCAGATATGGAATAGATATAGAATTAAACCAAAAAATGAACAGTGCAGCATTTAATAAGTATTATAAAATGCTACAGGAGGAGAATTTTACTGAAGGTATATTATCAAATCATTCCACTTCCGCATATTTGGCATTAGTTCTCGCAAATGGTGCAAGTACCTCGATGAATTCAAAGAAGAGAATTATATATGTTCATTGTCCGGTAGATGTTGATATCATAGATAGTTCTGGACAAGTATGTGTGAAAATAGAAAATGATACCGTTATGAAAAATATAACTGAAGATGTCTATGCTTTTGTTATAGGAGATACAAAGGTATTTCTGTTGGATTATGATTCAAAATACAAGATAAGCATTACTGGTTATGATTCGGGAGAAATGGGCATTGAGATTATTGATTATAATAACGATGGGATTAGCGATATTGTGACTTCGCAGACAGAATATTGTGACATACTCGTAGATGATGGTAAAAATATGGTATGTGAAGTAGATGATTCAATAAATGCAGATGATATTAAAGTGTATGTAACTGATGAAAAAGGTGAGGCTGTAAGTGAGATAAAACAGGATGGATCAGAAAAACCGATTATTCAAACGCCTGCTCCATCAGCAACAGCATCTGAAATGTCGACTTCTGTACCTACTGCAGTACCAACACCTAAATCGACAGATGATAAGAAGCCTGCAGCAGTTCCCAGTGTGAGTCCGACTCCGGCTGTTTCTCCGGATAATAATATTCTACCAATTGGAGAAGTGACCGAGGATTCTAAGGGGAAAGCAAAATATAAAGTATTGAAAACTGCAGAAGGTGGCGCGGGTACTGTAATGCTTGTTGCTCCCGTTTCAAAAAACAATAAAAGCTTTATTATTCCAGATAAGATAATCGTAAATGGTTTAGAGTATAAGGTTGCTGAAATAAAAGCAAATGCATTTAAGAATAATAAAAAGCTTAAAAGTGTCGCGATAGGTAGTAATGTAAATAAGGTTGGTAAAAATGCATTTTATGGATGCAAAAAGCTTAAAACCATAAGTATCAAGACAAAGCTTCTTACCTCAAAAAGTGTTGGGACAAAGGCATTTTCAAAGATAAGTAAAAAACCAACAGTAAAGATTCCGAAATCAAAAATTAAAGCATATAAAAAATGGATTTATAAAAAGGGCTTAAGTAAGAAAGCCAGGATTAAATCATAAGGAGAGCTATTATGGTTACAGCGATGCTTTTTGCCGGCGGTGTCGGCACGAGAATGAAATCAGATGATATGCCGAAACAGTTCCTGGTAGTAGGCGGCAAGCCCATTATAGTACGTACTATGGAGCATTTTGCAATGCATCCCGAGGTGGATGATATTGTTGTTGCATGTAAAGAGGACTGGATCGATTATCTGAATGACCTGATTGCGAAGTTTAAGGTTCAGAAGGTAAGAAGCGTGGTTCCGGGCGGCGAAACAGGCTTCGGTTCTATCCATAACGGAGTTGTAGAAACTGCAAAGGTTGCCAAGAATCCGGATGATATAATTCTTATCTGCGACGGAGTAAGACCGATGCTTTCAGAGGAGCTTATCTCTAACTGCATCAGGCTCACAAGAGAGTACGGAACCGCTGTTCCGGTAACTCCGAGTATAGATTCACTGCTTTACAGTGATGAGGGCGATTTCTGTGAGAAGAGCTATAAGAGAAGCTCTATGTATATAACACAGGCACCTCAGGGTTACACCATGGAGAGAATACTCTGGGCACATGAAGAGGCAGAGAAGAGAGGGATAACAAATCCCGTTTCTTCAAGCGAGCTCTTTATCGAGCTTGGCGAAAAGGTTCGTCTTTTCATCGGCGAGAGAAATAATATCAAGGTTACGACTCCCGAAGATCTGGAGAGACTGAGAGCCGATTACTTCTACAATGAATTCAAGAAGTTCGCCGGCGAATTACATATAGAGTATTAAAGGATTAATAAAATGGCTGAGAAATTCACACGCATAATCGTAATAGAAGAAGATACAATAAATGTGGGAGCTACAGGTATAGTTCCCGCTATTTGTGGTGCGTGTGACTCTTATGAACTGGACATAATAATTTATGATACGGTTTGTAACATAGAATCAAGTAAGTGGAAAAAACGTCTCATCGAATCAATCGTATCGGCTTCTTCGGAAAATGTTAAGGTTTCTATAACAAAGATGATCGAAGCGGAAGGTGAGTCTCGCATGAGCTGCTTTAATAAAGCACTCGAGGAAGTGACAGATGGTTATATCCAGTTCTCGCGTCCCGGCGTGAAGGCTGATTCCGGAAATTACGCAGCTGCCTTTAAAGCGATAGCTGAGACCGGTGTCGATATGGTTTCCTACTGGCCCTTCCAGGAGGTGGACGGCAAGAGGATAAATCAGATTTATTTCAGCGATTTTGACAGGGTGTTTGATTCGTCTGCGAACCCATTTCACATAAGCCTTACACTCGATGCATGCATCATGAAGCGTGAAGCCGTCGGGGATATCCGTTTTGACGAGGGCGCCCATACGGGCGAAGAGCTCTTCCTTCTCAAGGTCTATGAGAAGATAAAGAATTATTATATCCTTCGCGAGAAGGTTCTTATCACTGATTATCTTGCAAATGATTTCTATAACTATAGACCGATGTATGAGAAGAGTTATTATACACCGGAGCTTCGGGATTATTACATTCCGCTTCTTAAGGAGCAAGAAGATTCTCCCGTCATTCAGGGCGGCGTTCTTGAGCTGATCCAGCTGATGATCGCCCAGAATGCAAATGACAGAAACAAGAATATCATCATGGGCGAAGAGGTGGATGAATATATTCAGGCCATGTCGGATTGCTTAAGACTCATGGATGATGAGGTGATAGTTCAGTATAAATGGACTCATCGCCGTACCGTCCCGAGATTCATGTCCATCAAGTATCTTAGACTTAAGTATAACGATATGGGACTTGTTGCTAAGAGTGTTAAGTCCGAAGATAATCCCAAGGAATGGCTGGCCGAGGTAAAGGGCCTTAAGATAGAGAGCTTTGAGAAGGCAGTGGTCAATTTCCGCCTCATCAATTATGACGGAAAAGAGCTTACCATCGAGGGCGAGCTTGCAAATGTCTACTACGCCGATTTCGATAAACTGAAGCTGGAGGTCTGCTTCGGCAAGAACCGGATTCCCGTGGAGCGGACATACATTTATACAAATATCAGGCATTTCGGACGGACCACGAAGAAGGGTTATTCCTTTAAGGCCGTGATCCCTGTCGAGAAGCTTAAAGCTAAGGACAAGTTATATTTCGAGTATTCCTATGACGGCGCGAGCGTAAGGACGGGGATAACATTTCTCTCGTTCCAGTCCAGACTTTCAAATAAGCTTCCCGAGAGCTACTGGATATTCGGCAAGAGGATACTTAGCTTCGATGAGAAGCATAAGCAGATGATCGTCGAGCCGCTTACAACTTTCGGACACATGAAGCGCGAGCTGAAAATGATGTACAGAGTTGCCCGCGACGGCCGCAGGAGAGTAGGTAAGAAAAAGACTCTCGAAATGCTGAGGCTTCGTACGGCTGTTAAGTGGTCAAGAGGCTTCGGGCCTAAGGCTGATGACAGTATCTCCGGAGCACCGAAGAATAAGAAACCTATCTGGATCACATACGATCAGCTCTTTAAGGGCGGCGACAACGGGCAGTACTTCTACGAGTACATGAATAAAAATGTAAATGACATCGAGACCTGCTACATAATCAATAAGGACTCGAAGGAATATAAGGAGCTGAGCCGTAAGTATAAGACGGCGCTTCCGTTTAATACTTATAAGACGAGGCTTAAGTGTCTTAAGTCGGATATGCTTTTTGCAACGCGTATCGACATCAGGCTTTATATGGGCTTTACCGAGAATGACGAGATCTACGTAAGAGACCTTTTCAAGGCCGATGTTGTATGTCTTCAGCATGGTCTTACGATCCAGAAGATCGCCCAGTATCAGAATAAGTTCTATGACAATACGAAGCATTATTACTGCGTATCTCCGAAAGAGGTTGAGAACATAAAGAAGCCTATCTACGGTTATACAGATGACATGATCACGCTGACCGGAGCTCCGCGATATGACGGACTCGTGGGCGAGCCAAAGAAGCAGATTCTTATCACTCCGACCTGGAGACGTAATGTTACTGCCGGCACCAACGAGAAGGGTAAGCAGCATGAGTACAGCGTCAACTTTAAGAGGACAACATATTATAAGATCTATAATTCGCTTATAAACGATAAGAGACTTATCGATTCTGCTAAGAAGAACGGTTACAGAATCGTGTACCTTGTACATCCGATACTCAGCCCACAGGCCGGTGACTTCGATAAGAATGATTTTGTGGATATCGTTCCCGGAGTTGAAGCCAATTACGAGAAGATGCTGAAGGAGTCGGCACTCATGGTAACTGACTATTCGGGAATACAGTTTGACTTTGCATATATGAGAAGACCGCTGGTTTATTTCCATCCGGCAGAGCTTCCGCCTCAGTACGCTGAGGAAGATACAGGCTTCGGCCCTATCTGCAGGACTAACGATGAACTTATCGATGAGCTTATCAAAGCCATGGAGTCAGACTGCAGACTCGAAGAAGAATATAAGAAGAACATCAATGCATTCTTCCCGTTCGATGATCAGAATGCATGTAAACGCGTTTACGAGGCAGCAAAATAAATGAAATTCTCTCTTTCTACTGTCGAAGCTTTCAAACTTCTTCGGTCCAGGGATACAATCGAATTAACGGATGATCAGTTAATTGATCTTCAGCGCACTCTTTACGATATTCTCTACGATATCGTAAGATTCTGCGACAGATATAAGATCCGCTACGAGCTTGGTGGCGGAAGTGTTCTTGGTGCGGTCAGACATGGTGGGATAATCCCCTGGGATGATGATATTGATATCAACATGCCAAGACGTGATTATGAAAAATTCAGACGTCTTTTCCCGCGTAAAATGGGAGAGAAGTACTGGATTCATACACCCGAAAAAACAAATAATCTGGCACTCCTTTTTTCCAGAGTCCGCCTTAAGGGGACTTCGGTTAAAACCCGTGAGGATTACTATACGGATGAGTGTGGTGCCTTTATAGATATATTTATTATCGAGAATACATTTGATAATCCTGTATTAAGAAAGATACATGGATATGGATCTCTGGCACTCGGACTTCTGCTTTCCTGCAGAAAGTTCTGGAGAGACAGGAAAATGATGGTGAAGCTGGTGAAGTCTAATAAGAGGCGGATCGATGGCATGACAAAGATCAAATGTGCCTTCATTATCAAGATTCTCCTCGGTCTTCCTCTTGCAATCCTTCCCATCAACTTCTGGACAAGACTTGCCAACAACTGGAACAGGATGTGCCGTAACGATAAATCAAAGTATGTGACTACACCCTGCGGAAGAAAACATTTCTTCGGAGAGCTTTATAAACGTGAGGATCTCGTCAGTACCGTGCCGATGCAGTTCGGTGACATAGAGGCTCAGATTCCGAGAGCCTACGACTATTATCTCACCCGCCTTTACGGAGATTACAAGCAGATTCCGAAGGATGCGGAGCAGGAGAAACATCTCGTATACGAACCATTTATCTTATAATTTGCATACTCTGTGATAAATCAATGTGCAAAAAATGCATACATACTTGTGCATGAATATGCAAAAGTTGCATATTTGTATTGACAAATATATGCAAAAGTTGCATACTATCTTTAACAGGAGGTGCAATATCATGACCTTAAAAGAATGCAGAAGTAAAGGGAATATGACTCAGGCAGAAGCCGCAAAGAAGCTTGGCATATCTTTGAGATCTTATATTTCTTATGAGAATGATGATAGTAAGATTGATACTATAAAATATAAATATTTTTTGAGTGAAATACAAAAGGAGACTCTTGTTGATGAAGATCATGGACTTTTATCTATAGATTCTATCAAGAAAACCTGTAATGAGGTTTTACGGGAGTATAACATTTCCTTTTGTTATTTATTTGGTTCTTATGCAAAAGGTAATCCTAATGAAAGCAGTGATGTAGACCTGCTCGTCTCTGATGAAGTCAGTGGCTTAAAGTTTTATGGGATGGTTGAAGTCTTGCGGGAAAAACTAAATAAACGAGTTGATGTATTAGATTTAAAACAAGTAGTGAACAATAAAAAGCTGATAAAAGAAATACTTAAATATGGAGTCAGAGTTATATGAGTAAACTTACAACTTACCTCGTACAGGGCAATTTGTTCAGGCACGGCTTCGACTTCTTCGACCGCCGTCTCAAGATCGACTCGGCCATCGGCTGGCTGACGCGAAAGCTGTACTATGGTAAGCCCAAGAAGATCGTGAACAACAGAATATTCGTGATGTCCTACGACAAGGACTTCTCCTGTAATCCCCGCTACATAGTCGAGGAACTTATCAGGCAGAAGAAGGATGTCGAGATCATCTCGGTTTATGACAATGAATATACTTTTGCCGAGACCAGACGTCATTATCCGCCCGAGGTTAAGCTTGTGGAGTTCAGAACGAAGGCTATGTATGATGCGATGGCAACTTCCCGCATCTGGATAGATAATGCCCTCAACATGGTCTGGTACGGAATGCCAAAGCACGAAGGTCAGTACTATCTCAATACCTGGCACGGAAGCCTCGGAATCAAGCGCCTCGGCGGCAACCGCAAGTGGATGAACCGTGCCGCAAAGGCAAACAAGGTTACAGATTACTGCATCACGAACAGTACATTTGAGGAAAATGTATTCAGAGAAACCTTCTGGAAAGACGTTCCTTTCCTTAAGTTCGGCCATGCCCGTAACGATATCTTCTTCAATGAAGAGAGGATGAAGGAAAAGAGGAGGCTTGTCGAAAGATACTTCGATATAGATGGTGGAAATGAGAAGCTAATTGTTCTCTATGCGCCGACATTCAGAGAGAACTCCTCCAAGTACGTTCCGCTTGATTTTGAAAAGCTGAAAAACGTACTTGAGAAAAAATATAACAAGGAAGTCATCATCATAGTAAGAGCCCATAACAAGGACCGCGTGACCTGGGGCTTTAAGGAAAATGACTGGCTTAAGGACGGCTCCTTCTATGGAGACATGCAGGAGCTTCTGCCGGGAATCGACATCGGTATCTCGGATTATTCCAGCTGGGTATTCGACTACATGCTGACCAATAGACCGGTATTCCTCTATACTCCGGACCTTGAACTCTACGATCAGGAGAGAGGCTTCTATTATCCGATAGATACGACCCCATTTCCAATCGCAAAAACTCAGGATGAACTTGAAGAGGCTTTTGAGGATTTCGATGAGGAGACCTACAAAAAAGGAGTTAAAGCTTTCCTTGATGATAAGGGCTGCTATGAAGACGGCAGGGCATGCGAACGAATCGTAGAAGAAATAGAAAAACTGATAAAATAACAGATAGAATATAGACTAAGAATGAGTAAAAAGATTATTAAGACAATTGCAAAGCTTCTAGTATTCGCCGTTATCTTTCTGGCTCTTTTCGTGTTCGCTAATATATTCTTCCGCCCGGTCTGGCTTGCGGAGGATTCTATCGGCGACGGCGAAGGAAGCCCGCGTGAAACCAGCGAAGTCGGAGAGGTTGCGGCTTATGAAGCTACAAATGAGGACGCTACGGCCGGCTTCTACAAGGAGCCCGAAAACCGTATCGAGACTCTCTTTGTGGGTGCCAGCATGACCTCTGTCGGAATAACTCCGATGGAGCTTTATGAGAATTATGGAATCTGTGCTTACAGTATTACCTCCGAGGCTCAGCCTGTACTTGCATCCTATTACTGGGTGAAGGAGGCCTACAGGCTCCATCCCGATACGCTTAAGACTGTCGTTTTCGACGTATCCATGATGCGCCGTGATGTAGGCAAGGGCTTCTATGAGAAGGCTCTTAACGGAATGAAGTATTCTTCTGTTAAGCGTGAAGCAATCAAGGAAGCCAGTAACGGAATGGGCGCTGTTCTCGGTTACACATTTCCGCTTCTTACCTATCATTCAAGATGGGCAGAGATCAAGAAGACTGATTTCCACAAGCTTCATTACGAACCGAGAAGCTATCTCAGAGGATATAACATGCGTACCCGCAGGATCTTTGATGAAGGCACCTACGAGGACATGCCTCTTTCCACAAGTGTTATTAATGAAAATGTCGAGGCTAGGGTTGACGTTCATGAAAAGGCAGAAAAGTACTTTAAGGAAATGGTCAAGTTCTGCAACGAAAAGGGCATAAAGCTCATCATGTATAAGACTCCCGCTGTAGGTAACTGGGGCAATAAGGAGCATTTCTCGATTCAGGCTCTGGCTGACAGCGAGGGCGTGGAATATCTTGATTTTGTATTCGAACCGCTTATCGATGATATCGGTTATAATCCCGCAACTGACAGTGAGAACAGAAAGCATAATAACTATTACGGCGCTTCAAAGCTTACGGACTGGTTCGGTAAGTATCTAACCGAAGAGTGCGGTGCGACAGATGTCCGCGGCAATGCCGATTACAGCTATATGGACGACCAGCTCGCAGAATATAAGATAAAAGTTAAAAATGTCATCCGACTTAAGGAAGCTACAAATGTCGGAGATTATATATCCATCCTTTCCGAGGGCGGTAATCTTACCGCGCTTATCACAGTTAAGGGTAGTGCCGGAAGAAAGCTGAGTGATGACAGCCGAAGCAAGATAGCGAGGGCCGGATGTGCTAAACTTTCAAAGCTTGATGACTATACGGCATACATCGGCGTGATTGAAGGTGGCAGCGTAAAATATGAGAAGAAACTCCCTGAAGAAGAGAGAGCGACCGGTGACGGAATCGCTTATTCGGGACGTTTTCCGGGTGGAGTAAAGTATACTCTTACAAGCGGAAGCTCTAATAACGGTGATATATCATCAGTCAGATTCGATAATGAGGACTACTCTCTCAACCAGAGAGGAATCAATATAATCGTTTATGATAACGATGCCGAGACTATAGTTGATGATACCTGTTTCGATACCTGGGAATCAGATGAAAGAGAACCTTTCGATACCGAGACTGCTCTTAATGCAGCACTTGAAGAAGGTAAAGAATATGAGGAGCTGAGCCCGGAGCTTCAAAAGCTCTATCTCTACAATGAGAGAGTGAAGAACTACCGTGAAGCAACTCATTTTAAGCTGGATGAGATCACAATGGACGAATACATTTCCCATTATAAAGATAGGGAGAATATAACGATCTTCATATCAAGAAAAACCGAGGACGATGAAGAGCCGTATATAGCTGTGATAGATGATGGAGAGAAAGTTGTGGAAGAAAAAAATGTCCACATCGTGGGGCTTGGATATGATATAATAAGCGGAAGTGGTGTTTCAAATATCATTATCAATCAGAAGGATTACTCTCCTAACGAGAAAGGCGCCAATATTGTGGTGTATGACAAGAGATTCCAGCTGGTGGTAGACACCGCGTATTTTTGATGTAATAAAGTACAGGAGATAATCAGTATGGCCAGAGTTCATATAATGATGGCAACATATAATGGTGAGAAGTTCATTAAAGAACAGATCAATTCTATCTTGAAACAAACCTATACTGATTGGAAGCTTTTTATTAGTGATGATAATTCGGAAGATAACACTATTAGTATTATAGAGGATTTCTGCAAATCTGATCCTGACAGGATTGAAATTATCAGCACAGATAAAAAAGGCGGTGCTAAAAAGAATTTTATCTATCTTTTTGACAATTGTCCCCAAGCCGAATTATATATGTTTTCCGACCAGGATGATGTTTGGCTTCCGGAAAAGATAGAAAAAATGGTTAAAGAATATGACAAACAAGGTAAAAGCAACAGTCTTATCTATTGTGATGCCAAGGTGGTTGACAGCAAACTGAATGTGATATCAAAAAGCTTTATAAAAGATATACATTATTCAGAGAAAAATGAATTTATCCTTATGAATAATTACATCCCCGGATGTGTTATGATGATTGATGACAAAATGCGTTCTTTTATTGGTACTATTCCCAACAAAAGCTTTATGCATGACTGGTGGCTGGTACTCTATGCAACTTTTCTGGGAAATATAATACCTGTAAATGATGCCCTGCATTTATATAGACAGCATGAATGGAATGCTATCGGGGCAAAAAAGAATAGTTCGTTTTATAAAAATATGACTGTTTTGAAGGAAAAGAACGATAATTCGTATAAAAAGGGGCTCAGATCCAAATACGATCAGAATGTAAAAAGACTTAAAAAAAGAAAAAAACAAAACAGTGAATTCTTCAGACTGTATAAACAGGAGCTTCAAAAAGAGGATTCAAAGATATTCACAAGGTTCATTAAAATGTGCAATTCAAGGTACAGTCTGAAGTCCCTGATAGATTTTCTTAAGTATTTTAAAGTGAATAACACATTGGATAATATGGTTTTTGCCAGTGTTATCTTTAAAGAGAAATTGTAGAAGTATCATTTAGATAATAGTGATAGGATGTAATGCTAAGTATGAGTGAATTAAAGAAAACAATAACATCAGCAATAGCTTTGAGTGTTTTTCTGATTATTGCATTCATACTGGTTTATAATGTCCAGATTATCGGTATCCTTGATGATAATATTGTTCTGACATTAATGAACAAACACAAGGAAAACTTCAAAACAGAATTAAATGGGATAGATTCCGTTTATACTCAGGATTTTATTCTTGATCTTGAAGGAGTAAAGGAACTAAAGATCAGATGTAAAAGAAAGAAGGATGATGAGGAAGCATTTATCTCATTTACTTTAACTGATGCCGATACAGGTGAAGTATTAGCTGAAAAAGACGGATATTCATCCGAGATCCTTAAGAAAAAGAATAGTTATATTCGTCTTCCTATAGAAGAAAGCAAAAGTGATTTTAGGGGAAGAAACCTCAGACTTACTGTAGAACTCGAAGATGCAGTAGAAACAAGGGTGAGGATAGTCTCAAATAATAAAAATGGTATTGTATCTTCTGTTAATGGAGATTCAAATAATAAAACAAATATAATATATGGGGTTGAATATGGAAGCAAGCTTTGGCTCAGAGCTTTATATATAGCTGTAGTAATAATGCTTTCCTTCTTATTCATTCTTTGTTTTGTTTTATTCATTATAAGGAAATGTGATTTCGTAAAAGCTTATATTCCTCTTGCGTTCGCGATAGGGATAATTATGAGTTTGATATTCCTTCCGCATGGAATCCCGGATGAACCGGGGCATATAGACACGGCATATATGTATTCTAACGTTATACTCGGTCGTGGCAAAACACCCAATGGCTTACTTGAAAAACGTCATTGTGATGTTGTACAGGACGATATGCTGGTAAATGGGTTGGAAAGTAATTCATATTATCAATTGAAACAACATTTATTTACCAGACCTAAGGATACTGATATTATCTCTGTTAGCTTTGATTATACAGGTGGAATTGTTCCGGATATAGTATATATACCAATGGCTTTAGGAATAGCGATTGGACGATTGTTGGGATTATCCACCTTCATGATCTACTTTTTGGGAAGACTACTGAATCTCTGTGTCTTTATTTTCATTACATATTTAGCAATCAAGATCATTCCCTGTGGAAAGAATCTGATGGCATTTATACTTTTACTTCCCATAAATATGCAGCAGGCGATGTCTGCGTCATATGACTGTGTATTAAATGCAGTTATCATCTTATTTATAGCATATGTATTTATGGTATATAAAAGAGAAAAAATAAAGAAGAGAGATATAATAATCCTGGCTTTATCCGCTCTTGTTATCGCAATGAGTAAGGGTGGAGTATATATTCCGCTGTGCCTGCTTTTGATCGGACTTCCGTTTGGTTTTAAGAAGCATATGAATAGAAGAATACTTGTGATAGTTTTAGCTATTATTATTGTATTGATTGGCGTTCTGATCTATGCTGAATATCCGGTTCTGAAGAGCCTTTTGATTGATGGAACGGTACGAGGTGAAAGCAACCTATATACATTTGCTGATGTAACGGCAGATCCATTAAATGTTATTTACCTTTACTGGAATACGATAAATAAAAAAGGCGCTTCTCTTATAATGGAATTATTGGGTGGAAAACTATCGTGGCTGGGAGTCAGAGCCAGCTGGATGTTCCTGATCCCATTTATAATCGGATTGCTTCTTCTGGCAAATGTTGAAGGAGAGAAAATTGATTTTGATAAAAAGAAGATTAGGTGTATAGTAATTACTTCTGTAATCGTATTCTTACTACTCTTTGCGTCAATGCTTGTAGGGTTTACTCAGATAGAAAGTGAATATATACAGGGGCTTCAAGGCAGATACTTCTTACCGATATTCCCGCTTTGTATGATGCTTTTGAAAACAGATATGATTAATGTGAAAAAGGAAAAAATAAGCAGTATAGCAATGTTTATGATGATGTCTGAAATTATGATACTGCTGGAATCAATACCACAGGTGATTTGATATATGCAAAAAGATATACATACTTTTGTGATATGTGCATATGGTGAAAGTCCTTATATTCGTGAATGTATAGAATCAATAATGTCTCAAAGTGTTAAAAGTAGAGTGTTGCTTACTACATCTACTCCTAATGAATATTTAGAAGGATTATGTATAGAATTTGGGATTGATTATCATATAAGGAACGCATCTCCATCCATTGGTGATGACTGGAATGAAGCATTCAGAATAGCCGAAACCGAATATGTAACAATTGCTCATCAGGATGATATATATGAACCGGAGTATACCAGAAAAATACTATCCGGTGCCACCGGAGCAAAAAAATATACCAATAAAGAGCCTGTCATTATCTTCACGGACTATTATGAACTGGTAAATGGAGAAAAGAGATCAGGAGGCTTAAACCTGAACATAAAGAAAACACTTTTGTTTCCTTTAAGATCCATTAGATTATCAGATAAAAAAACCATTAAAAGAGGTTCTTTGAGACTTGGAAACTCCATATGCTGCCCTTCGGTTACATATAATAAAACCTATATAGAAAAGTTAATGAGTGAAGATGGAAGAAGTGATATATTCAGCACTGATTATAAAAGCAATCTTGACTGGGATGCATGGGAATGGCTTTCATCAAAAGAAGGAGTCTTTGTATACATCCCCAAACTTCTTATAAGTCATAGAATTCACTCAAATAGTGAAACCTCGTCAGTAATTGAAGAGGGAAAGAGAACAAACGAAGATTTAGTGATGTTCAGCCGTTTTTGGCCCCGAGGAATTGCCGGTATTTTGACAAAAGTATACAGATTAAGCGAAAAATCTAATAATCGGGCCGACTAATATTTTCAGGAGAAAAAGTATGAAGCTCCTAATGGTAATACCTGCATATAACGAAGAAGACAGTATAGTGCAGGTGGTTGAAAACATAATAGAAAAATATCCCGAGTATGATTATATAGTTGTTAACGATGGCTCTACAGATCATACTTCCAGGAGATGTCATAAAAGAGGGTTTGAAATACTCGATCTGCCTGTAAATTTAGGCCTTGCCGGAGCATTTCAGGCCGGACTTAAGTATGCCTATAAAAACAATTATGATTGTGTGCTTCAGTTTGATGCGGATGGTCAGCATAAGCCGGAATATATAAAGGCTATGCTTGAAAAACTGGAATCGGGATATGATATTGTTATTGGTTCCAGATTTGTAGAGAAAAAGAAACCCAAAGATCTCAGAATGATCGGTGCCAGAATGCTTACTCTGGTTATTCTTATTACTACGGGAAAGAGAATAGCAGATCCTACATCAGGAATGAGAATGTTTAATAAGGCTATGATCAAGGAATTTGCCGTAAATATGAATTATGGTCCGGAACCGGATACAATATCATATTTATTAAAGCAGGGTGCAAGTATTGCCGAGGTTCAGGTTGAAATGGATGAAAGGATGGCCGGAAGCAGTTATCTTAATATAAGCCGTTCGGCCATGTATATGTTTAGAATGCTGATTTCAATTCTTCTTATTCAGTCTTTTAGAAAAAGAGATGAGAAACATGTGATTATGAAGAGGAGGTAGAAGGATGCCGATTATTCTAAGAGTATTGCTGATCGTTTTTTCTTTATTAGCTTTTTCTTACGTTATATTAAGAATCAGACGTTCACAGATGCAGATTGAGTATTCAATTTTTTGGATTATTTTTTCATTACTTCTGATCATAATTGCTATTTTTCCTCAAATAATATATAAATGCAGCCAGCTGCTTCACATTATGTCAGCTGCCAACTTTGTATTTCTATTTATTATAACTGTTATGCTTATTAAAATCTTTATGATGACCATAGAACTATCTGCATTAGAGAATAAGGTCAAAGACCTGGTTCAACAGCTGGCGATAAACGAAAAGAAACAGAATGACAGTATTAGTGAAAAGATAGGACAAAACAATAATGCTTAATATCCTGTTATCAACATATAATGGTGAGAAATATATAGAACACCAGCTTGATAGCATACATAACCAAACCTATAGTGATTATCATATATATATCAGAGATGATGGTTCTAATGATAATACATTAAGTATTATAAAGAACTATATTGAAAAAAATGATTTATATGATAAAACCACGTTATTTGCTGAAAACAATGTTGGTTTTTCAAATAGCTTTGGAAAGTTACTGTTAGCTTCACAAGAAGGTGATTATTGGGCTTTTTGCGATCAGGATGATTATTGGTATCCTGATAAGCTTAATAATGCAGTGAAATGGTTTGAAGAGAATGAGAATAATGCCGGCATTCCTTTAATGTATTATGGAAGAGTAGGGATTTCTGATAGTAACTTGAAGAATATAAAGAAATGCTCCTTTGAAGTGTTTGAATATAACTACTATAATTCATTCACTTCGAACATTTTTTTTGGTTTTTCCATGGTGATTAATCGAGGACTATATGACAGATTAGTAAAAACAAATTTTAACAGGATCAAGTATCATGACTGGTTTGCAGCCATGATAGTTACAGCTTTTGGAGATTATCACATATCTTCCGAAATAGAGGCATTACATAGAACTCACGATAATAATACCTCTCCGAATGTTCTTCTTGATAAAATATCAGACGGTAAAAAACTGATAAAGGGAAAGAATTTTTATAGCGATAACGCAGGAGAGTTTTATAGATTATTCAAAGATGACTTAAACGATGATCAATTAGAATGGTGTAAGAGGTTTATTAATCCCGGAAAAGATTTAAAGACTCAGATCAAAAAAGCATTTTATCTTCATAGATATAATCCGAGTATTTTAGTTGGATCAATACAAAGAATGTTGATGTTGATAGGGAGAATATAATGAAAAAAGTAGCCATACTAATGTCAACGTATAATGGTGATAAATATATTGTCAAACAGCTGGATAGTATATATAATCAGACATTTAAAAATATAAAAGTGTTTATCAGAGATGACGGATCAGATAAATCCTTTATTGAAAAGCTGAATCAGCTTAAAGAAAAATATGATTTTGAGCTGGTTTTAGGCAAGAATATCGGTTTTGTTGGTAGTTTTTTTGAGTTATTGGAAAGCGCACAGGGATTTGATCTGTATTCTTTTGCTGATCAGGATGATTACTGGTTTCCTCATAAAATAGAGCTTGCAGTAAAATGGTTTGAAAAATATGGGGATGAGAATACTCCGATGCTATTCCATAGTGCGTATAATAATATGGATGTGAATACCGGAAAGACCCATTTATTCTATTTTCCCAATAAGTCATATTCATTTAGAAGAAGTATTACCGAGAATCATTATTCGGGTTTTTCAATGACGATCAACAGCAAGATGAGAGATTACATGCTTTTGGGAGACTATACCAAAATAGGCTATCATGATTGGTGGGCTGCGATGATAGCCCATTCTCTTGGGAAAGGCTATTCAGATGGCCGGGTAATGGCGATACATTATACGCATGGAAAAAACTATACAACATTTAATATCAAAACAAGATTTGAATGGCTGATACAGAATATAAAGAAAAAGTCCGATATTAGTTGCAGAACAAAGGAATTCTATAATTGCTTTGGTGATAGATTAAAAGAACCGGATAGAAGAATGCTGGAACTTTTTGTTTTTGATAAATATGATTTATTTAAATCTATAAAAAAGGCATTTTATGTTCATAGATGGAGACCTATTATTTCTTCAGAGATAGTAATTAGAATGCTGATGTTAATTGGAAGGATATAATCCCAAAATGAAGACAATCAATAATTTATTGAGTAATTGCAGAATTGTATGGAATTTGGCAATTAATGATTTTAAAACAAAATATGCGGGGTCACAATTTGGTTTTCTGTGGGCGTTTGTTCAGCCGATAGTAACGATAATTATCTATATATTTGTATTTCAGGTAATTGCCAAGGCACCACCATTGGAAAATGATTTTCCCTTTGTCCTTTGGCTGATTGCGGGTATGGTTCCCTGGTTCTATTTTTCCGAATCTATTACGAATGGAACATCAAGCCTTATTGAATATAGTTATCTGGTAAAAAAGGTGGTATTTAAGGTTTCACTTTTACCAATAGTAAGGGTTGTTTCATCGATTTTTGTACATTTGTTTTTTGTATTATTTTGTATTGTTGTATATATAATCAATGGCATATATCCCAGCGTTTATTATCTTGAAATACTATATTATCTTATTTGTATGATTGCTCTTTGCATTGGTATATCATATATCACTGCATCTATAATGCCGTTTTTCAAAGATTTTTCTCAATTAGTTAATATTCTATTAATGATTGGTATGTGGGTATGTCCTGTTATGTGGAATTACAAGACAATACTCCCGGAGAAATATGTCTGGATATTTCGCTTAAACCCGGTCTTTTATATAGTTCAAGGCTATAGAGATGCTTTTATTGATCACATGTGGTTTTGGGAAAGACCTTTAGGATTTGTTATTTTTTGGGTTACTACAATAGTTATTATTCTTATTGGCTATCGAATGTTTAAAAAATTAAGCATTCACTTTGCAGATGTTTTGTAGGAGATTTGATCATGAGTGGTGATTCGATTAATCCGGTAGTGGAAGTCAAAGACATAAGAAAAATATATAAGCTATATGATAAGCCGATAGACAGATTCAGAGAGACTATGTCAATAATTCATAAAGATTACCATAGCAATCATTTCGCTCTTGATAGAATTAATATGACAGTCAATAAGGGCGAATGTGTTGGAATTATAGGAACAAATGGTTCCGGCAAATCGACATTATTAAAAATAATTACCGGTGTACTTAATCCTACAGAGGGAGAAGTGAAGGTAAGAGGAAGAATAAGTGCTCTGCTGGAACTGGGAACCGGCTTTAATATGGAATACACAGGTAGAGAAAATGTATTTCTTAATGGTACAATGCTGGGGCTTACGAGGAAAGAAGTTGAAGATAAGTTTCAGGAGATAGAAGATTTTGCTGAAATAGGAGATTTTATTGATCAGCCTGTAAAAACATATTCCAGCGGAATGTTTGCCCGTCTGGCATTTGCTGTAGCAATCAATGTAGATCCTGATATTCTGATAGTTGATGAGGCATTAAGTGTAGGTGATATATTCTTTCAATCAAAATGTTATAGGAAATTTAACGATTTTAAAGAAAAAGGAAAGACTATCATCTTTGTTTCGCACGATATGAGCAGTGTTTTAAAGTATTGTGAAAGATGCTTGTTGATAAACAAAGGTAAGCAGGTTGCATTAGGCCCTTCATCGGAAGTTATAGATGTATATAAAAAAATACTCGTAAATCAATTTGATGAAGAAGAATTACCTGATACCGAAAATGCTGAAGAGGCTGAAAAAACTACAGAAACAAAAGGAACTGAAGAAAAAAAGCAATCAAATATCATAGATACAAAATGGAAAGAAAGCATGCTGCAGAATCCTAATTATATAGAGTATGGTGATGGAAAGGCAGCAATAACCGATTTTGCTATATTTGATGAAAATGGCAACTTAGCCAATGCAATTTATAAAGGGACTGAATTTACGATTAAGATCAAGGTTGAATTCTTTGAAGAGGTTGAAAACCCGATCGTCGCATACACGATTAAGGACTTAAAAGGAACTGAAATAACAGGAACGAACACAATCCTTGAAGGAAAACATATCGGAAAAATGAAAAAAGGAGATATACACGTTTTTTCATTCAAACAGAAAATGCCTTTACAAGGAGCCCAATACTTATTATCGTTCGGTTGTACCAGTTATGTTTCTGATGAGCTGGTTGTATATCATAGATTATATGATATAGTTAACCTTCAAGTGATATCTGAAAGAAATACAGTGGGATTTGTTGATCTGGATTCCACAGTGGAGATGGATTAGTATGATTGAATACGTTGATAAAGTAAAAATGAATTATTCGGTATATTCCGGTGAAGATTTATATACTGACGGAGATATTGAAACAGAGTTATTGGATATTGTAAAAAACAATACAGATTTTGATTCAATAATCTATGAAAAGAAGTCGTGGCCGGTTCTATATCACTTATCAGATATCCGAGAAAATATCTTAAGCTGGTTCCCCTTTGAAAAAGAAGCCAGTGTTCTTGAAATCGGAGCAGGATGCGGAGCTGTGACGGGTGCGTTAACAGATCGTTGTAAACGTGTGGTATCAGTGGATTTATCCAAGAGAAGAAGTCTGATCAATGCTTACAGACATCATGAGGCTGATAATTTAGAAATCATAGTTGGGAACTTTGAAGATGCCTATAAAATCATAGATGAAAAGTTTGATTACATTACACTTATAGGTGTATTTGAATACTCCGGATTATATATTCATGATGAGAATGCTCCGGAATCTTTTCTGAAAATGATCTCTAAATTACTTAAACCGGACGGTAAGTTAATCATTGCAATTGAAAACAGACTTGGATTAAAATATTTCGCAGGCTGCCGTGAGGATCATCTCGGAAAATTCTTTGTCGGAATTGAAAACGATTATGAAGATAATGGCGTGTGCACGTATAGCAAAAACGAGTTGATCAGAATATTCTCAAATAGTGGATATTCCGGTTGGAAATTCTATTACCCGTATCCGGATTATAAATTTCCCGAAACTATATATTCTGATGAAAGGTTACCGCAAAAAGGAGAATTATATTCTAATATCAGGAACTTTGATTCTGATAGATATGTTATATTTGATGAGACAAAAGCCTATGATGGAATTATAGAAGCAGGTTTATTTGGAGAATTTTCAAATTCATTTCTCGTTGTATTGGAGAGATAGTAATGAATGATATAATATATGCTAAGTTTTCTAGTCAAAGAAAAAAAGAATATAAAATAATAACCAAGATATCAAATGCCGATAAGGGAAGAGCTGTAACTAAAGAAGCTAAATATCCCGAAGGTGTTTCTCATTTAACTCAAATGATCGAAAACGCAGAATTGTTAAATGAGCAATTCGAAGGAATACCTTTGAAAGTATTGGAAGGACATATGTCAGGCAATTTATTGACGTATGATTTTGTTTCCGGAGAAAACCTGGACGATAAAATATCCTTATTGGATGATGATAATGCTACATCGGAAATAATAAAGTATTTTGAGTTGATTCTTTCTTCTGACAAAATAGTTCCGTTTACTGTTAGTGATGATTTTACAGTAATATTCGGAGAGTGTGACGGAGAATGGAAATCATTTGAAATATCCAATATCGATATGATATTTGAAAACATTATATTAAGTAATGATGAGTATATTGTTATTGATAGTGAGTGGACGTTTCGTTTCCCGATTCCGTTAGAGTTTATTTTGTATAGATGTCTGCTTCATAGTACAAGATATAATATGCTCGCTTCGGAATGCAAGGATAGAATACTGGCTTCTTTGGGACTAACTTCTGATGATCTGGATTTGTTCTTTGAAATGGAACAAAAGTTCCAGCAGTATGTAAAAGGGGATTCATTAGATCTGCAGGAAATTCATGAAAGAATTAATAAGCATTGCAACAGGCTGGCCTTATATGATGAGAATATGATCAACAATGATTATTCAGTCTATGAAGATTTCGAACTGACTTTTAGCGGTCATACAATAGATAGTGTTGTTGATTTGAATCAGATAATAAAGCCGGAAACAAAGCTCATCAAAGTTCAGCTGAACGGATATAATGGAATCATAAAAATAATAAGCGTAAACGCATTAAAAGGCGGACAGAATATACAGATTCAGGATTTTGAAACAAATGCTGAGTTGATAATAAATAATGATTATTATTTTTCTGCTATTCCGGAATTGATAATTAATAATTCGGATTACGAACAAATTTCCGTAAAGTATGAGATCATATATAAGAATAGCGTAATAATGGAGCCTTTTATTTCTTCTTTAAAGTCTGAAAATGAGTATAAGCTTAAGAGTGAGGACTATCAACATAAGAGTGAAGTGTATTCTAATGCCTGCAACGAATATCAAAATGTTATTGAAGAGTTGAAGAATAAATGTGATGATTACGTAGTCCAAATCAATAAATGTGGTGAAGACAGAGATATATATAAGAGTAAAATGGAGGAATACCAGCAGGCTTATAATACATTAGAGGAAGAAATAAATAGGATTCACGAGACGTTTACATGGAAATTAAGTGAGAAAGTAAACCGAATCATAAGAAAGGCATAAAATGGATGTTTCAATAGTAATACCAACTAAAAACGGTGGCGAATTATTTGGTAAGGTATTAGATAGTGTATATAATCAAAAGACAAAATACTCTTATGAGGTTATTTGTGTTGATTCAGGATCTAAAGATGATACAATTGAAATAATAAAGAGCCATTCAGCTGCATTGTATGAAATTCCTCCGGAAGAGTTTGGACATGGAAAAACAAGAAATTTTGGTGCTTCCAAAGGAAGCGGAGAATATATTGTTTTCCTGACACAGGATGCTTGTCCGGCAAATGATACATGGTTGGAGAATATGATAGATGCAATGAAGATTGAAGAGGATGTTGTAGGAGGATTTGGCATACATTATCCATACCCTGATTGTAATCTATTTGATAAAAGAGACTTGAAAGTTCATTTTCAAGGCTTTGGTTCTGATAATACAGTGTACTACATGGATGACAAGGATAGATATGAAAGAGAAGAAGGATATAGACATTTGCTTGCCTACTTTTCCGATAATAATTCATGTATCAGGAGAGATATATGGGAAAAATATCCATATGATGATGTCAACTTTGCCGAAGATCAGATATGGATGAGAAAAATGATAGAAATGGGATATAAAAAAGTATACTGCCCATATGCTCCGGTCTACCATTCGCATAATTATGACATATCGTCTTATTTTGGAAGATACTTTGATGAATTCAGAAGTTTATATGGACTTCACAAATATATGATCGTAAAAAAATGGTGGCTTGTATTGCCGGGAGCATTTTATATGATCAATTCCGACTATAAATATTTACGTCAGTTAGTTGGAATGAAAAGATCAGAGAAAATTAAATGGCTATGGTATTCTATCAGAAGAAATCTTAGCAGATTTATTGCCGGTTATTGGGGAGGAAGGTATCATGCGTATCCCAATGTGATAAAAAACTGGCTGGATAAACATGTTTCACAACAATATAAACAAGTGAAAGGATAATTATGGGACACATTATTAATCTTATAAGGCGTGCGTGGGGCGTATTCAGAACAAAGGGAATAAAGGGGACGGTTGCTATTGTAAAGGAAATGGACAATCAAATGGACGTTCCGTCTTTTTATGACTTCATTATGGATGATACTCCGATTGAATTTGCCGGTGATGAAAAGTCTGAACTATTGAATAGTAAGGAAGTGTATGTTAACTGGGTTATTCCTGAAATGGGAATAGGTTCAGGCGGACATATGAATATTTTCAGATTTGTTCAGAAGCTGCAGGATTTAGGCATAAAGAACAGAGTATATATGTTCAGATGCGGTGCATTGGATTCTGATAAAAAGCTGATCGATTTTATTAATCAGTACTATATCCTGGATACCGACAGAATCGAGGTTTATCACACTACAGATAATATGAAACCGGCACATGCTATAATAGCAACAGCATGGCAGACGGCTTATTTTGTCAGAAAATTCGAGAAGGCAATATCGAAGTTTTACTTTGTTCAGGATTATGAACCATATTTCTTTGCTGTCGGATCAGAATATACCTTTGCAGAGAATACCTACAAATTCGGCTTAAGAGGTATTACTGCAGGAGACTGGCTGAAAGATAAGCTTAGAGAAGAATATAATATGAAAACTGAAAGCTTCGGTTTTTCTTATGATAAAGAATTATATACACCTAAAGAAAAACGAGATGATGTAAAAAGATTATTCTTTTATGCCCGTCCTGTTACGCCAAGAAGAGCATTTGAATTAGGCCTTTTAGCATTGACGGAGGTTTCAAAAAGAGTTCCCGATGTTGAAGTGGTATTCGCCGGCTGGGATGTTGGAGGATATAAGATTCCATTCAAGCATTTAAATGCCGGAAGTGTTCCATTGGATCAGTTATCTGATCTGTATGCGCAATGTGATATGTGTCTGGTTCTTTCCAATACAAATCTTTCACTATTACCTTTGGAAGTTATGGCAAGTAACTCAGTAGCTGTCTGCACAAAGGGAGATAATAGTAGCTGGCTTGTTAATGACGAAAATTCTATCATGGTAGATTTTGATCCTATAAAGATTGCAGATACGCTTTCATACTATTTGGATAATAGAGAAAAGCTTGAATCAATCAGAGAAAAAGGTTTGAAATTTGCTCAGTCTACATCTTGGGAAAAAGAAGCTAAAAAAGTATATAATGCTGTTATAGAAGGAATTAAAGAAGATGGCAAAACGCAAGGTATTGATTTTAGGTGGTAATGGTTTTATCGGATCAAATCTCTCTACATACTTGGCAGAAATGGGTGATGAGGTATATAGCTTTGATATGGTATATCCTCAGGTCAAAGATGAAAGAATCCATTATATCCAGGGAGATTTCTTTGATGATAATACATTACGTGAAATTGTAAAAGGTATGGATGTTATATTCCATGCTATATCGACTGTTAATCCCGGTAATTCCAATGAAAAATATATGATGGGTTACTCCAGGGACTTTATTCAGACTGTAAAATTATGTTCATTATTGGTTAATACTAATAGTGTGATGATTTTCCTTTCTTCCGGTGGAACGGTATACGGTAAGCAGGATATACAGCCTATCTCTGAAAATGCTGTGGCAAGGCCGATCAATCATTACGGAAATATAAAACTGTGTATCGAAAATACTATAAGGATTTTTAATATACAGTCTGATTCTAAAATGCGTGTTGCCAGGATATCCAATCCATATGGTCCGGGACAGGATTTTACCAAAGGGGTTGGGTTTGTTGATGCCGTTATTAAACGGACAATAGAGAATAGTGAGATAGAAATCTGGGGAGACGGAAATATAGTCAGAGATTATATTTATATAGCAGATGTATGTAAAATGCTATATGAGTTATCTATATATGATGGCGAGGAAGAAATATTCAATATCAGTTCGGGTGTTGGTGTTTCTCAAAATGACATTATAAAAATGGTTGATGAGATCATCGGAGGCGCCAAGTATTGTTATAAACCGGGAAGAAGCGTAGATGTAAACTGTATTATCCTGAATAATGAAAAGATGATGCAGATATATAATAAGGAGCTGGTTTCTATTAAAGAGGGGATTAGGTTATACTATAATTATTTAATGGAAAAAATAGGTGTATAGATGGATAAGGATAATAAGAAGAGTAAGAAGATAAAAGTATTAACCACAATATTAAAATATGCATTTACTTTTATATTGATTATTCTGGCTTCAATCAGGAATAACGAAAGTTTATATTTCTTTGAGGGGTTATTAGAAGTACTTATTATTTTCGTATTATCAAATTATATATTGAAGAATAAAGCGGGCTATATTGTAAATAGCATTTTATTGTTGTTAGTAAATTTTCAAATGCTTGTTCTGATATTTGGAAACACACTTCTTACAATGGTAATGATAACAAATGTTATATCAATAAAGGATATATCAGGAAAATCAACTATATACATAACAGCTGTTTTACTGGTTATACTGTTCTCGTTTCTTCCTTTTGAAAGACTGACGTTGCTTAAAAATAAGGCGATGTCGGTTTTTGCGATTATATTATCCGCAGATTTGTTATTTGTAATGTTATTTGGCAATTCGTATTCTCCACTGTATGGATATATATCATTAATGATCCAGCGATATGAATATATAGGATTAAAAAGAGAGATTGAACAATCAGAAACGGGAGAGAGTCAGTTTTATCGCGAAGAGGTAAAAGATGAATACTCATTTGATTTTAGATCCAGAAACTCTCTGATGCCTGAGAAACCGAATGTAATACTTATATTTGCTGAGGGATTATCGCAAAGTATTGTTGATGATGAAAGAGAGATAATGCCTACAGTAAACTATTATCAGAATCATTCACTTAGTTTTACAAATTACTATAATCATACGTTCGCAACCTACAGAGGCATTATCGGACAATTATATTCAGGATATCAGTTAGCGGATTTGGACACAAATTCATTGGTTTCTGTTCAAAGCATATTATCTGAAGAAGGTTATAATACAGCTTTTATTAATACAGAACCGAGTAATTATGAGTTTTCAATGTATTTAGAAAATCTTAAATTTGATACTGTAATCAGTGAAAACACAGAAAATAACAATGGTGCAATTGGTTCAATATCTGATAAAGATGCATTTGAGTTGTTATTTAATACGGCAGTTGAATATAATGAAAAAGATAAACCGTTTTTTATCTCCATGTATTCATTTGGAACACATGCATCTTTTGATTCTCCGGATGAGAAATTCGGAGATGGTACTGATCCGGAACTGAACAAGTTTTACAATCTTGACTGTCAGTTTCATGAATTTGTAAATAATTTATCAAAAAGTGATCTGGCAAATAATACGATTGTTATATTCACTTCGGATCATGCTACATATCAGGATGATTCATTTAATACTGCTTTTCCTGATTATGAAAGAGATAATGTAGCTATAGATAGAATACCTTTGTTTGTATTTTATAAAGGGGTTGGATCAGGTCATATTAATGTTAAAGGACGTAATTCATTAGATCTGGCTCCGACAATATTAGATATGTTAAATATATCTGCACCAAACTACTTTATAGGAACCAGTTTGTTCTCGGAAGAAGCAGATAACATATGTGAATTTTGTTTTACTGATTCAAATATGAAATACACTACCCGGGATGGAAACATAAGAAAACTGGAAGGAAATGAATTGGAAGAGTTTGATAGGATGCTAAAAGAGTATTATATTACTAACGAAACTCACTGATAAATGACTGTTACTTTATGTTGAGAGGATTAAAGTATGAGAACATATCTTGTTACCGGCGGTGCCGGATTCATAGGATCAAACTACATTCATTACATGTTTGATAAGTACGGCGATGATATCCGTATCATCAACGTAGATAAGCTTACTTACGCAGGTAATCTCGAGAACCTTAAGGATATCGAGAATAAGCCTAATTACACATTCGTAAAGGCCGATATCTGCGACAAGGATGCTATTGATAAGATTTTTGCCGAAAATGATATCGACAGAGTTGTACATTTC
>JAFZRN010000001.1 GCA_017619835.1 Eubacterium sp.
CCTATTAGTGATCCACGTTATAGTCAGGTCGGTGAAGCTGATATCTGTGATACGAGACGTTTAACGGATCAAAACGATATTGATTGCGTAACCGTTACTAACAGCTATGATGCTTCAGTGCCAACGCCAACGGCAACGCCAACAGCGACACCGACGGCAACACCTACAGCAACACCGACGGCAACACCGACACCTACGCAGGCACCGACGGCAACACCAAGTGCGACACCGACGGCAACACCGACACCTACGCAGGCACCGACGGCAACACCGACACCTACGCAGGCACCAACGGCAACACCGACACCTACGCAGGCACCAACGGCAACACCGACACCTACACAGGCACCGACGGCAACACCGACGCCGACACAGCAGCCGACAGCGACTCCGACACCTACGGAGCAGCCATCAGCGACTCCGACACCTACGGAGCAGCCATCAGCAACGCCGACACCTACACAGGAACCGTCAGCAACGCCGACACCTACTCCGACAGCAAATCCGGATGACAAGAACATTGATTTCAGTAAGAAGATTCTGGATGGTGGAGATGATGAATTAGAGGGTGCAACACTTACCCTTTCCGGTAAGACATCTGATGGTGATGATATAACCATTAAGATTTCGGATATTGAGCCTGGTGAAGGAGCTAAGATTAATACACAGGATGATTCAACTACGATAGAGTGGGTATCAGGAAAAGAACCTACGACGTTTAAGAATCTTCCTGATGGAAGCTATGTTATGACGGAGACCCTTACTCCGGATGATACAGTATACAAAATAGCAACTGATATAAAGTTTGATGTTAAGGATGGAAAGGTTACTATAACAAGTGAAGATACTTCTGTACTTTCCACTGATTCATCAGGTCGTCAGGTTATAACAATGTTCGATGATTTGCTGGTTAAGCCTACTCCGACACCTACGGAGCAGCCAACACCTACGCCGACACCAACAGAAACACCGACACCTGCACCGACGGCAACACCTACAGAGACGCCTACACCTACGGCAGCACCTACATCAGAGATAACTCCTACATCTAGTCCTACCGAAGAGCCGACTACTGAGGCAGATACAGAGGAAGAAGATGAAGATGAGGATGATGACGATGATGAGGATACAGGAACACTTATAATCACGGTACTTGATGAGAAGACTAAGAAACCTGTTCCGAATGCAACCGTAGAGGTTACAAATCCTGATGGTAAGAAGAAGACTTATATCACAGATAAGAATGGTAAGATCAAGATCAAGAATCTTCCTGAAGGAGATTATGATATTGAAGTAACCAAGGTACCGGACGGATATACAGTAACTACAGGTAAGACAGAAACGGTTGAAGTAGTTGCGGGAGAGACGGCTGAACATACAGCATTGATTACAACAGAAACCGGATCCAGCGGATCCAGAAGGTCAAATGCGATCAATACAGGTGACAGTGCAAAAGTACTTCCGATCGTAATCGTGATGCTTATATCACTTATCGGAATAATAGCACTCGTTATCAGAAGAAAACGTTCAAGATAATAATCTAACGCACTTCTGGAAAAAATAATAAGATGCAGGGCAGTTAATGCTCTGCATCTTTTCTTATATGATCGTGCTTATTCGTTTTATCGCTTCCGGTATCCGTTCGTTCGGAACAGAGGAGTAATTGATCATAAAGGACATATCCGATACCGGTGATATATTAACCCCAAGCCTTTTACATTTGTCTGCAAATGTATTCGTATCCATACCGATCCTAAGCTTTAATATAAAATGTAATCCCGACTGTTCTTCACAGACCTCAGATACTTCGGAGAGTGGGCTTTCGCCGATACTCCTTAGCAGCAGGTCTCTTTTTTTTCTGTAAGCTGTCCTCATTCTGTTTATATGCTTTTCGTAGTAACCTTCGGAGATGAACCTGGCAAGCGTCAGCTGTTCGAAGGTTGAAACCGTACAGGCGTAGAAATCAAGTCGGCTTTTATATAGCTCCATAAGCCTGTCCGGAAGGATCATATAGCTGATCCTTATCGTGGAGGCAAGACTCTTGGTAAATGTGTTCATGTATATAACTGACCCGCCGGTATCGATACTGTAGATCGGAGGCACCGGAAGACCGCTCAGTCTGAACTCACTGTCATAATCATCTTCGATAATGAACTTTGTTTTTTCAGTAAGTCTGTTTGCCCAGTTAAGAAGCTCATAGCGCCTTTTGATCGGCATGGTTATTCCGGTAGGGAAGTGGTGGGAAGGAGTTACATGAATGATATCAACCATATTCCTTTCAAGCTTAGATATATCGACGCCATTTTCATCCAGAGGGATACGGATATTTTTAACTCCGTTTGATATAAGTATCTTCCGGATCTTATCATAGCCCGGATCCTCGCATGCATAGGTCAGCTCATGCCCCAGCAGCTGGATCAGAATATTGTACATGGTCTCGGTACCGGCACCGATTATTATATTGTCAAAGTTAACCTTCATTCCTCTGAAAGCAAGAAGATAATCTGCGATCGCCCGCCTCAGGTCAGGAAGCCCGTTAGAAGGAGAATTCTTCATAAGAAAGTCCTGATCTTCAGATAGGATCCTTCGGGTAAGCTTTGCCCATATCGAAAAAGGAAAGCTTTCCGGATCGGTGGAATTACTTGCAAAGTCTGCAAAGTAGCTTTCTTCTTTGGAAATGCCTTCCTTCTTTAACGTCTTTCCGGCTCCGGTGTCATGATAATTAAATACTTCAAGCCCCTTTCTGTCATCGAATATCTCACTTGCATAAAAGCCCTTTCTTGGAAGAGAGTATATGAAGCCTTCGGAGAGAAGCTGGTTATAGGCATTCTCCACGGTTATTACGCTAACGCTCAGCTGCTTTGCAAAATTCCTTTTTGAAGGAAGTGCCTCGTCCGGACTGATCTTTCCTTCTAGTATGTCATCCCTTAAGAATTCATACAGCTGTTCGTATAAAGGTTTTTTTGTATCCGTAAATGTGTAGGAAAGCATTTTCAATACTCCTTATAAACTGACCTTATCAAAATTGTTAAAACTGGCTATTTTCAAAATGTCAGATTTGAGTATACTGTATCCTATCATAAAGAAAAAATCAAGATATATAGGTTATTCCGATAAAGGGAAAGCCAAAGGAGGTTTACATAACATGAAAAGAGTTCTTACGATTCAGGATATCTCATGCCTTGGAAAGTGCTCGGTAACTGTAGCGCTTCCTATCATTTCCGCTATGGGAGTTGAAACGGTCATTCTTCCGACTGCGGTTCTTTCGACACATACCATGTTCAAGAATTTTACGGTTAAGGATCTTACGGACCAGCTCGTTCCCATCACTGATCACTGGAAGAGTGAGGGCGTTAAGTTCGATGCCATCTATACAGGTTACCTTGGTTCTGCTGAGGAGATTGAGATCGCAAAGAAGATATTCGATGAGTTCGGCGGTGACGACACACTCATCTTCATCGACCCTGTTATGGCTGATAACGGAAAGCTTTATCCTGCATTTGATGAGAACTATGCAAAGCTTAATGCGGGTCTCTGCGGCAAGGCTGATATAATCGTTCCGAATGTTACCGAAGCATGCTTCATGACAGATACAGAATATAAAGAGGAGTATGATGAGGCTTATGTACTCGACCTTCTCGATAAGCTTTCAAAGCTCGGTGCCAAGAAGGTTGTTCTTACCGGAATCGGTCTTTCCGAAGGTAAGACAGGTGTCTATGGTCTTGATACCGAGACAGGCGAGAAGATCATCTATCAGAATGATAAGGTTGATGCAGCATACCACGGAACAGGCGATATCTTCGCCAGCGTTGCAGTCGGTGCGATCACAAGAGGAATCAGCCTGAATGATGCGTTCAAGATAGCAGCTGATTACACTGCTAAGACGATCGAGGTTACTCTTAAGAATCCTGCAGAGCCATGGTACGGAGTTGATTTCGAGGCTACGATCCCTGAGCTTGTAGATACATTGAGAGAGTATGTAAAATAATGCATGAACTTAGGCCTTTCTCCTTTCGGGGAAAGGCTTTTTTTCCTTTATATATGAAGGAAAATGTGATATCATATATCAGATGTGCTGATTATCAAAAATGTATATGAGGGTAAATGATATGGGAAAACTTATATGCGATAATATTGCGGAAATCATTTCCGATATAACAACTGATTATAAGAAGGGACGTCCTATCGATAAGCAGGATATATTCGGCCAGCCTGACAGGGATACGGTCAAGGATATAATCTATAAGCTTAACCGTATAGTTTATGCGGGCTATTATGTGGACCGGACTTACAGGATATATAACTTAAGCACCACGATTGCAGCTTTGACAGAGGATGTTGCCTATAATCTTAATAAGCAGATCGCTCTGGCACTTCATTTTGATGAGAGATATGCCGGAAAGGGCGAGGAAGAGATAAGACTCGTAGCAGAGGATTATACGGTAAGCTTCATGAAGCAGATTCCTAAGATCAGGGAGTATCTCGATACGGATATCGAAGCGCTTTATGTGGGAGATCCCGCTGCGGAAAGTAAGGATGCGATAATCATCGCTTATCCCGGACTTTTTGCTATCACTGTTCAGAGATATGCACATGTGCTTTATCTTCTTGAGGTTCCGGTACTGCCTCGTGTCATGACCGAGATCGCTCATTCCAAGACGGGAATCGATATTAACCCCGGAGCTACGATAGGAAAGTATTTCTTCATCGATCACGGAACCGGCGTGGTTGTCGGTGAGACAACCGTTATCGGTGAAAATGTTAAGATATATCAGGGCGTTACTCTGGGTGCTCTTTCAACCAGAGGCGGCCGCGGACTTATAGATAAGAAACGTCATCCGACCATCGAAGATAATGTTACGATCTATTCGGGAGCATCTATCCTCGGAGGAGATACGATAATCGGTGAAGGCTCCGTTATAGGTGGAAATGTCTTCCTAACGAAATCTGTTCCGCCCGGAACCAAGGTTCATGTTGCAAACCAGGAGCTAAAGTTCGACGGAGAAAGCTTTAAAGAAACCAAAGAGAAAGATGACAAAGACTGGTTCTATGTTATCTGATAGGAATGATTATGAAATATTATCTGGAAGAATTTGATAAAGTATTAGAGGAGAAGAAGTCGGTCCCGGACGGACTGTCTCCCGAGGAAGCAAAGAAGAGACTTGAAGAGTTCGGTGAGAACAAGCTCGTCGAGAAGGAGAAGGAAAGCCTTATAAAGAAGTTCCTTCGTGAAATCTGCGAACCCATGACCATCGTTCTCATAATCGCAGCGATCATATCAGCTGTAACGGCAATCTTTTCGCATGAAGGCTTTGCCGATGTCTTTATCATCCTCACAGTAGTAATCGTAAATGCCGCACTAGGTGTTTATCAGGAATCGAAGGCCGAGTCGGCGATAGCAGCTCTTCAGGAGATAGCAGCTGCAACATCAAAAGTAATAAGAGGCGGAAGCGTAAGTGTGATCCACTCATCCCAGCTTGTACCGGGAGATATCATCTCTCTTGAAGCCGGTGACAGTGTACCTGCCGACGCCAGAATAATAGAAGCCGCATCACTTAAGGTAGAAGAGGCAGCCCTTACGGGAGAATCAGTGCCGGCCGATAAGACAGCAGATGTTCTTGAACTCGGCGGGCTCGCAGATATCCCCCTCGGCGACAGAGCCAACATGATCTATATGGGTTCCTCGGTTCAGTACGGAAGGTGTAAGGCGGTAGTGACCGGAACCGGAATGGATACGGAAATGGGTAAGATAGCAGATCAGCTTTCCCAGGCAGGAGAAGAGGAGACTCCTCTTCAGATAAAGCTGACCGAGCTTTCCAAGATCCTCTCCATTATGGTTCTTGTTATTTGCGGAGTTATATTTGCGATCAATATAATCAGGAATCTCGTGACAGGTCAGGGCTTAAACGGAGAGTTCTTTATCAATACATTTATGATAGCAATCTCTCTTGCAGTTGCTGCGATCCCCGAAGGACTTGCGGCAGTTGTCACAGTGCTTCTATCGATCGGCGTCACACATATGTCCAAAAAGCATGCCATCATAAGAAGGCTTACCGCAGTAGAAACACTCGGTTGTACCGAGATCATCTGCTCGGATAAGACAGGAACCCTCACACAGAATAAGATGACCGTCGTTCAGCATGTTACCATCACGGATGGGGAGGTTGAGGTCGAAAAGGATGAGGAGGGAAAGCTTCTTCCCGATGATAACCTTTCCGAAGACGGACGCATCCTCATGATAGGTATGGCACTCTGCTCGGATGCCGAGTGGGAGACAGATAAGGCAGTAGGCGAAGCAACAGAGTGTGCTCTGGTTACCGATGCCGCAAAGAATGGCATGTCTAAGGGAACCTTAAAGGATACATATGCCAGAGTCGGCGAGGCTCCGTTTGATTCTTTAAGGAAAATGATGTCGACCGTTCACAAGGATCCGGAAGGAGGCTTCATCCAGTTCACCAAGGGTGCTCCCGACTGCGTACTTGCATGCTGCTCAAGATATCTCCTTGACGGTGAGGTTCATGAACTTACCGCAGAGGTCATGAACAGGATCAAGACTTCAAATAAGAATATGGCTGACAGAGCTTTAAGAGTTCTGGCGCTTGGATATAGAAAATACGATGAGGCTCCTTCGGACTATGCTCCGGAGAGTCTTGAGAATGACCTTATATTCGTAGGTCTCGATGGAATGATCGATCCTATAAGACCCGAGGTAAAGGTTGCGATAGGAGAATGCCGCAAGGCCGGTATCCGCCCTGTCATGATAACAGGCGATCACAAGGATACCGCCGTTGCAATAGCAAAAGAGCTTGGCATCCTTGATGGCTTAGATGAAAATGGCGAGGCCGTGACATTTGAAGCGATAACAGGTTCAGAGCTGGAAGAGCTTTCGGAGAATTACTTCGAAGACCATGTTTCTGATTACAGTGTCTATGCGAGAGTTCAGCCCGAGCATAAGGTACGTATCGTAAATGCATGGAGGAAGCAGGACAAGGTTACCGCGATGACCGGTGACGGTGTAAATGATGCTCCTTCCATTAAGTCAGCCGACATCGGAGTCGGCATGGGTATCACAGGTACCGATGTTACGAAGAATGTAGCGGACATGATCCTGACCGATGATAATTTTGCGACCATAGTTTCGGCAGTTGCAGAGGGAAGAAGGATATACGATAACATTCGTAAAGCTATCCAGTTCCTGCTTTCATCAAATCTTGCCGAGGTTATCGCAATCTTCATTGCGACCATAATGAACTTTACGATCCTTAAGCCGGCACACCTGCTCTGGATCAATCTCATAACAGACTGTTTCCCTGCAATCGGACTTGGAATGGAGGAGGCTGAGGCCGATACCATGACTCAGGCGCCGAGAAAGAAGACTGACGGAATCTTCTCCGGCGGACTCGGAGCTGATATCATCATTCAGGGCTTCACCATCGCAATCCTTACGGTTGTTTCCTATGTTGTAGGTCACTACATGGAGACCGGCTCATGGATGGTTGCAACCTCTGCGGAAGGAATGACGATGGCTTTCCTTACCCTGTCACTGATGGAAGTATTCCACAGCTTCAACATGCGTTCAAGGACCGCTTCACTGTTTTCACTTAAGAAGCAGAACAAGACTCTCTGGGGCACACTTGTAATGGCTTTGGTACTTACCGTGCTTATCCTTTATGTGCCGTTCCTCAGAAACCTGTTCAGTTTCACATATATCAATTTAAAAGAATTTCTTGTTGCAATCGTGATCGCACTGATTATAATACCTATTGTTGAGATTACGAAGCTGGTAAGAAGGATTGAGTCAAAGAAAAACAATTAAGAGGTAGAAAATGGCCGAACAATTATATACGATCCCGGTAAATGACGCCTTTGATGCAGACTGCGAATGTCCTCTCTGCTTAATGGCACGTGACCTGGAAAGATCAGCAATCGAATTCACGATGGGACCAAGCTACATGGAAGATGACAACAGGGAAATGACTGACAAGCTGGGTTTTTGTCCGAAGCATATAAGAATGATGTATGCTGATAAGAATAAGCTGGGTGTTGCACTTATGCTTAATACCCATATGAATAAAACAAACCGTGAGCTTAAGGCTCTTGCCGAGAAGGATGCTCCTTCATCGAAGGGACTCTTCTCACGTAAGACAGAAAAATCTCCCGTTGTAAAATACATCGAGGAGCTTGAATCAAACTGCTTTGTCTGTCAGAGGATCAACCCCGTTTTTGACAGATATGTACATACAATATTCCACATGTGGAAAAAGGACAGTGAGTTTAAAGAAAAATTCAAAAAATCCAAAGGCTTCTGTACCTTCCATTACGGAATACTCTATGACAAGGGTTCACAGTTTCTGAACCAGCAGCAGTATGATGAATTCCGTGAGGCCCTCAACAAGGTATACTTCGATAACATGTATCGGGTTAACTCCGATGTATCGTGGTTCATCGATAAGCATGATTATCGAAACAAAGAGGCTGACTGGAAGAATTCAAAGGATAGCATACCCCGTGCTATCATAAAGACGGAACACACTATTATTGAGGAATGATGAGGAGAATTATGAGCAACACTAAAGAGGAAACAAAAGAGACCGTAAAGGTTGAAGAAACAAAAGAAACCCCGAAAAAGGAGAAAGGCTTCAAAGCCTTCCTGAAGCGTAAGGATATCGAGATATCTTTAAGGAGATACGGAATCGATGCCCTCGGCGCTATGGCACAAGGACTTTTCTGTTCCCTGCTTATAGGAACGATCATCAATACGATCGGAACACAGTTTCATATCGGTTTTCTTATGGAGCCGGTTGTGACTATCGGTGAAGCAACATATACAGTCGGCGGACTTGCATCCGCAATGAGCGGCCCCGCAATGGCAGTTGCCATCGCTTATGCACTTAAATGTCCCCCTCTTGTACTGTTTTCAATGATCACAGTAGGATTTTCCGCAAATGCCCTCGGCGGCGCAGGCGGTCCTCTGGCAGTACTCTTCATCGCGATAATCGCATCCGAATTCGGTAAGGCAATCTCAAAGGAGACCAAGGTTGATATTCTTGTAACTCCTCTTGTAACGATCGGTATCGGTGTATTCCTTTCATGGCTTATCGCACCGACACTGGGAAAGATTGCCATGAAGGTCGGAGACATCATAATGTTTGCAACAGAGCAGCAGCCCTTCATCATGGGTATCCTTGTTGCTGTTGTCGTGGGAATCGCGCTTACGCTTCCCATATCATCGGCAGCGATATGTGCGGCTCTTCAGCTGACAGGTCTAGCAGGCGGTGCTGCGGTAGCAGGCTGCTCGGCACAGATGATCGGCTTTGCGGTAACATCATTTAAAGAGAATAAATGGGGCGGCCTTGTTTCACAGGGTATCGGAACCTCCATGCTTCAGATGGGTAACATCGTTAAGAACCCTCGTATATGGCTGGCTCCCACACTTGCTTCTGCGATAACGGGTCCCCTTGCAACGTGTCTTTTCCATTTAGAGATGAATGGCGCACCCATTTCATCCGGAATGGGAACCTGCGGTCTTGTCGGACAGATCGGTGTATACACAGGCTGGGTTCAGGATGTAGCGGCCGGTAACAAGGCAGGAATCACAGCCTTTGACTGGATCGGACTTATACTTATATCATTAGTCCTTCCCGCTGTGCTTTCATTTGCTTTCGATAAGCTGTTCAGAAAGATAGGATGGGTCAAAGACGGAGATATGAAACTTAAAGCATAATAAACTATATAAGTGAGGTGGGTATGAACAAGATAGGATTTGACAATGACAAATACCGTGAAATGCAGTCGAAGCATATCATGGAAAGGATCGGACAGTTCGGCGGCAAGCTTTACCTTGAATTCGGTGGCAAGCTTTTCGACGATTATCACGCATCCCGTGTACTTCCGGGCTTTAAGCCGGACTCCAAGATAACAATGCTCAAGGAACTGAAGGATCAGACCGAGATAGTTATCGCCATCAAGGCAGGAGACATCGAGAAGAATAAGGTAAGAGGAGATATCGGTATCACCTACGATATGGATGTTCTCCGTCTAATAGATGCATTTACCAATAACGGCCTCTTCGTAGGCTCCGTAGTACTTACACAGTTCAAGGAGCAGCCTGCGGCAGTGGCTTATGAGAAGAAGCTTAAGGCACTCGGACTCATGGTTTACAGACACTATCCGATAGAGGGATATCCTTCGGACATTCCCAAGATCGTAAGCGATGAGGGTTACGGAAGAAATGACTACATTGTTACCACCAGACCTCTGGTTGTTGTAACAGCACCCGGACCCGGAAGCGGTAAGATGGCTACATGTCTTTCACAGCTTTATCATGAGCAGAAGAGAGGCGTGAAGGCAGGCTATGCGAAGTTTGAGACATTCCCTATCTGGAATATCCCGCTTAATCATCCGGTTAACCTTGCATACGAGGCAGCTACAGCTGACCTGAATGATGTTAACATGATCGACCCGTTCCACCTCGAGGCATATAATGAGACCGTGGTCAACTACAACAGAGATGTTGAGGTATTCCCGGTTCTTAAGACAATGTTCGAGAAGATCCAGGGCGAGAGTCCATATAAGTCACCCACCGATATGGGTGTTAACATGGCAGGCTTCTGCATCGTTGATGATGAGGTTACGAGAAATGCCTCCAATCAGGAGATAATAAGACGTTACTATCAGGCTCTCTGCGATAAGCGTAAAGGAGATGCCGGTGACAGCCCGATACAGAAGATAGACCTTCTCATGAAGAAGGCAGGAATATCTATCGCCGACAGACCCGTGGTTGCGGCAGCGAACATCCGTGCAGAAGAAACAGGAAAGCCTGCGGCAGCAATGGAAATGGCTGACGGCACGATAATAACCGGAAAGACCTCCAGCCTTCTCGGAGCATCCTCGGCACTTATACTTAATGCACTTAAAGTACTGGCCGGGATTGATGACGATGCGAAACTCATTTCCCCTCAGGTGATCGAACCTATCATGGATCTAAAGGTTACTTACCTCGGAAATCACAACCCGCTGCTTCACCTTGATGAGATACTTATCGCACTTTCGATAGAGGCGATCAGCAATCCTGAAGCAAAGGCTGCATATGCACAGCTTCCGAATCTTGCAGGTCTTGAAGTGCATTCATCCGTCATCCTTTCACAGGTTGATGTGGGCGTATTTAAGAAGCTCGGTGTTAATCTTACATGCGAACCGAGATATCAGACTAAGAAACTATTCCATAAATAAGCTAAAATGTCGCCGAATTGGTGCGTCATAGATGAATTTTTGATGATAACAGGGAGTACTCTACGTGTAGAATTTTTAAAATCTACACATAGGGTACTTTTACGTATGTAAGATAGAAGGAGATCAAAGATGAAAAGTTTTAAGAAAGCATTATGTGTCACACTTGCTATTGGACTTATCCTTTCCATGGCAGGCTGTGGAAAGAATAATGGTTCTAATAAAGGAAAGGGAAAAGGCGGATTAGGCGGAGACAGCAAGATATCCGATGCAAAGGATACCTCAACCGATGATGTATTCCGTGAGGATCCGGATTTTTCCATAGGAGAAACAAAGGGATGGATATCCAACCTCGAGATAAGAGGCGACAAGATCTATTTCTACTCGGATGAATGGATTGAAGAATCTTCAGGGACAGATGCTGAAGTGGGTGAAATAATAGGTTCTGCAACAGAAAGTGATGCATATAATTATAACCCCAGTGGATACGATATCATAAGATTCTATTCAATGCCGGTAGAAGGCGGGGATGCAGAACAGATTGCCGAGTTAAAGACAGAAGATAACTTCTATATGGACAGATTCTTTGTTGATAAGGACGGTAATTTCTTAGTAAACATGACAAAGTGGACCAGCGATGACAGAAATGTATCGAAGCTCTACAGACTTGAAAACGGTGAACTGACAGATGAAAAGGATATATCAGCGATCACAGATGTATCCGGAGATTCATGGCTTTCAAACTTCTATATGAATGAAGACGGAAGCTTTATAGCAATCTATGATAAAGAGATCAAGATATTCGACAAAAACCTTAAGGAAACAGCATCAGCAAAGCTCGATGAATATATCGAATCATCAGGTCTTTCCAAAGATGGAAATGTCATCGTAGGACAGTCAACTTATGAGAATGACAAGGTAGATACAAAGGTAAAGATATTTGATGTAAAGACCGGTAAGTTTACCGAAGAGTATCCGGTTGAGGTTCAGTATCTGAATTCCATATCCGAAGGCTACGGAGATTACGACTTTTTCTATCAGACAAACAGTGGTGTATATGGATATAAATTCAGTGATAAGTCACAGACCAAGATCATGGATTTCTCAAAATCCGATATGGACAGTAACTATGTAGGTACTGTAACTGTAGTAGATGAGAATACGATATACTCTATCGGTTACGGTGATGAAGATAATTATATTGCAAAATATGTCAGAGTTGATCCTTCGGAGATCGCCGACAGAACAATCCTTACGATCATGACTCTTTACAGTGATTATGATCTGAAGCAGAGAGTAGTAGATTATAATAAGTCACAGTCAAAGTACAGGATCAACCTGGTTGATTACAGCGAAGAAGAAGATCCTGCAGCAAAGATGAGTGCAGAGATCGCATCAGGTAATCTTCCGGATATGTACAGTATGTATGGAAGCATCGGTAACATGTCTATCGATCAGTGTATATCAAAGGGTATGTTCCTTGATCTTACCGATCTTATAGAAAAGGATAGTGATATCAGCATGGATGATTTCATCCCCAGTGTTGCCGAGGCTATGAAGAAGGATGGAAAGATATATACGGTATCTCCTTCATTTACGGTAACAACACTTCTTGCAAAGAAGTCCGAGGTTGGAGATACACCGGGATGGACATTTGATGAGTTTAAGAAGTATGTTGATTCCAAGGATAAGGATGCAATGCTCTTCTGGTCCAACAACAAGATGGACATGCTGAGAGAATTCATGTACTACTGCTCAGGAGAATTCATAGACTGGCAGAAGGGTGAGGTATACTTTGACTCACCGGAATTCAAGAATGTACTTGAGATCTGTAACAGAGGTACCAATGAGGAAATGAATTACGATGAGGAAACCGATTCCGAGCCTACAAGAATAAGAAACGGAAAGCTTATCTTTGTAGAAGGTACCATGGTTCCCGAACAGGTTCAGATGTATAACGAGATATACCAGAAGGACCTTTGCTTCAAGGGATATCCGACTAAGAACGGATCAGGCTCATATGTAACATTTTCAACACAGCTTGCAATATCAAGCAAATCAGAGCATCAGGACGAGTGCTGGGCATTCTTAAGAGACCTTATGACAGAGGAATATCAGGGTAAGCTTTTAAGTAATTCATGGGAAGTTCCGACAAGAAAGGATGCATTCGAGGTTTATCTCGAGAACCAGAAAGTAACAAAGGAGACAACAGATAAGTACGGCAACACGATATATCCTCATGAAGGAAGCTATGGCTGGGAGGATTTCGAGATCGAATCCAAACCACTCACTGATGAAGAACTTCAGATATTCAGAGATCTGGTTGACTCAGTCAGCGGACAGATGGAATATAATGATAATGTAGTAGATATAATCGCGGAAGAAGCAGAAGCTTACTTTAAGGGAGATAAGAGTGTTGACGAAGTGGCTTCGATAATTCAGAACAGAGCTAATACGTACGTAAACGAGAACAAATAAATGAAACCTGGAAAAAGAGAAAAAACAGTCCTCCTGGATGAAAAAGGACACGAGATACGTTACAAGAAAAAACATGAGACAATGAGGGAGAAGCTCAGCGCGGGCTTCTTCCTCGGTCCAAGCTTTATAGGTGTAATGGTTTTCTTTGTGATTCCTTTTTTTGTTGTCATTTACTATGCCGGGATCGATAATCTCATAAACCATGAGAGCGTAGGTTTATACAATTATAAAAATGTCATCACTAATTCGGCATTTCAGCAGGCAGCAAAAAATACGGCTACTTTTTCTCTTCTTTCCGTTCCGCTTGCGATCATTCTTTCACTCGTTATGGCACTGATACTTGAAGAAGAGATTCCGTTTAAGAGTCAGTTCAGGACCTTTTTCCTCAGTCCTCTTATGGTTCCTGTTGCATCGGTAGTTCTTATATGGCAGGTTATCTTTGACTATCACGGAGTTATAAATGATGCGATCACTCTTTATGGCGGCAGCCCGATAGACTGGTTTAAATCAGACTACAGCCAGATTGTAGTCGTTATCCTTTTCCTCTGGAAGAATCTCGGTTATAACATGATCCTTTTCATGGCGGCCCTTGCTGCGATCCCGAGAGATGTACTTGAGGTATCACTCCTTGACGGGGCATCACGTTTTAAACAGTTCTGGTTTATTAAACTGAGATATATAACTCCCACAATTTTCTTTGTGGGCATCATGTCTCTTATCAATTCCTTCAAGGTATTCCGTGAGGTATACCTTCTGACAGGAGATTATCCCTATGATTCGCTGTATATGCTGCAGCATTTTATGAATAATACCTTCAGGTCGCTTGATTATCAGAAGCTCTCCGCAGCAGCGATAATCATGTGTATCGTGATGGTGATAATAATCGGAATCCTATTCATTGTAGAAGACAGATTTGGTAAGGATGTAGAAGGATAGAAATGTTTTTTAAGTCTAAAAAGAATAAGGACAATTCAATACTGAACTACGATTCCCCCGAGCTCTTTCTCGAAGAAGATGAAATGAGAGAAGCTGAAGCAGAAAAAGCTGAGTTATCCGAAAACGAATCTCCTGAAGAAGCCACGGATGAACAGACAGAAGAACAGCCTGAGGAACAGGCAAAAGAAAAACTTCGTAAAAAGCGTTACCACAAGAAGAGGTCGCTTCCCCGAAAGATTCTTCTGACGTTTATCGCTGCAATATTTGCGATATCCTTCCTGCTTCCTACGGTGCTGACATTTGCCAACTCCTTCATGTCTGAGCAGGAGATCAATTCGAATTACGGACTTATCTTCAATGATTATACCAATACCGAAGATGGCAGCATCAGAAGCTACCGTTCGGAGAGGGTGAATCTGAAGCTGATCCCGGATAAGGTTGTCGGAACCCAGTACGAGACAGTAATGCTTAAGAGCCCCGATTATCTTATGAAGTTCTGGAATTCGGTTCTGCTTACAGTGCCGATCATGATCTTTCAGATTGTAACGGCGCTCGGAGCTGCATATTGCTTTGCAAGGTTCAGAGGTAAGATCAGAGGAATCATTTTCTTCCTTTACCTGATCCTTATGCTGATGCCGTATCAGGTAACGCTGGTTCCCAACTATCTGGTAGCCAGCTGGCTAGGAATCCTTGATACGAGATGGAGTATCATACTCCCGGGTATCTTTGCACCTTTCAGTGTCTATCTTCTGACAAAGTATATGCGAAGGATCCCGATATCTGTTATTGAATCCGCCAAACTTGACGGAGCAAGTGAATGGAATATATTCTGGCATATCGCGATCCCTCTTTGTAAGGGACCGATAGCGTCAGTTGCAATACTTGTATTTATAGATTACTGGAACATGGTTGAACAGCCGCTCATCATGCTGAGCAACAATTCCTATCATCCTCTTTCCGTATTCTTATCACAGATCAACAGCGGAGAGATAGGACTTGCATTTGCGGTGGCTACCATCTACATGGTACCTCCGATACTCATATTCCTTTATGGCGAAGAATATCTTGTTGACGGAATCGCTTATTCCGGAAGCGTAAAGGGTTAGAAAGGTGACTGCTATGGATGAAAATAATATGATCATACAAAGTACTGAGGAAAAGAGCGTAAGGAAAAAGATAGTGAAGAGATTCGCGATAATCTTCTTCATAGTTCTTATCGTGCTTACATTTTTCTCTAACACTATCATGAACCGTTCGCTGCCGGAGGTTGAGACAGTAATGGTATATAACGGTTCGGTATCCCAGAAGGTACGCTGCCAGGGAGATGTTGAGATAAGTGCCGACCAGGAGCTGACCGTATCGGGTACACGTACCGTTAAAGAGGTCCTTGTGGAAAGCGGTGACACAGTTAAGAAGGGTGACGTTATCATGACATTTGAGGATTCCGAGAATTCCGAGCTTAAGGAAGCTGAGGATGCTCTTGAAGAGATGGAATTCAATTATCAGAAGTCCCAGATGAAGGCCGGAAATGATTACTCCGAGGACGAAGCCCAGATAAAGGCTGCCAAAGCCGAGGTTACCCAGGCAGAAGAAGGTGTTAAGAAAGCTAAGGAAAGCAAGAAGTCTCTTAAGGATGCCAAGAAGGCTATGGAAGAAGCCGAGAAGGCATATAATAAGCAGAACAAAGTTGTGTCCGGACTTCAGACAAAGGTAGATTCATATACCAGCATAGAAAACTATGACGGTGAAGAGGATATGGATGAACTTATATCCCAGCTTTCCGAGGCGAGAGAAAAGCTTACGGGTCTTGAAGCAAAATATAATAAGAAGAAAGCAAAGTATGATGATCTGGCTTCGGCCACATCGGTTGACGAAGCAGAGGCAATCCTTGCTGAGAAGAAGGCTAATGTGGAAAGCATGGAGCTTGCACTTGCAAATAAGAAAAAATCCGACAATATTGAATCCCAGTCAGATGCACTTGATGATCAGAAAGCACTTAAAGAGATAGAAGAGCAGAGAAAGAAGATAGAAAAGCTTAAGGAGAAGGATGACTTCCAGGATCTTAAAGCACCCGAGGACGGACTTATATCCGGTATCACTGCCAAGGCAGGGGATACTGTTACAAGTGATGTTCCGATAGGTGCTATCCAGCTTGAGGGAAGCGGTTATGAAGTAACCTGCAGTGTGACCAAGAATGAAGCAAAGGTTCTTAAGGTCGGTAATGCAGCTACTATCGAGAATCTCTGGTTTGATGATACGACGGCCGAGATAAAGAGTATCAAGCCGGATCCGGAGAATCCGAATCAGCAGAGCATAGTTAAGTTTAAGGTCGAAGGTTATGTTGATGTAGGACAGACTCTGCAGTTTGCTGTTGGAGAGAAGAGCGGAAAGTATGATACCGTTATCCCCAACAGTGCACTTAAGGAGGATGCCGACGGATATTATGTTCTTGTTATCAAGGTTAAAGCAACACCGCTTGGCAACAGATATGTTGTAAGAAAAGCATCTGTGGAGAAGCTTGCACAGGATACGACCAATACGGCTATATCCGGTGAAGTTACAGAATACGATAACGTGGTTACAAATGCATCAAAGCCGCTTGATAACGGACAGCAGGTACGTCTTACCGAAAACTAATGATTGGATAAGGCCTTCCATTATGGAAGGATGAGGAGTCTCATGACTAAATTCAAACAATTATCTACAACTTCAAAGATAGTCATCCTCATCATGCTGGTTGACATAATATTACTGATCGCTGCAGCAATCCTGAACGGATTAAGAATCTCCGACTCAAAGCTTATATATTCCCAGCTTGCAGCCGAGAGGTGGCAGACAGGTGATACGAAGTACAGCCAGATCTCGATATTTACCGATAGCAAGAATACATTTTACAAGACAGATATCGAGAGCATGAGGAGTCAGATCAATAAGAAGCTGTATGATGACAATTTCATAACAGAGGACAGCTCCTCACGTGCCTGGATAGATGCTTACAGTGGTCAGACCGAGGCATCTCTCAGAAAGGATCAGTCCAGCCTTAATGTAAATGTATATGCTGTAGGCGGCGATTACTTTCTTATCCATCCATTGAAGCTTAAAGCCGGAAGCTATCCCGACCTTACTTCGCCCGATTCCAATCAGATACTTCTGGATGAATATGTTGCATGGAATCTTTTTGGCGGAAGTAATCTTGCGGGCATGAAGCTCTGGATAGGTGATGATATCTATACGGTAACCGGTGTAGTAAAGGTTGAGGATGATGACCCGACACGCCAGGCCTATGGAAATAAGAATTCGGTCTACATCCCGATAGAAGCTTTTCTTAAGTCAAAGAGAAACGATAGTTTTCAAAGTGAAGAAGAAAAAAACGTTGCCATAAACTGTTACGAAGCTGTTCTTCCAAACAGGGTACAGAATTATGCTTTAAATACAGTTGCGGAAGCAGCAGGCATTCAGTTTGAGTCCGATGAAGAAAAAGCCAAGAAAAAGTCCCAGCTTATTTTCGAAGGAAGAGAGATAGTCGAGAACACAGGACGTTATAATGCCGTATCACTGATCAAGAATAACAAGTCCCGTGAGTATGTGGATATGAAGACCAGTGATATCGTTTATCCTTATTGGGAAAATGTGGCCCGTACCGAGCAGGTTTCACAGTATAAGAGACTGAAGGTGTGTATAGCTCTTCTTGTCCTTCCGTTCCTAAGCTTTATCGCGCTTCTTATATGGCTTTACATGAAACGTAATATATTAAAGAAACCATTTGCATTATTAAAGAATAAGATAGATAATAAGATAGAGGAGCATAAAGAAAAACGCTACGAGAAGATGCTTGCCATGAAGGAAGCAGATGATAGTGAGATGGTTGAAGGGCTTGATGCCGAAGAGGAATGATATATGTTCGGTTTATTCAGTAAAAGAGATAAACAGCTGGAAGCCATAGTTTATCAGATCAAGGTCGATCTGAGTAACAACTATAAGGATAATGCTATTGAGGGTATCGAGAAGCTTGCTAAGCTTATTGATGAGAAAAAGGCTGCGGGTACTCTTAAGGATGCTTCCTTTTATGAAAATGCGCTGGAAGAGTTCCGTGAGGATGTAAAGAACTTTAAGCGTACGTACTGATAAACTAAAAAAATCCTTGACACCCGCAGTAGTTCTATGGTAATCTATCGCTCGATGAGCTGCCGTAGACAGCAGGTGTCGAAAGACGTAACACCAACCGGTTACCTGCCGAGGAAGATTCGTAGAGCTGATATTCAGCAGTGCATATGCACGACTAATTGATTACGAACTATAACCTCTGTCTACTGAAGTGGACAGAGGTTTTTTAATTCTTGAGGATTTCTTCAGGAAGCATTATATGTGCAGCCGTTAATCTATAAGGAGGTACAGATAAATTGGCTAAGGTTGAAGAGAAGACACCCATTATCCAGGAAATCAAGGAAAATCTTGATGGTGCTAAATCAGTTGTACTTGTTGATTATCTTGGTCTTACAGTTGAGCAGGATACAAATCTTCGTAGAGCCATCAGAGAAGCTGGTGTAATCTACAAGGTTTACAAGAACACAATGGTTAATCTTGCAATCGAAGGAACAGAGTTTGCTGACCTTGCTAAGGATCTTGAAGGTCCTACAGCAGTTGCTATCTCAAAGGAAGATGCAACAGCTCCCGCAAGAGTAATCGCAAAGTTTGCAAAGACTGCAAACAAGCTTGAGCTTAAGAGCGGTATTGTTGATGGAACATACTATGATGCAGAAGGTATCAAGGTTATCGCAACAATCCCTTCAAAGGAAGAGCTCCTTTCCAAGTTCCTTGGAAGTATTCAGTCACCTATCACGAACTTTGCTCGTGTTATCAATCAGGTTGCTGAACAGAAATCTGCAGAGGCTTAAGTATTAAAGCCCGAAAAACAAATCAGAAAATCAAATTATATTATGGAGGATTTTAAAATGAAAGTAGAAGAGATCGTAGCTGCTATAGACGAGCTTTCAGTACTTGAGCTCAATGAACTTGTAAAGGCAGTAGAAGAGAAATATGGTGTTTCAGCAGCAGCTGGAGTAGTAGTTGCAGCAGCAGCAGGCGGAGACGCAGGCGCAGCAGCTGAGAAGGATGAGTTTGATGTAGAGCTTACAGAAGTAGGCGCTGAGAAGATCAAGGTTATCAAGGTTGTTCGTGAGGTAACAGGTCTTGGACTTAAGGAAGCTAAGGAAGCAGTTGAGAGCGCTCCGAAGGTACTTAAGGAAGCAGCTTCAAAGGGTGAGGCTGAGTCAATCAAGGCTAAGCTCGAGGAAGTTGGCGCTAAGGTAACACTTAAGTAATTAACTCAAAGCTTTAATGCCACTTGAGAGTCATCTCGAGTGGCATTTTATATTTCTATTTACAGAGTCAGAGGTAGGCGTTTATGGTATTCAGTTCTGCAATATTCTTATTTGCATTTCTGCCCATAGTTTTCGGACTATGTCTTCTTCCTATACCTTTAAGGGCGAAGAATGTGATACTCATAATCGGAAGCCTCTTTTTCTATGCCTTCGGGGAACCGGTTTATGTGTTCCTTATGCTGGCATCAAGTATCGTTAATTATACATTCGGAAGACTTCTCGGAATGTCGAGCATAAAAAAGTTGGATATCGATATAGAAAAGGAAGAAGTAAAAAAATACGTTGGCATCGAAAAGGTGAAGACTCCCTACAGAAAGCTGCTTCTTACTCTTGCTGTGATTATCAATATCGGAACCCTGGGTGTGTTCAAATATACCGATTTTGTTCTCGACAGCATCAATAAGGGCTTTAAGCTTTCAATCCCCCTTCCGGGTATCGCCCTTCCGATAGGTATATCCTTCTTTACATTTCAGGCATTATCATATGTTATAGATGTCTACAGGAATCCTAAGCAGGAGCAGAAGAGTTATCCTGCAGTACTCCTTTATATCTCAATGTTCCCGCAGCTCGTTGCCGGTCCCATCGTAAAATACAGTGACGTGGAATATCAGATCTATAACCGTGAGCATACGACTGATGAGATAGTCGGCGGAATCGAAAGATTCTGCAAGGGACTTTTTAAGAAAATGTTTATCGCAAATATCATGGGAAGCATAGCTGATCAGATATTTGCCCTTAATATCAGTGAATACAGTGTGCTGGTTGCATGGCTTGGTGCCATCAGCTATGCGCTTCAGATATTTTTTGACTTCAGTGCTTATTCCGACATGGCTCTCGGACTGGGCCACATGTTTGGTTTTACCTTTAAAGAGAATTTCCTGCATCCTTATTCGGCTGTCAGCATTACCGACTTCTGGGACAGATGGCATGTATCCCTTTCCAGCTGGTTTAAGGAATATGTTTATGTTCCGCTGGGAGGAAACAGAAAAGGCAGGGCCCGTACCGAGATCAATAAGCTTATCGTTTTCCTTCTCACCGGTATCTGGCACGGAGCCAACTGGACCTTTATCCTCTGGGGCATGATACATGGGATTGCAAATGTGCTCGAAGACACCATTCTTCCCATCAATAAGCTTAAGGGTAAGAAAAAGATCTTTGGTAACATATATACCGTCCTTATCGCTGTAATCGCCTTTGTATTCTTCAGGGCAGATACTATCGGCTATGGACTTAAGTTTGTAAAGCAGATGTTCACCGGATTCTTCCTGGATGCGCCTTCCATAAGCATCTTCCTGGAGCAGATGAATGTCTATAATATCATCACGCTTATATTGGCGATGATCTTTGCATATCCCGTTAAGGATAAGATATGTAAGAAGATAAATAAGCCGGGATTTTATGCAGTATTCGCAATCCTTGCGCTTGCGCTCTGCATATTAAGATTATCTTCGGCATCCTATAACCCGTTCATTTATTTCAGATTTTAAGGCTATGGAAAAAAAGAAACTTAAAAACAGAATATTCATAGCTGTATTTTTGCTCATGATCCTCGCTCCGTTTGTATGTATGATATTCTACAGGACGGATATGAGTGTAGAGAAACGTACTGCGGCACCATTTCCGAAGCTTACGACCTATGAAGGAAAGCTTAATCTCAAGTACTTTGAGAATCTGAATGATTACTTTAATGATCATTTTGCTTTCCGTCAGGAAATGACTACGATAGATGCAACCCTTACGACGAAGCTTCTTAATACCTCTCTTAATGATGACGTCGTATACGGAAAGGACGGCTGGCTCTATTATACCGAGACCATGGATGAATACTTCGGCCGTAATGTGCTTTCCGACAGAGGTATCAGCAACTGTGTAAACAGCCTGAGCCTTATGCAGGAATATGCCGAAAATGAGGATGTCGATTTCCTCTTCATGGTAGCTCCGATAAAGGCATATCTCTACCCCGAGCATCTGCCCGATAATTATAAGCAGGGAAGTACGGTTAATAACTGGACAAAGCTTAAGGCGGCCATGGATAAGGAGGGCATCAGTTACGTAGATCTCCACAAGGCATTTTCGGAAGATGAAAGAGTAATGTATCATAAGCTGGACACTCACTGGAATGATGAGGGAGCAGCCTTTGCAATGATGCAGATTCAGAAAGCTGTGGGAAGAGATTATACCGATTACGATAACATTTCCTATGAAGTGGATAAGGTATTCCGCGGTGATGTATACGGAATGCTGTATCCGAAGGGTAAGACTCTGGATGATAATGTGATCTATTCCGAAGGACATCATTTCAGCTATGTGACCGATACAAAGGATACGGAAGATTTTAATATCCAGACCTCATGTGAGGGTAAGGAAGGAACGCTTCTCATGTTCCGTGATTCATATGGAAATGCGCTCATTCCTTTTATGGCCGATGAGTATGAAAATGCTTACTTTACGAAGCTCATGCCATTTGATTTTAACCGTATTTCGGAGTATAATTGTGACGTGGTAATGTGTGAGCTGACCCAGAGGCATATCACCTATCTATGGGAGTATCTTCCGGTGATGGATGCACCGCTCAGGGACAGCGTGCCCGAGGATCCGGTAAGTACCAAAAAGGAGTCGGGTGCGCCTGATGAAAATGATAAGGTGACGCTTAATATCGAGCAGGACCCGAGCGGAAAGCTCATAGTATACGGTGATCTTGATCCCGAATATACAGGTGTTGATTCACATGTATATGTAAGGATCACCGATAGTAAATATATATCTGATTACGAAGCCTTCCCTGTAGGCTACAATGCCAGCACGAATAAGGAAGGAAATAAAGATTATATGTACGGAATGTATATCGATCCCGCTAATCTCGAACCGGGAGAATGCACGTTCGAGGTCATCACGGAAAAGGACGGGACATATTATACATCCGGAACAATATATGATTATGAAAACTGATACCAGGAGAAAATGATGAGAAAGAAAATTTACGGAGTTTTAACAGTGGCTGCACTGGCACTTTGTATTTCAGCATGTGGTGATACTGCAGCAACAACAGAGAGTAAGGAAGTGGCAGAGGTTACTACGGAAGCTACGGAAGCTACTACAGAGGAGACAACGGAAGCTACAACGGAGAAGACGACCGAAGCAACGACGGAAGCTACAACAGAAGCTACAACCGAGGAGACGACCGAGGCTACAACTGAAGAAACTACCGAGAAGACAACGGAAGCTACAACAGAAAAGACAACTGAGGCAACGACGGAAGCTACTACCGAAGCTGCAAGGGAAAAGAAAGAAAAGAAAGAGAAGAAGACTACAGAAAAGAAAAAGAAGGAAAAGACTACCGAGAAGAAGACGGAAAGCACAACCGAAAAAACAACAGAGGCTTCAAAGAAATCAATAGCTATGAATTATATAGGTAATACACTTGATGCTCTTGTTGCAGCTGTCGGTTCATATAATTCACTTGAGAAGGGCGGTGCCTGTTCACTCGAGGGTGAGCTGAGCGGAATAGCTTACTTCTCTGATTTCACGGCATACTTACATTCCGAGCAGGGACAGACAGTATGGATCGTGGATGCGATCGAATAGGATGACCCGAAAGATAAGATACTTATTTCAAGGAGATACAAATCATGAAAAGATCTTCAGTATTAAAAAGAATTGTTGCTCTGATCCTGGCAGTAATGATAGCGGCAGTAATGGTGCCCGGGGAAGCACAGGCTGCAAAGAAAAAGACAGGCTGGGTAACAAAGAAGGGTTATAAGTATTATTATGATGAAGAAGGAAAACTTCAGACAGGGTTTGTGGAGATAAAGGGAAATACCTATTACTTTGCTCCGAAGAAGATAACTACGAAGATCACCGGTTCTAGCGAGACTATCGTACCAAAGGGTGCGATGCTTAAGGGCTGGTATAAGATAAAGAAGAAATATTATTACTTTGACAGAAGCACCGGTAAGATGGCTAAGAATAAAAAGGTCGATGCCATCAAGCTTACAAAGACAGGTGCTGCAAAGACTAGCAGCTATAATAAGAAGAAGATGAATCTTATGATCCTGGCAAGAGAGAGGATGATGGTCCTCACAAATGCTTCGGATAAAAAGGAAGCTAAGCTTAAGAAATGCTTTGACTGGTGCAAGAAGACTCCGTACATAGGATATCATTTCCTTAAGAATGAGCGCAGCAAGAAGGGATGGGATATTCTGTTTGCATCCGACATTCTTGATCCGAGTGCTCATACAACTGCTGCAGGTGAGTGCACTGCAATGGCGGCATCATTTGCATATCTTGCACATGAGTGCGGATATAAAACGGTTTATATAGTTGATGATGACAGATCCTTAAAGGGAGATAATCACAGCTGGGCCGAGATAAACGGCAAGATCTATGATCCTCTTTTTGCAAGAACAAGCGGCAAAGGCGGAGACGAAGCTAATTTCGGCGGAACCTATAAGTCATCTGATTATGGTCACGTAAAGATCAATACACTCGAGATATCCTCGGGAAAGATAGTACATGGTAAATAAATGAAAAAGATCAGAAAAAACTCGGCACTGAGACTGTCACTGGCAGTCTTGGTGCTGATATCTTTAATGAATATAACTTCATATAATATAAAGGCAGAGGAGGCCGCACCTCAGGATGCGAGTGAGGTGACTGTCGAAGCGACTCCTGAACCAACTGTCGAACCGACTTCTGAGCCGACAGTCGAACCGACACCAACACCGACACCTACGTCAACGCCTACGCCGACTCCCAAGCCGAAGGTTAAGCTCGGGAAGCCTAAGATCAAAAGCTTAAAGGCTTACGAAAGCGGAAAGATGAAGCTTAAGTGGACTAAAGTTGAGGGTGCTGACTATTACCGTATATACAGAAAGTATAAAGGTAAGAAGTATAAGATGATCGACAAGACCAAGAAGACATCCTTTACTGATAAGAAGGCTAAGGCCTATAAGGTCTGCTACTATAAGATACAGGCTGTTAAGAAGGAAACCGATACGACAGCATTCAGTACCGGAAAGAAGAGCAAGGCTCTCTTCAAGAAGTCAAGGAAGAAGCCGGACAGGATTGCTTATGTAGGCGATTCCGTAATGTCGGGTTTTGCCTTATACGATGTCCTGGATCCCAAAGAGAAGAGCTTTGCAAAGGTGAGCCTTTTTGTCCAGCAGATCAAGACGACATTTTTATCGGATATCAACAACTATAAGCCGGACAGGGTTTATATCATGTGCGGGACCAATAACTGTGTAGGAGATCAGAAGTCCGATTATCTGAGAGGTGTCGTGGCAGAGTATGAGGAAGTGGTTAAAAATATCCATAAGAATAACCCTGACTGCGAGATAGTGGTCATGGGTATCGGAAATACCAGAAGCTCCAGAGTTCCAAACTCTACGGTGAACAGATATAATCAGATGCTTAAGAACATGGCATCGGATCATAACTACACCCGGTATTTTAATACAGGTGAGGTTCTGAATGATTCGACGGGAAGCATAAGCTCAAGTTATTCGGGCGGCGATGGAATACATTGGAACGCATCTGCATATAAGGCTGTACATGATAAGCTGAAGGAGTTTACAAAGATATATTAAGGGGTTCATTTTAAGGTAAAAAATAAGTCAGGGAGAAATATTATTTTCTCCTTGATTTTTATTTTGAAAAATGTTAGACTATTAAATTGTCATTATAGGCTAAAGTGGATTACTATGCATTATTAGTGCATAGGAGGGTTCTTTATGCGCTCAAATCCGTTTTTAGCAGGAAAATGAAATAAATGCGAGAGGTGTAATACGTCATATGGAAAAGTTCAGAATGCGTCCTATCAAATCCGGTAAAAACACACGTATGAGCTACGCAACCAAGCAGGAGGTTCTTGAGATGCCGAACCTTATCGGAGTGCAGGTTGACTCCTATAAGTGGTTCCTCAAGGAAGGTCTTGATGAAGCTTTCAAAGACATCAGTCCTATCTCTGACTTCACTGGTAAGCTCAGTCTCGAATTTGTGGATTACAGGCTCTTTGAAGAGGATAAGAAGTATTCTATTGAAGAATGTAAGGAGCGTGATGCTACTTACTCAGCCCCTCTGAAGGTTAATGTACGTCTTATTAATAATGAAACAGGCGAGATCAACCAGCACGAGGTATTTATGGGTGATATGCCGCTTATGACCGAAACCGGTACTTTCGTTATCAATGGTGCCGAGAGAGTTATCGTAAGCCAGTTAGTACGTTCACCCGGAATCTACTATACAATAGGTCGTGATAAGACCGGTAAGACCCTCTATTCATGTCAGGTTATCCCTAACCGTGGTGCATGGCTGGAGTATGAGACAGATGCAAATGACGTATTTTATGTAAAAGTTGATAGAAACAGAAAGGTTCCCGTAACAGTACTTATCCGTTCTATGGGTGTAGGTACTGATGAGGAGATCCTGAATCTCTTTGGTGATGAGCCGAAGATCAGGGCTTCCTTCGAGAAGGATCCTTCCAAGAACTACGAAGAGGGTATCCTCGAGCTCTACAAGAAGCTGAGACCGGGTGAACCTCTTGCAGTAGAGAGCGCTGAGAGTCTGATCAATGCCATGTTCTTCGATCAGAGAAGATATGACCTGGCACGTGTCGGACGTTTCAAGTTCAACAAGAAGCTCGCACTTGAGAATCGTATCGTAAACTTCATTCTTGCAGAGGATGTTATCGATCCTCTTACAGGTGAGGTTCTTTTCGCGCAGGGCGAGATCATCACCAAGGATGCCGCAGTTGCCATTCAGGATGCAGCTGTTCCTTACGTGATCGTTCAGACTGAGACTGCAAATGTCAAGGTTCTTTCTAATATGATGGTTAACATTGAGCCTTGGATCGCCGACAGACTTCCCGGAGTTACTGCCGAGGAACTCGGAATCACAGAGCTGGTTTATTATCCGGCACTTTCCGAGCTGCTTGCTCAGTATGATGACGAGGAAGAACTTAAGGAGGCTATCAAGACAAGTGTTCCTTATCTTATTCCAAAGCATATTACTAAGGAAGATATTCTTGCATCCATCAATTACAACATGCATCTTGAGTATGAGGTTGGTACAGATGATGATATCGACCACCTCGGAAACAGACGTATCAAGTCAGTAGGAGAGCTTCTCCAGAATCAGTACCGTATCGGTCTTTCAAGACTTGAGAGAGTTGTAAGAGAGAGAATGCAGACTCAGGATATTGAGACACTGACACCTCAGTCACTCATCAATATCAAGCCTGTTACTGCAGCTGTTAAGGAATTCTTCGGTTCATCACAGCTGTCACAGTTCATGGATCAGAACAATCCTCTTTCAGAGCTTACACATAAGAGACGTCTTTCAGCTCTTGGTCCCGGCGGACTTTCAAGAGAGAGAGCCGGATTCGAGGTTCGAGACGTTCACTATACACACTATGGACGTATGTGTCCTATAGAGACACCGGAAGGTCCTAACATCGGACTTATTAACTCGCTGGCTACATTTGCCCGCATTAATCAGTACGGCTTTATTGAAGCGCCTTACAGAAGAGTAGACAAGACCGATCCGGACAATCCTGTTGTTACTGATGATGTTGTTTACATGACAGCAGATGAAGAAGATAACTACATCGTAGCTCAGGCTTCTGAACCGCTTGATGAAGAGAATCATTTCATTAATAAGAATGTCGCAGGTCGTCGTCGTGAGGAGACATCCGTATTCCCTAAGAAGACCATCGACTTCATGGACGTTTCTCCTCGTATGGTATTCTCGGTTGCTACATCAATGGTACCGTTCCTTCAGAACGACGATGCTAACCGTGCCCTCATGGGTTCAAACATGCAGCGTCAGGCAGTTCCTCTTCTTAAGACGGATGCTCCTGTAGTTGGTACCGGTATGGAAGCTAAGGCAGCTGTTGACTCAGGTGTAACTATCATCTGTAAGAGAGACGGCGTCGTTGAGCTTTCATCCAGCGAGAAGATCGTTGTAAGAGCTGACGAGGACGGATCATTAGATGAATATCATGTTATCAAGTTTGCAAGAAGCAATCAGGGTAACTGCATGAACCAGAGACCTATCGTCTTCAAGGGCGACAAGGTTAAGGCAGGAGAGGTTATCGCAGACGGTGCATCAACCGCTAACGGTGAGCTTGCCCTTGGTAAGAACCCGCTTATCGGATTCATGACATGGGAAGGTTACAACTACGAGGATGCCGTACTTCTGTCAGAGAGACTTGTTAAAGACGATGTTTATACATCAGTACATATAGAAGAATATGAGTCAGATGCAAGAGATACTAAGCTCGGACCTGAAGAGATCACAAGAGACCTTGCAGGACTCAGCCAGGACGTACTTAAGAATCTGGATGAAAATGGTATCATCCGTATAGGTGCTGAGGTACGTGCGGGAGATATCCTCGTTGGTAAGGTTACTCCTAAGGGAGAGACAGAGCTTACAGCAGAGGAGAAGCTTCTTCGTGCAATCTTCGGTGAGAAGGCAAGAGAAGTAAGAGATACATCACTGAGAGTTCCTCACGGTGCTTACGGTGTTGTAATGGATATCAAGATATTCACAAGAGAGAACGGCGATGAGCTTCCTCCGGGAGTTACAAAGTCAGTTCGTGTATATATCGCTCAGAAGAGAAAGATCTCAGTAGGAGATAAGATGGCCGGTCGTCACGGTAACAAGGGTGTTGTATCCCGCGTGCTTCCTGCCGAGGATATGCCGTTCCTTCCTAACGGACGTCCTCTTGATATCGTGCTGAATCCTCTCGGCGTTCCTTCACGTATGAACATAGGACAGGTGCTTGAGCTGCATCTCGGACTTGCATCCGAGGTTCTCGGCTTCAAGGTATCTACTCCTATCTTCGATGGTGCAAAGGAAAAGGATATCACAAGAGAGCTTGAAATGGCCAATGACTATGCCAACACAGAGTGGGAAGAGTTTGAGGCTAAGTATAAAGACTATGTTGACGAAGGCGTTATGAACTTCCTCTACGAGAACCGCGACCACAGAGAAGAGTGGAAGGGTGTTCCTATCGATAAGTCAGGAAAGGTTCAGCTCAGAGACGGACGTACAGGTGAGGCTATACCGGCACCCGTATCAATCGGTTTCATGCATTACCTTAAACTGCACCACCTTGTAGATGATAAGATTCATGCTCGTTCAACCGGTCCTTACTCACTCGTAACTCAGCAGCCACTTGGTGGTAAGGCTCAGTTCGGTGGACAGAGATTCGGAGAGATGGAGGTTTGGGCTCTTGAGGCATATGGTGCTTCATCAACACTTCAGGAGATCCTTACTGTTAAGTCTGATGATGTTGTAGGACGTGTTAAGACCTACGAAGCAATCATCAAGGGCGAGAACATCCCTGATCCGGGTACACCCGAATCCTTCAAGGTTCTCCTTAAGGAATTCCAGTCACTCGGTCTTGATGTACGTGTTCTTAAAGAGGACGGCGAAGAGGTTGAACTCGGAGAGTCCGGCGAATACGACAGACAGACAAGAGCTATGCTCGAGGGAGACGATGTTCGTTATGAGGGTGATCTTGCTGAAGAGGGTTACAACGAAATCGATTCTGAAGGTGAATACATAGACAATCCTGACAGCTTCTATGGTGATACATATGAAGACGAAGGATATGATGACTATGATGATTCGGATGAAATGTAAGGAAGGAGATAATAAAGATGGCAATACATACAGATACAGAGCAGGAACAGCCTATATACTTTGATGCTATCAAGATTGGCCTTGCATCTCCTGAGAAGATAAGACAGTGGTCCTTCGGTGAGGTTACCAAGCCGGAGACCATCAACTATAGAACATGGAAGCCGGAAAGAGACGGACTTTTCTGCGAGAAGATCTTCGGTCCCACAAAGGACTGGGAGTGTCACTGCGGAAAGTATAAGAAGATACGTTTCAAGGGTATCGTCTGCGACAGATGTGGCGTTGAAGTTACAAAGTCAAGCGTAAGACGTGAGAGAATGGGACATATCGAACTTGGATGTCCGGTTTCACATATCTGGTATTTTAAGGGTATCCCCAGCCGTATGGGACTTCTCCTTGATCTGTCACCCCGTGAGCTTGAGAGAGTTCTCTATTTCTCAGCTTATATCGTAACCGATCCGGGTAACACAGACCTTCATGAGAAGGATATCCTTTCAGAACAGGAATACAGAACCAAGCTTAACGAGTATGGCGAAGAGTTCAAGGTTGGCATGGGTGCAGAGGCTGTTAAGGAGCTTCTGAAGAAGGTTGATCTTGAGGCTGAAGCAGTAAGCCTTCGTGAAGAGCTTGAGAATGCAACAGGTCAGAAGAAGACTAAGATCATCAAGAAGCTCGACGTTGTTGAAGCTTTCAGAAATTCAGGCAACAAGCCCGAGTGGATGGTAATGGATGTAGTTCCGGTAATCCCACCTGACTTAAGACCTATGGTTCAGCTTGACGGTGGCAGATTCGCTACTTCCGATCTTAATGATCTTTACAGAAGAATAATAAACAGAAACAACCGTCTTAAGAGACTTCTTGAGATATCAGCTCCTGATATCATCGTTCGTAACGAGAAGAGAATGCTCCAGGAGGCAGTTGACTCACTCATTGATAACGGTCGTCACGGACGTGCCGTAACAGGACCCGGATCCAGAGCACTTAAGTCTCTTTCAGAGATGCTTAAGGGTAAGCAGGGACGTTTCCGTCAGAACCTTCTCGGAAAGCGTGTTGACTATTCCGGACGTTCGGTTATCGTCGTTGGACCTGAGCTTAAGATCTATCAGTGTGGTCTTCCTAAGGAAATGGCTATAGAGCTCTTCAAGCCTTTCGTTATGAAAGAGCTTGTATCCAGAGGAAAGGCTGACAACATAAAGGCAGCTAAGAAGAAGGTTGAGAGACTCGAGACAGGTGTATGGGATATCCTCGAAGATGTTATCAGAGAGCATCCTGTTATGCTTAACCGTGCTCCGACACTTCACAGACTTGGTATCCAGGCATTTGAGCCTATCCTTGTAGAAGGTAAGGCTATCAAGCTTCACCCGCTCGTATGTATGGCATTCAACGCCGACTTCGACGGAGACCAGATGGCTGTACATTTACCGCTGTCTGTAGAAGCACAGGCAGAGTGCCGTTTCCTTCTGCTTTCACCAAACAACCTGCTTAAGCCTTCAGACGGTGGAGTTGTATCAGTTCCTTCACAGGATATGGTACTTGGTATCTACTATCTGACAATGGATAAGTTCAAGGAAGTTGAGTATACAGAAGACGAGATCAAGAAGGAGTATCTTGAGGAAAATGAGGCCGCTAACCTTGAAGCAGTCCGTCAGGATGCTGAAGATGGAAAGATTGGCGCATTTGACAAGATCAGAATTACTGTTCTTAAGAAGCAGTCCAAGAGTGGTGATGTTACATTCTTCAAGAATATAGTATCAACACCCGAGGATCTTATAGGACGTAAGTATCTTGATATCAACCGTGCACTTCTTGCATTTGAGAATAAAGAGATCACTCTTCAGCAGAAGATATATGTAAAGAGAACAGCTGTTACCACAGAAGGTAAAGAGGTAAGTGGTTTTGTTGCTACTACACTCGGAAAGCTCATCTTTAACGAGATGATCCCTCAGGATCTTGGTTTTGTGGACAGATCCGATGAGATTGAGGTTCTTCAGCCTGAAGTTAACAAGCTTGTTAAGAAGGGTGACCTTAAGAAAATACTTAATAAGTGTATCAACATTCATGGTGCTACAAAGACAGCTGAGGTTCTTGATGACATCAAGGCACTTGGTTATAAGTATTCAACTCTGAGTGGTATCTCGGTTTCAATCGCCGACATGACCGTGCCCGGAGATAAGCAGGAGCTTCTCAGCGGCGCTCAGACAAAGGTTGATGAGATCAATCATTTCTATGCAATGGGCTTCCTCACAGAAGAGGAGCGTAAGAGAACCGTCATCAAGCAGTGGGAGCTTGCAGATAAGAGCCTTACAAAAGCACTTCTTGACGGACTTGATAAATACAATAACATCTACATGATGGCTGACTCCGGAGCCCGTGGTTCCGATCAGCAGATAAAGCAGCTCGCAGGTATGCGTGGACTTATGGCAGATACGACAGGTAACACTATCGAACTTCCAATCAAGTCTAACTTCCGTGAGGGTCTGGACGTACTCGAGTACTTCATGTCCGCACACGGTGCCCGTAAGGGTCTTTCCGATACGGCTCTTCGTACAGCCGACTCGGGTTACCTTACAAGACGTCTCGTAGACGTATCACAGGATCTCATAATCAGAGAGACTGACTGTTCAATCGAAAAGGTTGACGAGAAGCCGGGTATCTATGTAAAGGCATTTATGGAGGGCGACGAGCTTACAGAGAGCTTCCAGGAGAGAATCACAGGAAGATATGCTGCTGAATCCATATTCGATACCAACGGTGAGATGATCGTTAAGATCAATCACATGATCACTCCTGCAAGAGCAGAGAGGATCATCAAGTCAGGTGTTCAGAATGGCGTAGACGGCAAGGAAGACGGACGTCCGTTCACCGATCCCGAAACAGGAAAGGTAAGACGTGATGCCAAGCTTAAGATCAGATCTATCCTTACATGTAAATGTCATCTTGGTATATGTGCTAAGTGCTATGGTTCAAACCTTGCAACAGGTCAGCCTGTTCAGGTTGGTGAGGCAGTAGGTATCATCGCTGCTCAGTCAATCGGTGAGCCGGGTACACAGCTTACAATGAGAACCTTCCACTCGGGTGGTGTTGCCGGTGGCGATATCACACAGGGTCTTCCGAGAGTTGAGGAGATCTTCGAGGCTCGTAAGCCTAAGGGTCTCGCAATAATCTCAGACTTTGCAGGTAAGGTTGAGATCAGAGATACCAAGAAGAAGCGTGAAGTTGTTGTTTCAAATGCCGAGACAGGAGAGACAAAGGCTTACCTCATTCCTTACGGATCACGTATCAAGGTTCAGGACGGCGAGGATATCGCAGCCGGTGATGAGCTTACAGAAGGTTCTGTAAATCCTCATGATATCCTTAAGATAAAGGGTGTTAACGCAGTTCAGAACTACATGCTTCGTGAGGTTCAGAAGGTTTACCGCTCACAGGGTGTTGAGATCAACGATAAGCATATCGAGATCATAGTTCGTCAGATGCTTAAGAAGACACGTATCGAGGATGCCGGTGATTCAGAGTACTTACCGGGAACACTTGTAGACGTGCTTGATATAGAAGAAGTAAATGAGATAAATGAAGCTGAAGGACTTCGTCCTGTAGTTGCAAATCGTATACTTCTCGGTATCACAAAAGCATCACTTGCTACAAACTCATTCCTTTCGGCAGCATCATTCCAGGAGACAACACGTGTCCTTACAGATGCAGCTATCAAGGGTAAGATCGATCCGCTTATCGGACTTAAGGAGAACGTACTTATCGGTAAGCTCATTCCTGCCGGAACCGGTATGAAGAGATATCGTTCGGTAAGACTTGACTCCGATTATGTGAGAGACATCGTTACGGAAGATGATGAATATGTATATGACGGTGAGGAATATACAGAGGATGATTATTCCGAATATACCGATGTAGAAGATATTGCAGAGGATTCTGATGCTGTAGAGGCTGAAGAAACCGAAACAGAAGAATAAAATTAAAAAAAAGGGTCTGAGCTTTACTAAGTATCGGACCCTTTTTACAAATTATAAACTGATGATCAATTAATTTAGCGGGGATAAAGAAAGTGTCACTTGTTTCGAATCTGTTCTTAATATTTGTGCTTGCAGCAGTGGTCTGCTATTATCTTGCCCCGGCTAAGATAAAGTGGATCGTTCTTTTGGTATTCAGCTATGTCTATTATCTTGCGGGAGGATTAAAGTATGTATTCTTTATCCTTTATTCGACGATAGTAGTTTATCTTTTCGGACGCTGGATCGATCACCTTCAGAAGAAAGATGCTCCTCAGAAGGTATTAAAGAGAGTGATCACATTTGGCATCATCATGAGCTTTCTCATGCTGGTGACAGTAAAATATACAGGCTTCTTTATAGATCTGTTTAATTCGGCATTCAAGCTGAATATCCCGGGAATGGCAATACTGTTCCCGATGGGTATTTCTTTCTATACATTCCAATCAGTCGGTTATCTTCTGGACGTTTACTGGAAGAAGGCCAAGGCTGAGACAAACATATTCAGGTTTGCTCTTTTCATTTCATTTTTCCCACAGATAATGCAGGGACCTATAGGTAACTATAACCGTCTGGCACCCCAGCTTATAACACCTCATAAATATTCGCGTGAGTCCTTTGTCAAAGGCCTTACCAGGATCGTCTGGGGCTTTGCCAAGAAGATGATCATTGCCGACTGGGCAGGTGTTTTTGCCGATGCCATCTGGGATGATCCCGATTATTATAATGGTATAGTATTCCTTGGACTTATATTCTACGGAATACAGCTTTATGCTGACTTTTCCGGCGGTATGGATGTTGTCATCGGTATCGGTAACCTTTTTGGTATCGAGATGGACGAGAACTTCCGTCAGCCTTATCTTGCCGTATCCATGGCGGACTTCTGGAAGAGATGGCATATCACACTCGGTGACTGGATGATGAACTATGTTTTCTATCCGATCTCACTCAGCGGCTGGATGATGAAATTCTCCGGATGGTCAAAGAAGAGATTCGGAAAGAAGATGGGACGTATCGTTCCGATAGCACTTGCGGACCTTATAGTATTCTTCCTTGTGGGAATCTGGCACGGCGCAAGCTGGAAATATGTTGTCTACGGACTTCTTAATGGTGGTATCATCGCTTTCAGTGAACTGATGGGCCCTGCCTACAGGAACTGGAAGAAGGCGCTTAATATCTCCGGAAAAGAAGGCTGGTTCCATATATTCCAGATAATAAGGACCTATATACTTGTTAATCTCAGATGGTTCTATGATCGTTCGGATACACTTACCGACGGTAATTATCTGGTCAAGCAGGCATTTACTCATTTTGATTTAAGTCAGCTTTTTGATATATCAGCAGGAAGCCGCGGAACCGAATATGTTCCGATCGCACTTCTGATAATCGCTGTCGGCTGCGCCATCATGGTGACTGCGGGAGTCCTTAAGGAAAAGGGGATAGACCTTCAGAAGAAGATAATAGCCCTTCCGACTCCTGCTGCTGCGGCAATCTATATATTATTGTTCCTATTGATCGGCCTCTTTGGCTGTACGGCTGCCCCGAAAGGATTTATATATGCACAGTTTTAAGAAAGCTATACCGGCAGCCGGGATATGCTTAGTGCTGCTGGTCATTGTATGGGCACTGGATTTCATCCTCTATCCATGTACTTTTATGAGAAATGACATCCATGCGGTTTCGACCGAAACTTTTGATGATGTATTCGTCGGAACTTCCCATGGTAAAATGAATATCGATCCCGAGACAATGGAGAGCGTGACCGGAAGAAGCGGCCATAATCTCTGTGTAGGCGGAGAATATCCCGAGGATGTGCTTTATCTTACAAAGCTCATGATCGAGAAGGGGCATGCTCCAAGTAGACTTGTCTATGAGATCTCTCCGGGATACTTTGTACGTGAGAAGGAAGAGGGCAATAACTACCTTCTGTTTTATCATGAGTTTCCTCTTTCTGTTTCAAAGCTTCAGTATTTCGGTTCGACTCTTTTAAAGGCAAATTTCCGTACCGTATTCTTCCCCTGGTATGAATATGCTCTTTCCTATGAGCTTCAGAATGTGGGAAAGACTGTCGGAAAGAAGATAAGGCGGGACTTCAGTGAGGACGGTTTCTCCACGGATAAACAGGAGTATCATTCCAGCGGATTTATCGAAAGATATCCGGTTGAGATATCCGAAGATGATGAATCGCCGGATGAATGGTATCCCGAGGATATAACGGATAAGAACATGCAGGATTTAGAAGCACTTATCAGTCTCTGCAATGAAAACGGTATCGAATTTGTTGCCGTAACGACGCCTCTTTCAGATGTGGCATTTGAGGACTGTAAGGATGGCAACGATGCCTTAAATGATTTCTATTCGGAATTCTTCGAAGAAAAGGGTGTTACGTATATCAACTTCAATTACGGAGAATATTATGATATGACGGAGCATGAACTTAGTAATTATACAGATCTCGACGGACATATGAACGGAGATGCGGCAAGGGAATTTTCAAAGGTTCTTGCCGAGGTTCTTCCATAGTTTGAATTAAGATAGATTATTTAGTTAATGAAAAGAGGATTCCAAATGACAAGCATTCTGGAGTATCTTGAAAAGCAGGCTGTAAGCAAGAAAGATAAGACTGCATTTGCCGATGAAAATAGCAGTGTTACTTTTGGTGAGCTTAAAGAGATTGCGGGATGTATCGGTTCCGATCTTGCAAAGCTGGGCTGCTTAAGAAAACCCGTTCCGCTTCTTATGGATAAGAGCGTGCGGACCGTTGAACTTATGATGGGAATCGTCTATGCGGGCGGCTTTTATATAATCCTTGATCCGACTCAGCCGGTAAGCCGTCTTGACAGGATACTTGAGACTCTCGGAGCAGATATCCTCATTACTAACGAAGAGACCGAAGAGTATGCTGAAATGCTGTCTTTTTCGGGTAAGATACTTAAGGCCGGAGAACTGGGACAGAGTGGAGCGGATGAAGAGCTTCTTAAGAATGTCAGAGATGAGCATCAGGATACTGATCCTCTGTATGTCCTTTTTACATCCGGTTCGACCGGAGTTCCGAAGGGAGTTGTGATATGCCACCGCTCCGTGATAGATTTTATTGATGAATTCACAAAGATATTTGATATAGATGAAAATGATGTGCTTGGTAATCAGGCGCCCTTTGATTTTGATGTATCCGTCAAGGATATCTACAGCGGACTTGCCGTGGGAGCAGAAGTACAGCTGATCCCGAAGGAGTATTTCTCCGTTCCGGTAAGGCTTCTGGATTTTCTGGATGACAGAAAGGTGACGAACCTCACCTGGGCTGTATCCGCACTTACGATAGTTTCACTTATAGACGGACTTTCATATAAGAAGCCGGAATCCATCCGTAGGATAATGTTTTCGGGTGAGACGATGGCTGTAAGACATCTTAATTACTGGAGATCCTATTATCCAGAGGTTAAGTTCGTAAATCTGTACGGACCAACAGAGATCACCTGTAACTGTACCTATTATGAGATAGAAAAAGAGTTCTCTCCCGGAGATATTATCCCGATAGGAAAACATTTCCCGAATGAAAAGGTTTTCCTTCTTGATGAAGAGGACCATGAAGTGATAAAATCGAATGTGGAGGGCGAGATCTGTGTGAGCGGAACCTGTCTTGCACTTGGGTATTATAATAATCCCGAGCAGACGGCTAAGGCCTTTGTTGATAATCCGCTTAATCAGGGCTGGCCTGAAACGATATATCGTACCGGTGACCTGGGATTCTATGACGAGAATGGTGATATATGCTTTACATCCCGAAAGGACTTTCAGATAAAGCATATGGGCCACAGGATCGAGCTCGGTGAGATTGAAAGCGCACTTGAAAAGATTGAAAGTGTTAAACGCAGCTGCTGCGTTTTTAATGAGAAGAAGAATAAGATCGTATGCTTTTATCAGGGGGATATAAGCAAAAAGGAGATAATTCAGGAGGCAAAGAAATATCTTCAGGATTTCATGATCCCGAATGTATTCCGCCAGATGGATGAGCTGCCCATAACCAAGAACGGAAAGCTTGACCGGAAGGCCCTGAAGGAATCCCTTGAAGTGTAAAAAGGAGAAGAAAATGGAAGAGTTAATGGAGATACTTGAAGAAGTTTGCCCCGATGTGGATTTTGAAAATGAGACCTCTCTTGTAGATGGTAAGGTGCTGTCATCCTTTGACATCCTTTCGATAATCGGAGAGATCAGTGAAACCTTCGATATCCGCGTGACTCCCGCTGAGATCATCCCTGATAACTTTAACTCGGCTGAGGCTCTGTGGAAAATGATTTGCAGACTGAAGGGAGAATAAAGATGAAGAGAAGTATTAAGATTATGCTTACGGCAGGCCTGCTTACAGCATTGATACTGATCCAGAGCTTTGGTGCCGGTGCTGTTAATGCTGAGGAAGCCAGCACGGACAATGCTGATGTAAAATGCAAGATCGTAAAGCAGGACGGCGAATACCGTTATTATGAAAATGATACCTTCCGTGAAGACTTCACAGGTCTTGTAAAAATAGACGATGAAGATACATTTGAGCTTTATTATGTAGAAAACGGTAAAGCCATTACAAATTCATGGAAGACCGTAAAGGATGAATCCGGAAAGTTTAAGTATTACTTCGGAAAGTCCGGAAAAGCCTATAAGGCCGAAAGCTTTGCGGGTATGAGAAGTACCAGGGTTGAGATAAAGACCGTTAATAAAAAGAAGTACGGCTTTGATGAGAACGGCCATATGGCAAAGGGTCTCTGGGCTACCGATACAAAGCTTGTATATTTTAATAAGAACGGTGTATATAATAAGAAGGCTTCAAAGAAGTATCAGAAGGCAGTAAAGACCGGTAAAAAGTCAAAGAGCATGCCTAAGAAGTTAAAGAAGCTTTTCGGAAAGCCGAAGAAGATCAAGACGACCAGCTCGTGTAATCCATTTGATCTTGATCCGAATGAAGATATGACCAATGACGTTCTTAACCGTTATAAGGGTTATACCTACATTTATAAGAATATCTCGATCTCTCTTACCAAGAATAAGAAGACCGGAGTTTATTACATGGACGGGGCAGGCCCGATCGACCTGGAATAATGTGACAAACTGATCTGATCTGTTTGTCACATAAAATGGAGGATAAGAAAATGAAAAAAGTGATTCGCCTTACAGCTATTATAGCGGCTCTGGCAGTCATGATGATACCTGCCGTAAAGAGTAATGCTGCTGAACCGGGACTTATAGAGGAAGATGGCAAGCTTCATTATTATAATGAAAACAGCGAGCTTGTTACCGACAAATGTGTTCTTGAGCTCACAGTTGATGATAAGAAAACATATTTTAAGATAGATTCCGAAGGAACTGTGACAGAGTGGGAAGGAGCACAGGCTCTTGCAGCCAAGCAGCTTGTAAAGCTTAAGGCTGTTCCCGAAGATGCAAAGGATACAAAGGCTGTTACAAAATGTCTTAAGAAAGCATTTAAATGGTCAGCAAAGCTTAAATTCATCAATATCAATAAGTCTATAAAGAAAGATGATAAGGCGCTTGATTATTACGGAAAGTATGGCTTTACCAAGTCAAAGGGAGACTGCAATGTGCAGGCGGCGACATTTACACTGATGGCTCAGGTGCTCGGATATGACGCCAGGTTTGTAAGAGGTTATGTGCCCCAGGCTCTTAAGAATGGAAAGCCTTCCAAATTCGGAGCTCATTCATGGGTTACCATCAAATCAGGTAAGAAGACCTATGTATATGATCCGAACTTCGAGAGAACTCATAAGGCCGGATGGAAGTTTAAGTACGGAGCTAAAAAGCATTACAGATATTTTTCAAAGAAGAAAAAAGAAATCAAAAAATAAGGGCATACGGTAAAGATCAATGAAAAATTTTAGATTCAGATTAATATGTACTTTAATTTCGGTGATGCTCATTTTCAGCCTTGCTTCATGCGGATCGGCAGAGCAGACCACGACCGAAGCAAAAGAGGAAGTGACAACATTTCCTACAGAGGAAAAGGCCGAAGTAACTACTGAAGATACTACCGAAGCTACGACGGAAGCTACTACTGAGGCGACCACCGAAGCAACAACCGAAGCTACCACTGAGGATCCCGGTAAGACAATGTATACGACAGAGAGCATAACTCTTCATAAAGAAGCATCTGCTTCGGGAGAGGATCTGGGCGTAGTACCGATCAACAGCGAGATAAAGGGCTTTGAGGAATCGGGAGATTATATCAGAGTCATATATGACGGAAAAGAGGGCTTTGTCCTTAAGGCTTATGTGACCGATGATAAGGAAACAGCAGAGAAAGCTTATGAGGCTGCGAAGGAAGCGGCTAAGCAGGCTGAGGCAAAGAAATCATCCGATAACAGCCAGTCTTCCGATAAGAAGGAAACCAAGAAGAAAGAAAAGAAGAAAAAGAAGAAGGACAAGGACAAGGAGTGTCTGGACGACGGACTTCTTAACTAAATCAGTCATTTTTTGGTAAAAAAGAATTGACAATAGAACTGAAGATATATATAATAATTGGGCGTGCGCGAAAAGCACGCCTAATTTTGTGCGGTCTTTTTTGAAAATGACCCACATGGTTAAAAATACTAAAAAGAACGGAGGTGAAAACATGCCAACATTTAACCAGTTAGTTAGAAAGGGAAGACAGGATGCAGTTAAGAAGTCTACAGCTCCTGCACTTCAGAGAAGCTACAACTCCCTCAGGAAGAAGCCTACTAATACTTCTTCACCGCAGAAGAGAGGAGTATGTACAGCTGTTAAGACAGCAACTCCTAAGAAGCCTAACTCAGCTCTCAGAAAGATTGCCAGAGTTCGTCTTTCTAACGGAATGGAAGTTACAAGCTATATTCCGGGTGAAGGTCACAACCTTCAGGAACACAGCGTTGTACTTATCCGTGGTGGAAGAGTAAAGGACCTTCCCGGTACAAGATACCACATTATCCGTGGAACTCTTGATACTGCAGGTGTTGCTAAGAGACGTCAGGCACGTTCAAAGTATGGTGCTAAGCGTCCTAAGGATGCTAAATAAGCAGCCATAACAGTTTAATCACGCTGGTTTTAAGCAGGTAATGTTTTCATCAGCGCGAACACACATTCAAAGATGTGTGAGTACCTAAGAATTAATTATTATTAAGGAGGGAAGAACCGTGCCACGTAAAGGACATATAGCAAAAAGAGATGTACTTGCCGATCCTATCTACGGCAATAAGGTAGTTACCCGTCTCATCAACAACATAATGCTTGATGGTAAGAAGGGTGTTGCCGAGAAGATCGTCTATGGCGCTTTCGACCAGATCAAGGAGCAGACAGGAAAGGATCCTGTTGAAGTATTTGAGGCAGCTATGAACAATGTTATGCCTCAGCTCGAGGTTAAAGCTAGACGTATCGGTGGTGCAACATATCAGGTACCTATCGAAGTTAGACCTGATAGAAGACAGGCTCTCGGACTTCGTTGGCTTACTAATTTCTCACGTCAGAGAACAGAGAAGACAATGAAAGAGAGACTTGCTGCTGAGCTTATGGATGCTGCAAACAATACAGGCGCATCTGTAAAGCGTAAAGAAGAAATGCACAGAATGGCAGAGGCTAACAAGGCATTTGCTCATTATCGTTTCTAATCATTGTTAGTTTCAAAATATTAAGGAGGAAACAGTCTTGGCTGGAAGAGAATATCCGTTAGAGAGAACAAGAAATATCGGTATCATGGCCCACATCGATGCCGGTAAGACAACTCTTACAGAAAGAATCCTGTATTATACCGGAGTTAATCACAAGATCGGTGAGACATACGAAGGTACAGCCACCATGGACTGGATGGAGCAGGAGCAGGAACGTGGTATCACTATCACATCTGCCGCTACAACCTGTCACTGGACGCTGCAGGAGCAGAATAAGCCAAAGCCGGGTGCTCTTGAACATCGTATAAACATTATTGATACCCCCGGACACGTAGACTTCACAGTTGAAGTTGAGCGTTCACTCCGTGTACTCGACGGAGCTGTCGGTGTTTTTGATGCAAAGGGTGGTGTTGAGCCACAGTCAGAAAATGTATGGCGTCAGGCTGATACATACCATGTACCCCGTATGGCATTCGTTAATAAGATGGACATACTCGGTGCTAACTTCTACAACACAGTAGAAGAGATAAACACTCGTCTTGGCAAGAAGCCGGTAGTTGTAAATATCCCTATCGGTAAAGAAGATTATTTTGAGGGAATCATTGACCTCTTCGAGATGAAGGAATACCTTTATAACGATTCAGAGGGCAAGGATATCTCTATAGTAGACATTCGTGATGAATATAAGGATCAGGCCGAAGAATGGCATGAGAAGCTCGTTGAGAATTGCTGTGAGCTTGATGATGACCTTATGATGGCATACCTTGAAGGTGAGGAGCCTACGATCGAGCAGCTTAAGGCAGCTCTTCGTGCAGGTACTTGTGCAGCTATCGACACACCGGAAGGTGAGAAGGAGAGAGTTGTACCCGTACTTTGTGGTTCAGCACATCAGAACAAGGGTATCCAGAAGCTCATCGATGCTGTTATCGAATTCATGCCTGCACCTACAGATATCCCTGATATCAAGGGTGTTGATATGGATGGTAACGAAGTAACAAAGAAGTCTTCAGATGAAGACACATTTGCTGCTCTTGCATTCAAGATCGTAGCTGACCCGTTCGTTGGTAAGCTTGCATTCATCAGAGTATATTCGGGAACACTTAACAAGGGTTCTTATGTACTCAATGCTACAAAGGATTATAAGGAGCGTGTTGGACGTATCGTTCAGATGCACGCTAACGACAGAACTGATATAGACAAGTTATATTCAGGAGATATCGCTGCAGTAGTAGGTCTTAAGAATACTACAACAGGTGATACGATCTGTGATGATCAGCATCCTGTAATACTTGAGTCTATGGAGTTCCCTGAGCCTGTTATCGAGCTCGCTATCGAGCCTAAGACAAAGGATGGTCAGGATAAGCTTGCTACAGCTCTTCAGAAGCTTGCAGAAGAGGATCCTACATTCAGAACTCATACAGATCAGGAAACAGGACAGACAATCATCGCCGGTATGGGCGAGCTTCATCTTGAGATCATCGTAGACAGACTCCTTCGTGAGTTCAAGGTAGAGGCTAACGTAGGTGCACCTCAGGTTGCTTACAAAGAGACCTTTACAACACCTGTTGATGTTGATTCCAAGTATGCTAAGCAGTCCGGTGGTCGTGGTCAGTACGGACATTGTAAGGTTCGTTTCACACCTATGGATCCGAACGGCGAAGAGCAGTTCAAGTTCGAGTCAACTGTAGTTGGCGGTAATATTCCTAAGGAATATATCCCTGCAGTAGGTGAAGGTATCGAGGAAGCTGCACAGGCAGGTATCCTTGGCGGATACCAGGTACTCGGTATCTCAGCTGAAGTATATGATGGTTCATACCATGAAGTCGATTCATCCGAGATGGCATTCCACATTGCCGGTTCTATGGCATTCAAGGATGCTATGAAGAAGGGTAATCCTGTACTTCTTGAGCCTATCATGAAGGTTGAAGTAGTTATGCCCGAGCAGTACATGGGTGATGTTATCGGTGATATCAACAGCCGTCGTGGTCGTATCGAGAGCATGGAGGATGTTGGTAACGGTAAGAAGGTAACAGCTTATGTTCCGCTTGCTGAAATGTTCGGCTATTCTACAGATCTTCGTTCCAGAACACAGGGTCGTGGTAACTACTCAATGTTCTTTGAGAAGTATGAGCAGACACCGAAGAACGTTCAGGAGAAAGTTCTGTCACAAAAGGCATAATTAAACCATAAATATACTTGAAAAATTCAAAGATATTTAGTAAAATTACGTTTAGTGCTGTGGTCGGGTAGGAACCCTACCCGGTCAAAAAAATAGAAATACCCCAAGGGGGGAATCAATTAGGAGGATTCAAAAATGGCAAAGGCTAAGTTTGAAAGAACAAAACCACATGTTAACATTGGTACAATCGGTCACGTTGACCACGGTAAGACAACACTTACAGCTGCTATCACAAAGGTACTTTCTGAGAGAGTAGCAGGTAACTCAGCTGTAGATTTCGCAAACATCGATAAGGCTCCGGAAGAGAGAGAGCGTGGTATCACTATCTCAACAGCTCACGTAGAGTATGAGACAGAGAAGAGACATTACGCACACGTTGACTGTCCAGGACATGCTGACTACGTTAAGAACATGATCACTGGTGCAGCTCAGATGGACGGTGCTATCCTCGTTGTTGCTGCTACTGACGGTGTTATGGCTCAGACAAGAGAGCACATCCTTCTTGCTCGTCAGGTTAACGTTCCTTATATCATCGTATTCCTTAACAAGTGCGATATGGTAGATGATGATGAGCTTATCGAGCTCGTAGAGATGGAAGTTTCTGAAGCTCTTGAAGAGTACGGATTTGAGGGATGCCCTATCGTTAAGGGTTCAGCTCTTAAGGCTCTTGAAGGCGATGCAGCTTGGGGAGATAAGATCATGGAACTCATGGACACAGTTGATGAGTACATTCCTACTCCTGAGCGTGATACAGATAAGCCTTTCCTTATGCCTGTTGAGGACGTATTCACAATCACAGGTCGTGGTACAGTTGCTACAGGTAGAGTAGAGAGAGGTACACTTCACATGAACGATCCTCTTGAGATCCTTGGTATCTCTGAAGACGTTAAGTCTACAGTTGTTACAGGTATCGAGATGTTCCGTAAGCTTCTTGATGAGGCTCAGGCTGGTGATAACATCGGTGCACTTCTTCGTGGTATCGATCGTAACGAGGTTGAAAAGGGACAGGTTCTTGCTAAGCCGGGTTCAGTAACATGTCATAAGAAGTTTACTGCTCAGGTTTACGTTCTTACAAAGGACGAGGGTGGACGTCATACACCTTTCTTCAACAACTATCGTCCTCAGTTCTATTTCAGAACAACAGACGTTACTGGTGTCTGCAACCTTCCTGCAGGTACAGAGATGTGCATGCCTGGTGACAACGTAGAGATGTCAATCGAGCTTATTCATCCTGTAGCTATGGAGCAGGGACTTACATTCGCTATCCGTGAGGGTGGTAGAACAGTAGGTTCAGGTAGAGTTGTATCTATCGTTGAGTAATCTTTAATAAAGATTTTGACCCGGAGCTTATGCTCCGGGTTTTTTTGTGTTATAATCCTGTGAGGGGGAAAATAAAATGAAGAAAATATTATCAGGTAAATTAAAAACAGGATTAATACTGATCCTTTGCGGACTGTCGTTTTTAGGAATAGATGCTGCTCTGTTTTTCGGAAGCAACTGGAATTATAAGCTGCTGGTTGAAAAATACAGTATCAATAATGTGATCAACTATAAGGATGAATTTGTACCTGATAGTGAGATCAGAACAGGTGAATGGTATAACCTTAAGGTTGATACCTGCCTTGGACGTTATTATGGCGATTCCACCATGGGATATTATGCGGTATTACTTGAAGATGGCAGTGTTATGGCTGTCAAGGTTGATGACTATGAAGACATGATCAGTACTTTGGATGATATGGCTGTAAAGTATCACAATAACGAGAAGATAGATCAGCCTGTCCGTCTTCATGGCCGTGTAGAGGAAATCGATATCCTTGATAATCATGGATATTTTACATATCTGGAGAGCCTGCGCGGAACTGATATTCCCGATAAGGTTATGATCAGATTCCTTCTCCTTAATAATGAGAACGATAAGATGAGTGTTCCTCTTGAAGCTATCATAGCTCTTGCACTTTTCGGGATCATAGCTATCGCACTTGCGGTAATCATGTTTGTTCGTGAGAAAAAGGATCGGAAGGGTTATTCTTACGAAGAAAAAAAAGAAGCTCATGCATCCCCGGTAAATGCTCTGGAAAAAGAAAAGGAATCCATGAGAAAGAGTATGGGTGTCAGCAAGACCGATATCAAAAAGGTTGAGCTTTATCCATTAGATAAACTCGTGATCAATGATATTGAGATAAAGCTTGGTTCTAACAAGCAGGATGTCATAGCGCTTCTCGGATTACCGGATGATATAAATGATAAATCTGGTGATGACAGCCGGCGTCATTATTATTATGATTCCGAGCTTGCGTTTGATTATGACTCAGAGGGTAATCTTGAGTTTATCGAATTCCTTGCAGGTCATAAATGTGAACTTAAACCATTTATCTATGACGTTTCCGTATTCGATACACCAAAAGAAAAGCTACTGGCAATCCTCTTTGAAAAGAATAATGGTGAGATAGATGAAGAAGAAGCTCCGAAATCATATGCTTTTATTGAAACAAGTGTAGGTATCCGGGAAGATAAAAAAATCGGATACTGGACATCTATCGGAATAGGTGTTAAAGACTATTATAAGAAGGGCTAAACCGGCAGGAAATCATTTTCATAAATATATTTACTTTTATATATAAATGTGTAAAAATACTTTGGTATACCGGAGGATTAAACATGAAAGTTACATGTAAATGCTGTCATAAGGTGTTTGATTATGATATGTATATGGGACTGTGCCCGAAGTGTGGAAGAGTCTATAGAAGAGGTAGAGAGCACTACAGCACAGTTGAGAAGGATATGATGGGCGACTTTCATCTTCATGCAGATGAGGGTGGTCTTAACCGTGGTATCCATGGTGTTGTGTATAATCAGGGAAGCAGTGAGACCGGAAGGACAAGTCTTAACGGATATGATACAGGTGTTGTCGGTACGATAGCCAAGGCTGCTTCGGGCGGTACATCAGGCAAGGCTGCATACAATAAAACCCAGCCGGCTAGTCTTAATAAGACGCAGCCTTCGTCATACTCCAAGTCGCAGAGCTCGTCTTATGGCGGGACTAAGCCTTCGGCTGCTAAGAATCCATATGCTCCATATGGAAGCAAGGGCACATCAAAAGCTGCTCAGCAGGCATTTTCTTCTCAGGCTACCCCGAAGGATGTGGTTGAAACCATAAAGACTTCCACCGGAAATGGCTATTATTCGAATACTCATAAGACAAAGATGAATCAGCAGGTATCTACCGGAAGAAAGCAGGGAAACCCTGTGGGACTGATCATATTTATAATGATAATTCTTTATTATATTGTTTCTACAATATATAAGCATTAATCCTGTTTTTATTCTCTGAAATTGCCTATTGAAATTGAAAAGGAATTAGAGTATAATTTCGAGCAATTATAAAAAAATTAAAATATTATATGAATCAGGAGGAAAAACATGGCAACCTTTATTTCAGAACCATCGCACACATTTAACGAATACTTACTGATCCCCGGTTACTCCTCAGATGAGTGTGTACCTGATAATGTAAGTCTTAAGACCCCACTGGTTAAGTTCAAAAAAGGTGAAGAACCTGCGATTGAAATGACCATCCCGATGATATCTGCCATAATGCAGTCAGTGTCCGGCGACAGACTGGCCATTGCGCTTGCAAAATCCGGCGGAGTTTCTTTTATCTACGGTTCCCAGAGTATTGAAGATGAGGCTGCCATGGTAGCCCGTGTTAAAGGCTATAAAGCAGGTTTTGTAAAGAGTGATTCAAACGTCAGCCCCGACGCAACTCTTGCAGATATCCTTACATTAAAAGAAAAGAACGGTCACTCGACTGTTGCCGTTACCGCAGACGGAACAGCAGAGGGCAAGCTTGTAGGTATCGTATCAAGCCGTGACTACAGAGTAAGCCGTATGACTCCCGACACAAAGGTCAGCGAGTTCATGACACCGCTTGAAAAGCTTGTTACTGCTAAAGACGGAACAACTATCTCAGAGGCAAATGACATCATCTGGGATAATAAGCTTAATTCACTTCCTATCGTTGATGAGGAAGGAAGACTTGTAGCATTCGTATTCCGTAAGGATTATGATGAGCATAAGAAGAATCCGGGAGAGCTCCTGGATGATCAGAAGAGATATATCGTTGGTGCAGGAATCAATACAAGAGATTATGCCGAAAGAGTTCCCGCACTTATCGAAGCAGGAGCAGATGTGCTCTGTATAGATTCCTCCGAAGGATTTTCTGCTTGGCAGGAGATGACACTTAAATGGATCAGAGAGAAGTACGGTGATTCAGTTAAGGTTGGTGCCGGAAATGTTGTCGACAGGGAAGGCTTCCGTTTCCTTGCCGAGTGTGGTGCGGACTTTATCAAGGTAGGAATCGGCGGTGGTTCCATCTGTATCACAAGAGAGACCAAGGGTATCGGACGTGGCCAGGCTACAGCTCTTATCGAGGTTTGTCAGGCCAGAGACGAATACTTTGAAGAGACAGGAATCTATGTTCCCGTTTGTTCAGATGGTGGTATCGTATATGATCATCACATTACGCTTGCACTGGCCATGGGTGCGGATTTCGTAATGTTAGGAAGATATTTTGCAAGATTCGATGAAAGCCCTACAGCAAAGCTTCTCGTAAACGGAAACTATGTTAAGGAATACTGGGGCGAGGGTTCAAACAGAGCCCGTAACTGGCAGAGATATGATCTTGGTGGAGATAAGAAGCTTCACTTCGAAGAGGGAGTTGATTCCTACGTACCTTATGCCGGACCGCTGAAGGATAATGTGGACAGAACCCTCAGCAAGGTTAAATCAACAATGTGCAACTGCGGCGCTCTTACTATAAAGGAGCTTCAGCAGAAGGCTAAGATAACACTTGTATCATCTACAAGTATCGTAGAGGGTGGTGCTCACGATGTAATCCGTAAGGAGAGCGGCCCCCGTGATGTAGAGTAATATAATTAAAAAAGCGCCTTGCGGCGCTTTTTTATTGTTTTATCCGTGTCTTTCGATCCAGTCTATAATATCATCATATACTTTTTCTTTATCGATCTCATTCAGGATCTCATGTCTCATTCCGGGATAAAGCTTGCATTCGGTATCGGCAACACCGGCTTTAACAAGCTGCTGATATACCTTCTTTACTCCCTTTCCGAGATTACCTACGGGATCATTTTCACCCGATATGATAAATATCGGAAGGTCCTTCGGAATCTGGTCTATATTCTGCTTCTGATTAACGAAGAGAACTGTTGAAAGAAGAGCTTCATATCCATTAAGAGTGAACATGAACTGGCATCTTGCATCATTGTTATAGAATTCCATGATCTCGGGATCGCTGCAGATCCAGCTGCTTTCGGGGTCGATTCCCTCGGTATCGAACTTCTTATATGCACCTCCGTAGGTCATGTTCCGGATCATTGTGCTTCTGTAATGCCAGCCCTTGGCCTGAGCCTTTGATCTTACGAGCATAAGACCGCTTCTTACAACCACATCGGGTTCACTGCCGGTACCTACGATAATGGCTCCGGTTAAGCCTTCTCCCTTGTGAGAGAGGTATCTTCTTAAAAGATAGGAGCCCATGCTGTGTCCCAGCATGTAATAGGGAAGTCCGGGATATGTTTTCTCGGCAATCCTTCTAAGTTTATGGATGTCCCTGACAAGAGATCTTGCAGGAGCGATATCGGATATATAACCCCAGTCCTCAATGCTTCTTACCGACTGTCCGTGTCCGAGATGATCATGTCCGAAAACCACAAACCCCTTCGTGGTAAGAAATTCGGCGAAATTCTCATATCGTTCTATAAATTCTACCATGCCGTGGATAAGCTGGATCACTGCCTTAGGCTCGCCTTCGGGCTTCCAGACAACGGCATGAATGGTCGTAATACCGTCTGAAGAAAGAAATGTAAGATTCTGTTTCATGTTAGCCACCTCAAAAAATACCTATAGTTTTAATCACACCACTTCGATTATACAATTATAAGTTGTCATTTACAATGTTTTTTGCGATAATAACATTGCGATTTTCTAATCAAACTATTATACTAATGCTTATGACAGAAGAGAAAAAGAACAAACTGAATATGATATTTGATACGACGCTTTTCGTAATAAGTATGATACTTCAGGGTGTATCATGGTACCTGGAGGAACCTGATACGGAGCGTATAGCAGCCATTATCAGGATCGTATCATACTGTCTCTTTACGTGCGCCATTTTTCTTTTGCTTCTTATCGAGTTCCGTGTTGCAAAGAGGAGGATCGTCAAGGAGCAGGAGAGGATAACCTATGCGCGTATTGCATGCTCACTGGCAGGTGACTATGAGAAGGTTTATTATCTGAATACTGATGATGACAGCTATGTGGGTTACGGAACCTCCGATGTGGGTGATGAAGAGCTTCAGGTTCTTGAATCAGGCGATGATTTTTATTCTGATGCCAAATTGAAAACAGCTCGTATTATATATAACGAGGATAAAGATAAGGTCCTGGCTGTTCTTAATAAAGTAAATCTCAGGAAATCATTTGACAATAAAGAAGTAATACAGCTTAATTACAGACTTCTCGAGGATGGGGAGCCGCTATATTACAGCCTTAAGGTTACCCAGGGACACGGCGAGGATGATAAGTATATCATCATCGGTGTCAAGAACGTGGATGCCCAGACCAGACGCTCTATCGAGGAGAGCGAGGCGGCCCGCAGGGGAATGACCTACGAAAAGATAATGGAGGCTCTGGCTTCCAGTTACGAGGTTCTCTACTATGTTAATCTCGAAACGAATGAATATACCGAGTACAGCTCGACGGAGGCCTACCGCAAGCTTGATATAGGTAATCATGGAAATGATTTCTTCGCCGAGACACAGGAGAACATGAAGCGGGATATCTATCCGGATGATTATCAGATGATGGCTGATGTGATGGATAAGAATAACCTTCTGGAAGCGCTTTCGAGAGATAACTTCATAACCGTTACATATCGCCTTTATATCAACGGTGAGGCGGAGTATGTCAATCTTCGAGCCATCCGCCCGAAGAGTGATCCGAATCATATCGTTGTGGGTGTCATTAATGTAAATGAGACAATGAAGCGTGAGCAGGAATATAAGGAACGTCTCGATAACATGATAAATGTTGCCAACAGGGATGCGCTTACGGGAGTTAAGAACAAGACTGCTTACAATTCAATGGAAGAAGAGATCAATAAGCTGATCGCTAAGGATGATGCTCCCGAATTCGCGATCGTTATATGTGACGTTAATGATCTGAAGGTTGTAAATGATACCAAGGGCCATAAGGCGGGCGATGAATATATCCGCGAGGCCTGCATGATAATCTGCCGTATATATAAGCATAGCCCGGTTTTCAGGGTTGGTGGTGATGAATTCGCCGTTGTGCTTAAAGGTGATGATTTTGAAAACAGAAATGCACTCATGCTTGAGCTGAGACAGCAGATCTATTCCAACAGAGAAGAAAACAGAGTTGTTGTTGCAAGCGGAATGAGTATATATGATCCCGAGAAGGATAAAGAGATGGCGAACGTATTTGAACGTGCCGATCAGGATATGTATAATAACAAACATGATTTAAAAGCTTAGGAGGAGACATTATGAGCGACTATGTATTAAGTGCATGTGCGACCTGCGACCTTACACCGGAATGGATGGAGAAGAGGGGTATGAACTATATTCCTTTTAATGTGACTCTTGACGGTGAGCAGATCAAGGACGATATGGGAAAGACACTTTCCCCGCGTGAACTTATCAAGATGATGCAGGCGGGATCGGATGCAAAGACTTCCCAGGTCAGCACGGGCGAATATATCGAATACTTCAAGAAGTTTCTTGATGAGGGTAAGGATATCGTTCATGTATCTCTTTCAACAGGTATATCGGGTACATATCAGAGTGCTGTCATTGCAGCACAGGATCTGATGGAAGAGTATCCCGACAGAAAGATATATACCATAGATTCACTTGCGGCTTCATCAGGCTATGGTCTTCTTATGGAGCTTGCAGCCGATAAGCGTGATGAGGGACTTTCTGCTGAAGAGCTTGCTAAATGGATCGAGGATTATAAGCTTAATGTGATCCATCTGTTCTTCTCAACGGACCTTTCCTTCTATATAAAGGGCGGCCGTATCTCCAAGACAGCCGGAACAGTCGGTCAGGTTCTGAATATCTGTCCGTTCCTGGATGTGGATGATCAGGGAAGACTTACTCCGAGAGAAAAGATCCGTACAAAGAAGAAGGTCATCAAGCGTATGGTCGAGAGAATGACAGAGCTCTGTGATGACGGCCTTAATTATTCAGGCAAATGCTTTCTTAGTGATACTGATTACGAGCTAGGAAGCCATGTCATCAGTCTTATTGAAGAAACATTCCCGCAGCTTAAGGGTAATGTACACCGTTTTGATGTAGGATGTACTATAGCAAGCCACACAGGCCCCGGTACCGTGGCACTGTTCTTCCAGGGAAAGAAGAGAGAAGGATAAATCTGTTTTATATATAAGCGGAGATTCATATAAAGAGAGGAAAAAGAAATGAGCAAGATTATATTAACAGGTGACCGCCCCACAGGAAAGCTTCACCTCGGTCACTATGTAGGTTCTCTTAAGAGAAGGGTTGAACTTCAGAACTCAGGTGAGTTCGATAAGATATTCATCATGATCGCCGATGCACAGGCGCTCACCGATAACTTTGATAACCCCGATAAGATTAGAGACAATATCATCGAGGTTGCACTTGATTATCTTTCGGTAGGACTTGATCCCGCCAAGACAAATATGCTCATCCAGTCTGTTGTAACAGAGCTGACCGAGCTTACATTCTACTATGCAAACCTCGTTACGGTTTCGAGACTTGAGCGTAACCCCACGGTTAAGACCGAGATCAAACTGAGGAATTTTGAGACCAGCATTCCGGTTGGTTTCTTTACCTATCCCATAAGCCAGGCATCAGATATCACAGCCTTCAAGGCTACCACGGTTCCCGTTGGTGAGGATCAGCTCCCGATGATAGAGCAGACCCGTGAGATCGTAAGAAAGTTCAATACAACATATAACTGTGATGTTCTGGTCGAGCCGGATGCACTTATCCCGAAGAACAGCGTATGCTCACGCCTTCCGGGTACAGACGGTACCGCAAAGATGAGTAAGTCTCTCGGAAACTGTATCTATCTTTCAGATGACGAGAAGACAGTTAAGGAGAAGGTAATGAGCATGTTTACCGATCCTACACATATTCAGGTATCAGATCCCGGTCATGTGGAAGGAAATGCGGTATTTACATATCTGGATGCATTTGCAACTGATGAAGATTTCGCGGAATTCTGTCCGGATTACAAGAACCTTGATGAGATGAAGGAGCACTACACAAAAGGCGGCCTCGGAGACGTTAAATGTAAGAAGCTTCTCTTCAATGTCATCAATAAGGAACTTGCTCCTATCAGGGCGCGTCGTGCCGAATTCGAGAAGGATATCCCGGCAGTTTATGAGATACTTAAGAAGGGTACAGAGGCTGCAAGAGAAGCAGCTGCACAGACTCTCAGCGAAGTAAAGGGTGCTATGAGGATCAATTATTTTGATGATGAGGCACTCATTCAGGGTCAGCAGGAGAGATATAATGGTTAAAAGAAATGTGAAGACCAAGTTGCTTGGTCTTCTCTTTATTACAGCAATATGCATATCAGTATTAACGGGATGCGGGTCCTTTAAGGAAATCATTTCCAATATGGAGGGCTCTCCTTCGGATGCTCAGGAGGATTCTCAGGATCTTAAGGACAGGAGTGAATTTCTTGCTTCTCATATGGTGGAGGGCAGGGATGATCTCTTTGACTTATCTGAGTATGCAAAGGACGGAGATGCGGAAATATATTATTTCGGGTTCAGGACCGATGATGAGCTGATGCTCATCTATAAAAATATAAGTGATAAAGGCGAGGATTACTATGTAAAGGGACTGGATATCATGACAGGTGAGACGAAGGACTATCCATGGACCTGGACTGAAGAGAAAAATGAATATGATTATGTTCCTTACGTGGAGCTTGTATCAATTAATCCGCTTGTCCTTTACTGTAGTGAAAAAGGAACGATCATAACTCCCGAGAGCGACCCCGCCGAGCTTAAGATCGATCCGGAAAAATACTCCGGGGTTACCGTGGTTGACGGGACCTATTATCTGATAGGGACCGGCAATAATCTCGATAAACTCAGTCCCGATGGAAAGATTGAAAATATATACACGGCGCCCGATAGTCTTGAGTGGATATATCTTGAAAGACCGGAGGAGGAGAATATAATCAAGCTGAGTGCTACGGAACGTGACGGGGAATATCTCTTTATTGATTATGATCCGATCGGCAGAGGCGTCAGATATTATACTCAGGACAGAGAGAATGCTAACGTTGTCGGCACTAAGGATGGATGGCAGTATAAGATCGAATATAAAGAGGACGACGTTCCCGATACGATAGCACTTACCAATGTAAGGTCCGGTCAGTCCAGAAAAATAAAACTGGATGAAAAGATTCAGGGGCATGGCTATATAGATCTGACTCAGGGAGCTTTATCGGATAACGGTCTTTTATTCGGAGTAGCGGAATTTGAGAGTAATCCCCATGAGATATTTATATGGGATTATTCCAAGACGGACCTCGAGAAGACTAAGATAAATGCAAAAGTGCCTTATGAGATAAAGAAGATATCTGTTTATGATCTTCGCGAAAAGGCTGATGAGATAGATGAGAAGTATGGTGTGACTATTAAATATGGCGATGATATAAGGACATATACCGCCGGCTACAGATTCAAGACCTATAATAACAAGGGGGCCATAATGCAGGCTATGAATGTCCTGGATGAATCATTTTCAATCTATCCGGAAGGCTTTTTCGAAACTTTGGAAGAAAAGTTCGAGGAACCGATCTGCTTTACTTTGACGGGTACCCAGATTCCGAGGAGTAAAAAGGACAGTATATCATCCTCGGCCGGGCTTCAATCCAATGAGGATGGTGCGATAGTGATCTATCTGGATATCGATACCAGCTATCTTACAAGGACTACGGTAGTACATGAAATATCACATGTCATCGACCAGAGACTTATAGTAGACGGATTTATGGACGAAGATACCTGGAGCAGCTTAAATCCTCCGGATTTTGATTATTATTATACATATGTATCAGATGAGGGAGAGGACTATTCCTGGGGAGACTCCGAAGACAGCAACAAATATACTACGATGTACGAGAATGCATGGCAGGAGAACTATAAGGATTCCTATTATATAGATTCCTATGCGAAGACATTTCCGACAGAGGACAGGGCGAGACTTTTCGAATATCTTATTGGTTCGGATGATGATTATTATGATGACTGCTTTAAGAGTGAGCATATTCAGGAGAAGCTGGAATACTACTTTAAAGCATTAAGAGAGGATCTTGCGACGGATTCCTGGCCCGAGGAGACCGTGTGGGAAAAGAAGCTGAAACATTATCAGGGCGAATAAAAAGAGGTTGAAATGATCTATACGGAACTTACTGAAAAAGCATTTAAGATAGCATATGATGCTCATCACGGTCAGACCGACCGTAATGGCATCCCTTATATACACCATCCGCTTCATGTTGCCGAGGATATGACGAGTGAGGATGCCTGCGTCGTGGCTCTGCTGCATGATGTGGTGGAGGATACGGATGTTACGATAGAGGACCTGAGACGGGAAGGCTTTACCGAGGAGCAGCTGACGGCCGTGGAATATATGACTCATGATCCCAAGGATGATTACTTTGATTATGTCAGCAGGATCAGGGAAAATGAGTTGGCCAGGGAAGTTAAGCTTGCGGATCTGAGACATAACATGGATCTTACGAGACTTTCAAAGGTGACCGAGAAGGACCTTAAGAGAGTGGAGAAGTATAAGAAGGCATATAAGATGCTGACAGAATAAAAAACAGCCCGAGGGCTGTTTTTTATTCTTCGATTATATATACTTCCGCAACGCGGCGTCCGAAGTTGATCGCCGTACTGTAGTCGGATACGAATACGTCAATTACGTTATTTGCCATTCCGCCGGTATCTTCAACTACATA
>JAFZRN010000002.1 GCA_017619835.1 Eubacterium sp.
AAAGTAATATTGAGTTGAGCCATTGTGTTCTACCTCCGGTATTATTTGTATTGTGGTGATCTTATTATACCTAAAGGTAGAGCCCTTGGCTCTTAAAATATTAAATTATGAATTTACACCATTATATAGACGTAACTTTTTTATATGGAAATGAAATTGTTCCGGCTAATAAATCCTCAAAAAATCAGAAAATTATAGCTTTTTGTAAAAAAAGTTCCGAAAAGTGGCTACAATTATTTGAATAATGATGAGTTTTGTAGCTACTAGGACGGAAATTGTCTTTTGAGCAAGCCGGAAGTTCAAGCCGGAAGAGCAAGCTGGAAGTACAAGCCGGAAGAATAAGCAGATACAGGAGTGGCAGAGTATGGAAACTCTCGTAAACAGAATACGGGTTCTGGCTGAAGAAAAGCAAGGCAGCCTTGCTGTCGCTTTCAAAAAGCAGTCCCTTACATATGGTGAGCTTTACAGAGTATCCTGCTCAATGGCGCGCGTTCTTCTAAAAGAGGGCGTTAAGAAAGGTGACAGGGTAAGCTTCTCTGCGGTTTCAAAGCCGGAGATGGTCGTGACCTATCTTGCTCTGCAGCTTATAGGTGCGGTAAGTGTTTATCTTGATAAGAACAGCACCGCCGCAAACATGTATGATATCTATGTTGAGTCGGACAGTGTTATCCTTCTTACGGATAAGCCGATGAAGGATTATGCTGAAAAGGTTAATCTTCGTTCACTGAGAGTTCTTTACGGAGAAGCAGAAGAAGCTTCTAAGGCAGGAAACAATGATACTGAGGCATCAAAGACAGGAGTTAAAGATACTGAGACACCAAAGGCAGAAAACGAAGATGCTGAGCTATTAGGTTCAGGAAACGAAGAAGTTCTCTCCACCGACCGCGATGCTGATGAGATTTCAGAGATCCTTTTCACTACGGGAACTACCGGAAAACCCAAGGGCGTTATGCTCAGCTATAAGTCGGTTTATAACATCCTTTCGAATACGATCGAGGGGATCGGGATAAGGGAAGGCGACACGCTTCTTCTTCCGCTTCCCCTGAATCATTCCTTTGCACTGAGGGTGCTGCGTGCTATATTATATAAGGGTGCGACGCTCATCCTTCAGAACGGATTCACATTTGCCAAGGAAGTTGAGAATAACATCACCACCTTCGGCTGTAATACTCTTGCATCGGTGCCTGCTTCATACGAAGTAATGAGAAGTCAAATGCAGGATGAATTCACAAGAGTTTTAGGCGGCCTCAGATATATCGAATTCGGTGCGGGAGCGCTGAGTCCGAGACAGAGAAAAGAATTAAAGGAGCTCCTTCCGGGAGTTCAGATTTATAATACCTGGGGAAGCTCGGAGTCGGGCGGAGCAGTATTCTGCGATGTGACTTCAGTTACGGATGATCCGAAGAGGATAGGTACTCTCGGAAAGCCCCTTGCAGGTAAGATAGAAGTCAGAGCACTTGATAATGCCGGAAATGAGATCGAGACCGATGAGGCACATCCCGGCAGGATGTCCATTAAAGGTGACATGATCATGGCGGGTTACTGGAAGAACGAAGAGCTTTCAAAGGAAACCCTTAAGGATGGATGGCTTCTTACCTCAGACATGATCTATATGGATGAGGATGGATATGTTTATATGCTCGGAAGAGCAGATGATATAATAAATGTCGGCGGAGAAAAGGTTTCACCTCTCGAGGTTGAAGCTGCAGCCGGCGGCTATAAAGGAATCAGCGACTGTGCCTGTATCGGAGCAGAGGATCCCGACGGAGTTCTCGGACAGATCCCGGTTCTCTTCAGTGTCGTAAACTCCGGATATAATGAGCAGGAGCTTATAAAGTATCTTTCGGAGAGGCTTGAAAAGTATAAGCTTCCGAGAAGATATGTGATACTTGAAACAATGCCAAGGAACAGAATGCAGAAGCTGGATAGAAGAGCACTCAGGGATATATGGGAGAATCAGGACAGCCTGGATCTTATCAATCCTGTTATGCAGGCAATCCTTTCCAGAAGAAGTATCAGAAGATTTACAGATAAAGAGATCCCGAAGAATATCCTGGATATGATACTTAAAGCTGGGATCCATGCACCGAGCGGACATAATATGCAGTCCTGGAGATTTACGGTGCTTACAAAGGAAGATGACATACTGAAGCTTAAAAGTGCTACGATTGAAAGCGCTGAGACTGCAGGCGTTGTAGTATACGGATTCGAGAATCCCAAAGCTATGATCCTTGTGTCCAACGATGACCGTAATCCGGACGGCTGTCAGGATTCCTCCTGTGCGGCTGAAAATATGCTCCTTGCGGCAGAGTCCTACGGACTCGGAGCGGTATGGCTTAATCCGCTCATGACAATGAGAAATGTTGAACCCGTAAAGAGCGTTCTGGATTCCTTCGGTATTCCCGCTAACCATACGGTATGGTCAGCCATAAGTCTCGGCTATGCTTCACATGAAGGAGCAAAGCTTCAGAAGAAAGAAAGTGTAATAAAGTATATTTAAGGAGAAATTCTATGTTAAACAAAACGAAAAGACTAATAGCAATGCTTCTTAGTCTGGTAGTGATAATGTCGGTATTTCCAAAGATGCCCGTAAAGGCAGCCCCGACCTATACTCAGGAAGTTACCATGGTTATGTATGAGAAGAATCAGATCGCGAATCTCTATATCGATGATCTTGCTGCTGCAGAAACCATTTCCAGTGCTGATGTTACAAGCAGCAAGTCTTCGGTTGCTTCAATCTACAGCATAACAAGAGAAGAGCAGGAGAGTGAGACCGAAGTGGTTGAAAATGATGAGGTAACGGATGATTCCAACACCTATTCCTACACCATCAGCATTAAGCTTAAGAAAAAGGGAACCACTGTTATCAGCTATAAGATCGGTACTGAGACTTATTCAACGACCGTTAAGGTAGTTAAGTACACCAACCCCATCAAGACACTCAAGATAACAGGTGTCAAGAGCGGCAAGAATATCGCTTCCAAGACAAAGACCAATAACTACGTGAACTTTAAGGGAGTTAAGAAGAGTGGTTCCAAGCTTTCCATCACTCCGAAATCAGGCTGGACAGTTGAGAAGATAACCTTCAGCTGCAGCGATACAGGAGAGACAAAGACCTGGAAGAATTACGTTAAGAAGAGTGGTGTTAAGACTGCAAAGGTTATAAGCTCCGCATCTCTCGGAACTCTTAAAAAGGACTATACATATCTGATTGATATTACACTTGTAAACTCAAAAGGCGTAAGAGAAACAGTTAATTATTGCATCAGCAGCCATCTGAAGATTCAGGGCGTTTACTAGATCCTTCGTAAGGATAGATTGAGAAAGGATATGATGATATGAAGAATATGAAGAAGATAATATATATAGTGCTCGCAGTGATGATGATCGTTGCAGCACTTCCCGGAATGGGCGCCGAAGCGGCATCTCTCAGGATCAAGGATAAATCCTACGGATATTACAACAGAAAGCTTAAGAGCAATGTTGCCACCATCGAGGTTAACGGACTTAAAAAGGATCAGAGGATAACCAAGGGTACAGTTAAGAGCAGTAATGTTTCTGTCGGCAAGGTAATGGGTTATACGAGACGTTCCTACTCATCGTCAACTGCTGCGGTAGACAGCAAATCGAAGAAGAGCTCGACTTCAAGCTACAGCTACATTATCAGGATCAACGTTCGTGCTGTCGGTACCACAGATATCACCTATGAGATCGACGGAACCACTTATACCACAACTCTTATAATCAACGAGTATGCAAACCCGATTGAAAAGATGACCATAACAGGTCTTAATTCGGGAAATGATCTCGCAGCTAATATAGACTTCAGCAAGGGCTACGGCAAGGTATCCTACAGCAGCTATGCGGCTAAGAAGGTTAAGTTCAAGATAACACCGATCACAGGCTGGAGAGTTGTAAGGATGGCATTTGAAAATGAGTCCACTGGCTATGAATACAGCAAGGTTAATTACTCGACAACTAAGAAGCTGAAATCCATTTCCATTGGAACCGTAAAGGCAACCTATGACTATAACATTTCGGCTACTCTCGTAGATGACTACGGCAATTCAATGAAGGTGCAGATAAAGCTTGCGGCACCCGCTTCAACCAATATCAAATAAAGGAAGATAAGTATGGACAAGATAGCAGTTCTCATACCATGCTATAACGAAAGCAAGACAATTGAAAAGGTCGTTACGGACTTTAAGAAGGTGCTTCCCGAAGCCGTGATCTATGTCTATGACAATAACTCCACAGATGGGACCGATGAGATCGCTAAAAAAGCCGGAGCTGTTGTAAGATATGAATATCAGCAGGGCAAGGGAAATGTCATCCGCCGCATGTTCCGCGAGATAGATGCAGACGCATATATCATGGTGGACGGTGATGATACCTATCCGGCAGAGCATGCCCGTGAGATGGTGGATAAGGTCCTTGAGAAGAAGGTCGATATGGTCATCGGTGACAGACTTTCCTCCACCTATTATGAGGAGAATAAGAGACCGTTCCATAACTTCGGTAATTCTCTGGTGCAGAAGAGCATCAACACGCTTTTCAAATCCGATATCAAGGACATCATGACGGGTTACAGGGCATTTTCCTATATGTTTGTGAAGTCATTTCCGGTTCTTTCAAATGGCTTCGAGATCGAGACCGAGATGACGATCCATGCTATCGATAAGAGAATGCTTCTTGAAAATGTAGTGATAGATTACCGTGACAGACCCGAGGGAAGTGAGTCCAAGCTGAATACTTACTCCGACGGAATGAAGGTTATCTTCACGATAATAAGATTATTCAGGGTTTATAAGCCCTTCAGCTTTTTCGGAATACTTGCGGCACTGCTCACAGTGCTTGCCGCAATATTCTTCGTTCCGGTATTTATCGATTATCTTAATACCGGAGAAGTTGATAAATTCCCGACACTCATTGTATGCGGCTTTGTAATAATCGCTGCGATAATCAGTCTCTTCAGCGGTCTTCTTCTTTCTTCCATTGTACAGAAGAATAAGCAGGACTATGAAATGGAGCTGAGACATATCTATAACGAGTACATGAGTAAAAAACTTTAAGGATCGGATCATGGGCGAGGGTAGAAGTAACGTTTCAAAAAAGGATATAATCATCTCTGCCATACTGGCAGTTTTAGCGGGTACGGGTATAACCTTTGACATGAAGGACCTTTTCGTGGAGCTTGACTCATATATGGAGAAGTTCCCGGCCGCTATCAGAGCCTTCTTCCGGTTGGCTCTTGTTATCAACCCCAACAGAATATATCTATCTTTTGTTATAATAGCTGTCTTTATCCTGATACTTTACGGTAAGAAATTCAGCTATACTAAAAGAGACAATGTGACGGCCGGATTATTCGCGGCCTTCTTTAGCTTAATGCAGATCTTTGCACTGTCCTACGATACGAATAATTCGGCGGACTTTATACGTGCCTCTGCATTTGTTTTTATGAGGGCATTTTTCTATACCTTCGGATATTTTGTGATCTGGTTCAATGTGACCCGCATCAGCTTCAAATGGTTCGATAAAAAAAGAGAGGCCGGCTCATTTTTCGGTGAGGCTTTGTCAGATTATGATACGAAGAAACATATGATACGTTATATGCTTATCATGCTCCTTCTCTGGCTTCCCTATTACATACTTCTTTTCCCGGGAACCGGAAACGGAGATACCTCGAGACAGATAATCATGTTCTTCCATGAGAGAAAGGACATGCTTCTTGATTATTCACCCAACGTGGGAGAGGATGTATATATCACAAACATGCATCCCTTCTTTACGACCATAATCTTCGGATTATTTGCGAAGATCGGAATCAATATATTCGGAAATATCGAGGTTGGTGTCGGTCTCTATACATTTATCCAGATGATAATGTATGCTGCAGTGTTCAGCTTTACTCTCTGTTATTTTGAAAAGCAGGGACTTTCAAAGAAGGTTATAAAGATAGCTCATATCTTTATATGCCTCTGTCCGCTGTTCCCGCTTTATAGTATCTGCATGCTGAAAGATACGATGTTTGCACTTACCTATATTCCTCTCACTCTGATGCTCTGCGAGATATATAGGACAACGGGCGAAGCCTTAAAGTCATGGAAGTTCGTTACCCTGCTTACCGTTTTATCGCTTCTCTTTACACTTACGAAGAATCAGGGAGTTTATTTCCTATTCGTGATCCTGGTAGTGAGCCTTATCGTTTATCGTAAGTTCTTCGTAAAGCTTCTTATAAGCTTCGGTATTCCGGTCGTATTTTTTACCTGCATCTGGTCCATGCTTATCCTTCCTGCCGCAAATGTGGCATCAGGCGGAAAGCAGGAGATGCTGGGGCTTATCTTCCAGTGTACCGCAAGATATATCAAGGAATATCCAAATGAGGTTACCGCAGAGGAAAAGGAAAAGATAGATAAGATACTTGATTATGACCAGCTGCCCGAGCTCTATAACGCTCAGCTTCAGGATCCGGTCAAGTTTACCTTTAATCAGGAGAGTACGAGCGAAGAGCTTAAGGATTATTTCGGAGTATATTTCTCCATGTTTGCAAAGCATCCGCTCTGCTATATTGATGCAGTCATCAATAACTGCTTCGGCTTCTTCGATGTATCGAGAATGTCCAAGATGGCCTATACCTATTTCTGGAACAGAATAGATAAGGACAGCTACCTTTATGTGGGCGGCGCATTTCCGGGAATACAGAAGAAGGGCTATAAACTTATATTCTTTGTTCAGAGGTTCCCTGTCATCAATATCTTCATCAGCGTCGGAACCTACACAATGCTCGCGATATATATGATCATCCTTGCGATAAGGAATAAACAGTACGGAAAGCTTTATCCGCTTCTTATCACGATCCTTTCCGTTCTGATTCTAGTGATATCACCTGCCGGCGGCAATTTCAGATATACAATGCCTATGTTCATGCTGCTGGTATTTAATACATTTCTTGTTATAAGTGGCAAACTTGAAAAGGATAGAGAAGTGTCCGTTAAAAATGAAGCATAAAGAAGTAATTACAAAAATCATAAAAATATTGATAATGATCCTGGTTTTTCTGTCGGGCTTTCTGTTTATGACTGTGGTCTGGCTGATCCGTACCTGGTCGGATCTTACTGCCGGCGAGATCATCTATCACATGACTCAGCCGATCAACGGTACGAACCCCGACATGGTGGTGAGTTATCTCCTGAAGTATCTTCTGCCCGTTCTTATAGTTATGGCACCGGTGATAGCGCTTGCCATATTTGCGGGAAAGAAGAAAAAGGCTCTTTTGGTTTACATAATATATTTTGCAGGAGCCATCTGTCTTATTATCTTTACCGGCTATATCATCGAGAGAAAGTTCGGGCTTCTCACCTATGTAAGAAGCTATTATGCGGCTACAAAGGACGGCGGAGAGGATTTTATCGGAGAAAACTATGTGGATCCGAAGGATGCCCGGCTCACCTTCCCCGAGAAGAAGAGAAATGTCATCTTCATCTATCTTGAGTCAATGGAAATGAGTTTCGCCGATAAGGAAAACGGCGGTACCTTCGAGAAGAATATGATCCCGGAGCTTACCGAGATCGCGAAAGAAAATGAGGATTTCTCCGGAAGCAGTGATACACTCGAAGGCGGTGTCTCGCTCACCGGTACTAACTGGACCATGGGCGCGATGTTTGCCCAGACCTCCGGACTTCCGCTTCAGGTTTCTATCGGCGGTAACAAGATGGAGACCGAATCCGAGTTCTTCCCGGATATGGTCGCACTCGGTGATATCCTTGAAGATAGCGGCTATAAGAATTATCTGATGATAGGCTCCGAAGCCAAGTTCGGCGGAAGAGATACATATTTTACCCAGCACGGTAATTACGAGCTTCTCGATTATAACTGGGCGATAAAGGAAGGCAAGATCCCCGAAGACTACTTTGTATGGTGGGGCTTTGAGGATGAGAAGCTTTTCGATTTTGCAAAGGAAGAGCTGACGGACCTCGCGGCTAAAGACGAACCATTTAACTTTTCAATCCTTACGGTAGATACTCATTTTGAAGACGGATGGGTATGCAGGCTCTGCGATGACGAGTTTGGAGATAATCAGTATGCAAATGTCTTCGCATGCTCAAGCAGACAGACAGCCGAATTCGTTAAATGGATTCAGGAGCAGCCCTTCTATGAGAATACGACAGTCATCCTTTCGGGCGACCATACGACCATGGATAAGGATTTCTGCAAGGATGTCCCGTCGGACTATAACAGACGTACTTATGTGGCAGTTCTCAACAGTCCCGTTACACCGGCAACAGATAAGGACAGATCTTATACGACAATGGATATATTCCCCACGACTCTCGCAGCCATGGGTGTTACTATCGAGGGTGACAGACTGGGACTCGGAACAAACCTTTATTCCGATAAGCCGACTCTTCTCGAGGAGACCGGGATTAAGGAGCTGGACGAGCTGGTTGGAAAGCCGTCTGCATTTATGACAAAGCTCAGTCATATAGTTGTAACGACCAAGACTCTCGACAATATAAGAAAGACCGATATCAAGGTTAAAGCCGATGATGACGGCAAGCTTGTGATATCACTTCCTCAGGTAAGAACTATCAATATCAGTACTCTTGAAAAGGCTGAGCTTGAGGTTGAAAATAAAAAGACCAAAGAAGTTAAGACCTATGATATGACGATAAAGCCGAAGAAGAACGATCCCAATAAGTTCTCGGTTTCTGCAAAGACGGATGTCCCCGAATCAGAGAAGGGCGATATCATAGCAAGGATATACTTTACCACGCAGGGAATAAAGCATTACGAAGTTTTCGAATGGACCGGAGACGAAGATTAAAATGAAGATTCTGAAAACCATTGTAAAAGCATTAATAGTACTTTTCTTCGCATTTGCGACGATATTCTTTTTCGCACAGATGTGGCTCCTCAAGACCTGGGCCGATCTTACTGCAGCGGAAGTTCTGTATCATATGCTGACACCGCTTCAGGGAACCAACCCGGAGATGATAAGAGACTATATCATAAAGTATCTGTTACCCGCTCTCATAATCGTGATAGCAGTGATAGCTCTTATCATAATCCTGAAAAAGAAAAAGAAGAAAAAGGCATGGCTGTTTGTTCTCATCACATTGATCGGTATGGGAATGGTAGCCTTCGGTATCTTTAATATCGAAAGAAATGTCGGAGTTTTCTCCTACGCATTCAATTATCTTAAAGCAAAAAAATTCCAGGGTGAGGATTTTATCGAGCTTAACTATACAGACCCTAAAAATGTGGAACTCACCTTCCCCGAGAAAAAGAGAAATCTGATATATATCTATCTTGAGTCCTGTGAGGTATCATTTACGGACGTGGCCTCGGGTGGCGACTTTGAAAAGAACTGCATCCCCGAGCTTACCTCGCTTGCAAGAGAGAATGAGGATTTCTCCGGAAATACTGATAAGCTTAACGGAGGCGTATCCCTCGCTGGAACAAACTGGACCATGGGTGCAATGTTCGGAATGACCTCGGGTCTTCCTCTCCAGATATCCCTCGGCGCGAATTCCATGGTGAATGAGGATTCTTTCTTCTCGGGAGTCATCACTCTCGGAGATATCCTTAAGGATGAGGGTTATGACCAGAGACTCCTGCTTGGTTCTGAGGCTAAGTTCGGCGGCCGCGAGACCTACTTTACCCAGCACGGCGACTATGCAATGAAGGATTATAACTGGGCGATCAACGAAGGACTTATCCCCAAGGATTACTATGTATGGTGGGGCTATGAGGATGAATATCTCTTCAAGTTCGCAAAGGATCAGCTGAATGAAATGTCTGCGAGCGGGAAGCCATTTAACCTGACACTGCTTACGGTAGACACTCATTTTCCTGACGGATATAAGTGTGACCTCTGCGGTGACGAATTCGACAGCCAGTATGCAAATGTCTTCGCATGCTCAAGCAAACAGACAGTTGAATTCGTGCGCTGGATACAGCAGCAGGATTTCTATGAGAATACGACTATCATAATCAACGGCGATCATCCCACGATGGACCCGGGATTTGCGGACAGCATCGATAAGAAATATACAAGAAAGACCTATACCTGCATCATCAACGGTGCGGCCGAAAAGGAGAATAGTAAGTACAGGGAGTATTCGACTCTGGATATGTTCCCGACTACGCTTGCCGCAATGGGTGTCGAGATCGAGGGCAACAGGCTCGGTATGGGTGTAAATCTTTACAGCGACGAACAGACACTTATCGAGGAGTATGGATATAAGGTATGCGATGACAGAGTCGCCCTTCCGTCCACATTTATGGAAAAGATGAGTGATGTCAAGATCACCGAGAAGGATCTGAAGAGGATCAAGAAGGCCAAGATATCGGTTGTTAAGACCGATGATCCGAACCAGCTTCAGGTGACTCAGATGAATATAAGGTCTATCAAGTATACGTCGCTTAAGAAGGCGGAGCTTGAGGTTACAAATAATAAGACCGGTGAGACGAATACCTATGAGATGAACATAGTGACTTATCCGGATAATCCGGCGAAGTTCTCGAATCAGGTTCAGATCGCCGCATCGGCAGAGGATAAGAATGATCTTACGTTTAAGATCTACTTTACGGTCGAGGGCTTCGATCACTTCCAGATCGGAACCTGGAACTATAATGAAGAGGATAAAAGTTGGGTAGCAGAATAATCGTAGTTACACATAAGAGATACAGGATGCCTGAGGATAAGGTCTATCTTCCCGTTCTTGTCGGAAATGGCCCGGCCAGGGAAAAGCTGAAGACAGAGTGTCCCGATTACGGAAATGATGACGAGGGCGAAAACATCAGCAGTAAGAATAAGAATTACTGCGAGCTTACGGCACTCTACTGGGCATGGAAGAATCTTGATGCGGATGCTCTTGGACTTGTACATTACAGAAGACATTTTACTGCAAGAAAAAAAGGCGATAAGTGGGATAGTATCCTCACCGGAAGAGAGTTAAATCATCTGCTGAAGAAGACAGGGATCATCCTTCCGAAGAAGAGAAACTACTATATCGAAACCAATTACAGCCAGTATGCTCATGCTCATCATGCCGTTGATCTTGATACTGCGAGAGATATCATCAGCGAAAAATATCCTGAATATATAAAAGCATTTGATCAGTCCATGAAGCAGAGGACGGGCCACAGATTCAATATGTTCATCATGAAGAAAAAATATCTTGATGAATATTGCGAGTGGCTTTTCGATATCCTCTTCGAGCTTGAGAAGAGACTAGATATATCGGACTATAACGAAAATGACAGCCGTGTATTCGGCTTTGTCAGCGAGAGACTTCTGGATGTCTGGATTGGGACAAAGGGCTATGACTATCTGGAACTTCCTTATATGTTTATGGAAAACCAGAACTGGCTTATTAAGGGCTCGAAATTCCTTAAACGAAAGTTTATCCGAAAAGGGAGATAGAAATGGGGTTTACTGCAGTAAATGCGTTATGCTGTATACTTATGACTCTTATAATCCCCTGCCTTTCCGGAAGGGGCTTTCTTAAGCTGCTTTACGGGGGGAAGGAAAAGAAGATATCACCGATATTTTCCTTTATATCGGGATATCTTATTTTGTGGACCCTGATAGAACTTATCGCTATCCCCGTAACTGTTTTTAAAGCAGGTTTTTCCGTGCTGACCTGGATAGTCCTTTCTCTGATGGGACTTCTTTCGGTAGTAGGGATCATATATATCATAAAGAATTATTCATCCGAAAAGGGCGCATTTAAAGACGCCCTTTTTGAAGTGATAAAGGATAAGAAGGCTTTGGTGCTTCTTATCATCTTTGCAGTTCTTTTCATAATCTTTATCTGCATGAATTCGGTAACACTTTTCTATGATGCGGATGATTCCAGATTCCTCGTAAGTGCGGGGGATATAGTGAGAAATGATCATATACTTCTTACGGATCCCGTAACGGGAAAAGCACTCGATGCAGGCTACAGGGATTTTAAGAAAGATCTTATCAGCCAGTGGGCTGTCTATATTGCTTATATGTCTAAGGTAACGGGAGTTAATACCACGGTCTTTGCTCATACTGTTTATCCGATCATCGCAATGCTTCTCATATTCGGTATCTATACACTTCTGCTTTCCGAGCAGAAGAAGGAGGATAGACTGCTGGGGCTTATCCTGCTCATTTTCCTTTTTATATTCGGTAATTATTCGACGCACAGTCAGGAAACGGTTTCCATGATAAGAGTATGGCAGGGCAAGGCGACTCTTGCCGTATTCGGCGTGCTTACGATGATATATATATTCCGCATTCTTGAGGAAACAGGCGGAGAGTGGCAGTGCTACATCCTGCTTTTCTTAGCCAATCTTTCAATGTGCCTTATGAGCAGTATGGGTATAGTTATCGCGGCTATGATGATGGTGGTTTACGGATGCTACGCGGCATTTAAGCTTAGGAAAGTAAGGGTTGCGATCCTTATCATGCTGCTCCTTATCCCGAATGCTGCGCTTTATCTTTTCAGTGAATTATATACGATCGAAAGGTTCTTAAACTGATGAAGGAGATATTACGTACAATCTATGAGGGTACGGCTGAATACTATGGTACGGCCGGCTTCCTTGTACTTGAGGTATTCGCAGGTCTTCTTCTGATGCTTATCGACAGGAAGAAATATTCGAGGATAATAATCCCTTCGGTCATCATCCTTATCATCGTTGTGAATCCCATAAGCTATAAGCTGCTGCTTTATAAGACCAGGTTATGGAGACTTTTCTGGATGGTTCCGTTGGTTTACATAATGTTACTTGCTTTCATGGAACTTCTGAAGAAAACAGATGAATTTTGGAAGAAGCTTCTTATCACGGCGGGGCTTATCCTTCTCCTTACGATCTTCGGAGATAATACTTATCTTAATTCCGGAGAGGGAAGAGCAGACAGTGTATATAAGCTCCCGAACGGTGTGATAGAGGTTTCTGATATCATGCTTGAAAAGGATAAAAGTCCGAGATGTGTTCTGGGCGGTGATCTGCTTACTGCGATCAGGCTCTACTCCGGCGATATCGAGCCGATGTACGGACGTAATGCCGAGAACTATATGGACAAGGCTTCCGAATACGAAAAGAGGATATTTAAGGAAATGGAGTCGGAGACTCCGAACTATACCTACGTTCTTTCCTCAGCGAGAAGACTTGGATACAACTTTATAGTTAATACGGAGGATAAGCCGATCGATACCGAGACCGAAAGATTATATGGCTACTCGCTTCTGGATAATACGAACGGCTACAATATATATTACAATCCTTCCATCCCCGAAGAGATGACAAAGGATTATGAATGGAATTCAAACGGTACCGGCTGGTACTGCATGGATAAGGATGGTAACAGACTTAAAAGTACTACCTGCGAGATAGACGGAGTCTGGTACTACTTCAACCGTAACGGATATCTTATCGAGTCCGTTGACAGCGAAGAAGCGAAGAATCTTACAGAGGATGATGTCATCATCACACAGATCGGAGTTGATGATTCCGATTCACCTTCCATGTGCTATACCATCGATGATATGAAGGGGCACTTTATCATAGTGGATGGCGGAAGTGAGGAAGGCTATAAGAAGATATATGATGAGATAAAGCTTTACGGAAGACATGTGGATGCATGGATACTTACTCATCCGCATGAAGACCATACCGGAGCTTTCAATTATATCTATAAGACCTTTGTGAAGGAAGCTTCCGAAGGGAAAAATGATTATCATAAGGTTAAGATAGATAAGATATATGCAGTCGATATCGACCGCGACTACTTCCATAAGGTTGCCAGAAAATGGGACGATGCCGAGACATTTGATAAGTTCTATGACCTTATGGAAAATGAAGATAAGGTGGAATATGTAAAACGCGGTGAAACCTATAAGGCAGGTGACCTTGACTTTAAGGTTTATAACACATTTACGGATGAATCCTATGATATAAAGACAGGCAGTCTTCCGAATGCATCCTGCATGGTATTCGAGCTTTTCGGAAAGGATCAGTCCATGCTCTTTCTCGGAGATCTCGAGCAGGAAAATGCAGATCTTATAGAGGAGCTTTACGGCGATGAGCTGAAGGCGGATGTAGTTCAGGCGGCTCATCACGGACAGAATCTTTATACAGATATTTATGATCTTATAGATGCGTCCACCGTTTTTGTGGATGCGCCGGAGTACCTCAGATATGAGATAAGCGGAACGCATACCGCATATGAACATATAAAGTATTTTAAGCAGCATATGAAAGTGAAGACATATGAAACAGCACCAAACTCAATCGTCCTCAGATAAACCGAATATCAGGTCTTATGTACTGATCGCGGCACTTATACTTATAAATGTCGCACTCCTTCTGGTGACTGCAAGATACATGCTCCTTAAGCAGCATGTATCGGTTACGGACGGACAGTACTTTAGTGAGAACGGGATCTGGGTAAGGCTCCTCGGCCTTATCGCAGGTGCTTTTGGCATGTCATCTTTGGAGCTTGCTCACAAGGTTCTGCCGGCTGTATTTATAGTCTGCTTTGTAGTGATATATGCATGGCTTGGGATAAAGCTTTTCTCGGCTGATGAAAGGGGCAGAGTCCATAATGTTGTAATGACACTTATCTTTATCAGTCTCGAGCTTCTCATCTTCCATGTAGGCTACTTCTCGCCAAAGTCTCTTGAAGCGGGAGTTTATCTTAATCCCTGGCAGGGAAGTACCATTGCGGGAATCCTGCTTGCGCCGATACTGATGGGTATCCTTATTGCTCCCTCATCTATACGAAAATATATAGAGCTTTCCGTAACAGGAATACTGTTTTTCATAGTCGCCGGCATCGATAACTGGCAGAGATTCATCCTCTATAAGGAAGGCTACAGCTTTGTTGAAAAGGGCTGGCTTCTGATGCTTGCTGTTGCAGGCCTTATCACGATATTCATGCGAAAGAAAAATGGATTCGTACCGATAATAGTTACAACTCTTATCATCACCGTTTGTATGATCCCTGCGCCGGTCGGACTCATTGTATCTTATGCGGTGGCAGAGGTTGCTGCTGAGGCATTTTATGAAAAGAAGACATTTTGGGGAGCGGCAGTGATCTATGTGATCATGGCAGGAGTGATCCTTGCGGCAGGTCTTTTCTCGGGTTCGAGAGTTTCATGGAATGCTGCATTCGGACCGGTTGAAAATTCCGAAAGGATACCTCAGGACCTTGAGGATATGAATGAGTGGATCATGTCGGAAGGTGATGCCGAGGTGCCTATATTTACATCCGATGAGATAGAATCGGCGTTTAAGCAGATCGGGGCTTCGGGAGAGTCCCGTCCGGAAAACATAACCGGTCTCTGGGAAGAGTCACCGATGAAGGGGCATGATATAGAAAAGGCATATGACGATATACCTGAGAGCAGGATATATGTTATAATCAAAAATGTGACAGATGACGATATTAAGCTCATGTCGAAAAAGGGCTTATGGATAGTAAAGAACTTTAACAGCTACAATTTGTACGGGAGGTAGGCATGTCAGAACCAAAAAAGTTCTTCTTTGATAAGATCAGGGCAACAGCGGATATGACTGAAAGAGTTGTGGTTCAGGGATATGCCGCCGACGGTTTCCTTGAAAATGTAAGGCCCCGGGCCGCTGTTTTCGTGGGTGGGAAACCCGTAAAGGCACTTTCCGTTACTCTTGAGGTATCAAAGCTTCCTCCGCTTTACTATAGAAGGCGGGAGGGCAATACGATGTCCTATATGGCATTCTTCTACGTGGATATGAAGGATGTATCAAGACGTCTTGCAGAGAAAAGCTCCGCTAAGCTTGTCATCATCGTGGAAAGTAAAAAGAGGGAGAGGACCTTTGTCTATAAGGGCTCTCTCGGAAAACTTAAGGAGACTGCGAAGTCATTTTCCTTTAATGTTAATGATGCTTATATTCATGACGGCCAGACCTTCCTTTCCGGATGGATCGGTGGTGAAGAGTCTGCCATCATTAAGATAGAGGGCATGAGGAGTACATCTGCACACAGCTCCGAGGTCGGAGTTGACGGATCATCCCGTGTCGGCGGCAAGGATTTTGTCGGACCTCTCAGCTATCAGATCGAGAGGATAGAACACAGGGAAATCTCAATCACATACCCTGAACTTCCCGAGTCCGAAAAGCTGGGCTTTAATCTTTCGGTTGACGGAGAATATAAGAAGCTGAGAGTGACGATGGCTCTCGGAGATAAGTCTTATACCAAGCTTATCACAACGGGTAAGAGCAACTTCGAGCTGGATGCATCAAACAATCTTGTGAGATATTCCGGCAAGGTCGTAAGAAACCTTAAGAATTATGGGGTGAAGGAGACATTTAACAAGATAAAGCTCCATATGTATCTGCCGGTGCTTACGCAGAGCAGAAGATATAACAAATGGATCCGTACACTTCTTCCGGATGCGGCAGAGATCGAGAGACAGAAGAAGGAGCAGGCTGAGTTTAAGGTAAGGCCGCTCTTAAGCCTTCTGGTCCCGCTTTATGAAACGGATGAGACTTTTCTTCGCGAGCTGATCGATTCGGTAAAGAATCAGACCTATGATAACTGGGAGATATGTTTCTCCGACGGAAGTAAGGACAGCTCAAGACTTTCGGCACTGATAAAAGAGATTGCCGGAGATGATGAGAGGATCCGTTATATTGCTGAGAAGAAAGGACCTCTCGGAATATCCGAAAATACCAATCAGGCATTTACTATTGCAAAGGGTGACTTTGTGGTTCTCGGTGATCATGATGATCTTATAGATCCCGATGCCTTCTACTATACGGTGAAAGCGCTTAATGATGAAGAAAATGCAGACCTTATCGACGTCATTTACACTGATGAGGATAAGACCAATGCCATAGCATCCCGTCGTTTCGAACCTACGATAAAGCCGGCATATAATCAGCTGCTTCTCGAAAGCTGTAACTATATAACGCATATGTTTGTCGTGAGATCTTCGATAGTTAAGGAGATAGGGGGCTTTAATGAGAAGTGTGACGGCGCGCAGGATTATGACTTTATCTTAAGATGTATCGAAAAGGCCCGTAAGGTTCACCATATAAACAGGGTTCTTTACAGCTGGAGGATAAGCGAGAAGTCGACGGCCGGTAATCCGAAGGCCAAGATGTATGCATATGATTCGGGCGTTAAGGCGCTGCAGGATCATTATGACAGAATGGGGATCGAGGCAAGAGCCGAGATCGGTGATCATCTGGGTTATTATCATACGGATTATAAGATTAAGGGAAGTCCGCTTCTCTACGTTGTTATCGTGGGAAGCGATGATGAGAAGTATAAGCTGACAGTTGATTCGATAAGGTCGAAGTCGGATTTCAAGAATATAGAATTCATCCGTGTGGATGCCGGTGAAGATATGAGCTACGCCGATATGCTGAACCGTGGCAGGGATGAGGTTGAGATGCTTGTTGCTAACGATGATGAGACTTCTCCTTCAGAGGTTTATGTTGTATTCATAGAGGCGGGGATTACCATGATGGGAGAGGATGATCTCTCCGGAATGCTTGCGATACTTACCTGCCGTAGGGATGTGAATGTTATCGGCGGCAAGGTATATTGTGCCAACGGAACCGTGTCCCATGCGGGAGTCATCCTGAATACTGATATGGTGCGTGGATATGAGTATATGGGCCAAAGTATATCCAAGGATATGTACTTTAAGCTGTCGGAGTATTCGGCACTTCGAAGAGGAGTTACGATGTTCAGGCTTGGTGACCTTAGGGATTACGGCGAGTTCAGTACGGACTACAAGGGTGGTTATTCGCTTATTGACTACACGCTCGGTATCACGAGAAAAAAGGGCAGGTGCGCTTACAGTGCAAATGCAAACTTCCTTACGAATGTTTCCCGCGGACTTGATGCGGATATTATATTCGAGGGAGATACCCTGGCAGAAGATGAGGAGCTTTTCTATAACAATAACTCCGATATAAAGGAGTTGGGAGATATATATTACAGATAAGTTTTTTGAAAAAGTTTACAAAAAGACTTTAAAATCGTTGAAAAAGTTTACAAAAAGGCTTCAAAATCGTTGAAAAAATTTCCCCTCCGGTTTATAATGGCATAAATCGGAGGTGTTTTTTATGTTAAAGAGGAAAGTAGACAGTAAACTGGATAAATGGATTACGGGCTCTGACAAGGCCTTGATCCTCAGTGGAGCGCGTCAGGTTGGAAAAACTTATAGCATTAGAGAGGCACTAAAACGAAATCATTGTAACTATATTGAGGTAAATCTTATAGAGAATCCGGAACTGATACCTATTCTATCTGATGCAGTTTCTGTGGATGATATAATAGTAAACATATCTGCCGCTTTAGAATATCAGTTTATTCCCGGAGAAACAGTTATATTTATTGATGAGGTTCAGGAGTTATCTGAAATAGTGACCAGGATAAAATTCTGGGTTGATGATGGCAGGTTTAAATATATTCTGAGCGGTTCATTACTTGGAATAGAAATGAAAAACATAAGATCAGTCCCTGTTGGTTATGTCGAAGAGTTGGAAATGTTTCCGCTGGATTTTGAGGAGTTCCTTATTGCTTCGGGAATCACGGGGGAAGTCATTTCTCATCTAAAGAAATGTTTTTCAGAAAAGAAAAAAGTGGGGGATCTGATAAATCAGAAGATAATAAAGCATTTTTACCGATATCTGGTTGTTGGCGGGATGCCCGATGCCGTAAGAGAATATGTTGAAACCGGCGACATGAATGCTGTTTCCGAAATACAAAGGAATATCATATTACAATACAAAAGAGATTTTACCAAATATGAAGCTGAGAATAAGAAACTGATGCTGGAATCGATATATGATATCATCCCTTCAACTCTATTGAAACAGAATAGAAGATTCAACTATTCTGACATAAAAAAAGGACTTCATTTTGAAAAAACAGAAAATAGTTTTGTCTGGCTTACATCTGCCGGAGTTATCATTCCTGTATATAATGCAACAGAGCCGAGGATTTCGCTGGCTCAAAATAAAAAAAGCAGTTTAGTAAAACTATATAGCTCAGATGTAGGATTATTGACCTATCAGTATGGGAATTCATTTCGAACTCAGATCCTTATACAAAATGATAAGATTAATCTAGGTGGTGTTTTTGAAAATGTTGTCGCTCAGCAAATGAACTCGAATGGATTAACAGCATATTTTTATAATAGTCATAAAAACGGAGAACTGGATTTTGTCATAGAGTATAATAATCATATTGTTCCTATTGAAGTAAAGAGTGGAAAGGATTATTATGTGCATTCGGCATTAGACAAGGCTATTTCTAATCCTGAATATGAAATTGAGGAAGCCTATATTTTTGCAAACTGTGATATATCTGTTGACGGAAATAAGAACTATATGCCAATATATATGTGTACATTTTTAAAGGATGATATTGAATTGCCCAAACTATCTTTAGATTTTTAAATGAACAAGGAGAGACATAAATGAAAGGAATCATACTCGCCGGAGGCTCCGGCACAAGACTTTACCCACTTACAAAGGCTGTATCAAAGCAGATCATGCCCGTATATGATAAGCCGATGATCTATTATCCGCTGTCAACACTTATGCTGGCAGGTATCAGGGATGTGCTTATCATATCCACACCCCGTGATATAACTGTATTCGAAGAACTCTTCGGTGACGGAAGCCAGCTTGGAATGAGCTTTACATACGCTGTCCAGGAAACTCCGAGAGGACTTGCAGATGCATTCATTATCGGTGAAGAATTCATCGGAAGTGATAATGTGGCACTTGTACTGGGCGACAATATCTTCTACGGTCAGAGCTTTTCAAAGGTTCTTAAGGCAGCTGCCGAGAGAAAAGAGGGGGCTACGATCTTCGGTTACTATGTTAAGGATCCGAGAGAGTACGGAGTAGTAGAGTTTGATGAAAACGGAAAGGCTCTTTCAATCGAGGAGAAGCCCGAGCATCCGAAGTCAAACTATGCGGTTCCAGGACTTTACTTCTATGATAATGATGTAGTTGAGATCGCAAAGAATGTAAAACCTTCGGCAAGAGGTGAGATCGAGATCACTTCCATCAACAACGAGTATCTCAGAAGAGGAACTCTTATGGTTGAAACTTTAGGACGTGGTTTTGCATGGCTTGATACAGGTAACCATGACATGCTTCTCGATGCTGCGGACTTTGTTGCAGCATTCCAGAAGAGACAGGGTATGTACATTTCCTGCATAGAAGAGATCGCTTACAGAAGAGGCTTTATCGATAAAAATCAGCTCCTTAAATTAGCTGAGCCGCTCCTTAAGACTCACTATGGTCAGTATCTGGTGGATGTTGCGAATGGACTGTAAATATTCGGGTCGTAGCAAATAAAAAAACATTCGGGATGTCCGCACTCGCATACAGCTTGTTATTAAGCAAGCTTAAACAAGCTTTGTATGCGGTGCTCTATTGTCTGCTGCGCAGACACCTCCCTCATGTTTTTTATGATTCCTGCTTCGCAGGAATGCTAAGAATAAGATGCATCCCTTTTATGACTGCAAGCAGTCAAAAGGGATGCATCTTATTCTTATTTGCTGCGAATAGTATCGATTTTTTAACATTTTGTAACAATTTGTAATATTTTTGTAACAAATGGGTTGACATAATTGACCTAATGGTGTATAATCTTGTATGTTCAGTTAACATAAGGATACTATACCGTGAGGTTAATATGAAATATAACAAGACAACAAAGAGCATACTTGCCGGAATACTTGCAGTGATCATGACTTTGTCAGGGTTTATGCCTGGCTACATAGGAGGTGTGAATGCGGCTGCTAACGCGGATGCATTCACAGCCTCTGTGGGGGATGCTGCCGAGGATTCAACCTCGACAGATGCAACCGTTGTGACTGATGAAGATATTCCGGAATATATATTTGAAGAGGAAGAAGAGGAAGCCGAAGAGATACTTCCTTCTGATCTTGATGTTAATTTTGCCGTAGTAGAAGAGGCTCTTTTTGAGACGCCTTCTTATAATAATTATATAGTAGTGGATCTGGGTGACGGAAGCGATAAGTTTGAATCTGCCACTCTTACTCTGCTGAATGAGACTAATAGGCAGGAAATGGTGATCGATGCTGATACCATCATGGATTCCAGCCTACTTTTTTATGCTGATTTTCCGAATGCATCATATAAGGGAAAATACCTTATCGAGAAGATCAATTATGTGATCGATGATCAGAAATATGAAAAGCTCATAACCGAAGATAATATGCTTCCGAGATTCGGAGTTGATAAAGAGATAAGTGAGGAGCCGAATGGATGGCTCGATGAAAACACTGCTTCATCAAATACCGAAAGTGATGTAACAACTATAGCTGATAACAATGCTTCAGTCATGGATCTATCAGACAGCTTTGTTGCAGCAGAAGCAGTAGGAGTAAACGGAACTAATAGTGATATCGTTATTTCAGATACCGCTGCTTCCGCTATAGTAGGCAGTTCATATGCCGATGCAGCAGGAAAAGAAATGGCATCTGCTATATCAAATAGACTTGGTAGCTCGGATACTAAGGGAAGTTCCAGTGGAAATGTCATCATAGTTCTAGATCCCGGTCATGGCGCAGCCGACAGCGGAGCTGTAAAGACATGGGATGGCGTGACATATCGCGAAAGAGATATCAATCAGAAGATAGCAAATGCATGTAAGGCTGAGCTTCAGAAGACTTCCGGCATTACAGTATATATGACAAGAAGCAGTACTACAGAACCTTTCCATGGCAATACTTCTGAGGATCTTGCATGGAGATGTAAATTTGCTTATGAGATGGGCGCAGACCTTTTCGTAAGTCTTCACTGTAATTCGGGCCTTTCTACGGCAAATGGTGCCGAGGTCTGGGTACCAAACAGTAATTACAATACAAAAGTTCATGATATAGGTGTTGAAGTAGGAAAAGCGATAGTCAATAAGCTTGCAAGTCTTGGTCTAGCCAACAGAGGTTATAAGATCAGAACTTCTTCTTCCACAAAATATCCCGATAAATCAATGGCAGATTATTATGCTGTTATCCGTGGATGTAAAACCTACGGAATCCCGGGAATGATCGTAGAGCATGGTTTCCTTTCTAATAAAGAAGATTGTGAGAAGTTCTTCGGAAGCGATGAAAAAATCGCCGCACTGGGAGTTGCGGATGCACAGGGAATAGTTGAATGTATTGAAACCATAAAAAATAACCGTTCCGGTTCAGTCGGAGAGACCGGCTGGAGTACTTTAAACGGAAAGAAGATTTACCGTGATGCAAACGGTAATCTCAAGATCGGATTCTTTACGATAGATGGAAAGACTTATTATGCAGGACCGGACGGTTACGTTGTAACCGGTCTTAAGAAGATAAACGGTGCGAGATATTACTTTGATAATGAAGGTGTAATGCTTACCAATGCATGGAAGAAACCAAAGAAGGTAAAGTATTACTTTACTTCAACAGGTGCAGCAGCTGCAAATTGCTGGCTTACGATAAATAATAAGCTTTATTACTTCAAGTCAAACGGAAAGAGATATTCCTCAGGCTGGAGAACATTAAGCGGAAGAAAGTATTACTTCTACAGCGGCGGTTATGTTGCTGTTAATAAGTGGATGTGGAACTATGGTTCCAAATATCGTCTTGGTCCCGATGGAAAAGCTTTAATCGGATTAAACAAGATAGGCAAGAATTACTACTACTTCAGTAGTGCCGGTGCTATGCAGTATGGCTGGGTAAAAAATAATGGCAACAAATATTATATGTCCTGGACCAACGGTAAAGCTCTTAAGGGCTGGCATACTATCTGGGGCAGAAAGTATTACTTCAGTAAGAGTACTGCAAAGATGAAGACGGGCTGGCTCACTGTAAAGAAGAAAACTTATTACATGCTGAGTGACGGTGGCTGCATGACCGGCTGGAACAAGATCAAAAAGAAGATATATTACTTCAATTACAGCGGTGTAATGCAGACGGGCTGGACATATTATAATTATAAGAAGGCTTATCTCAAGGATGATACAGGAGAGCTGGCAAAGAATACATTTATCATTCTTAAGAACGGAAAGACATATTACTTCAATAAGAAGTATGCAATGCAGACCGGACTTAAGACTATCAATAAAGAAAAGTATTACTTTGCTGATAGCGGAGTGATGGCTGTTTCAAAGTGGGTAACCGTAAAGAATAAGAAATACTATGCTACTGCCGACGGAAAGCTTGCGCATGACTGCTGGCAGAAGATAGATGATAAGACCTATTACTTTGGAAGCGACTATGCTTATGTGACAGGTACCCAGACAATAGATGGTAAGACTTATGTCTTTGATGAAAATGGAGTCCTTACCGATGGTGAAGCACCTGAGGAGACATCTGAAACTGATACAACAAGTGAACTTTATGCTATCATGGGAACTTCATCCGTTACCGTTGATGACATGGTAAAGAGATATAATTCTTCGGGTATGACTTATCCTGCAAAAGCTCTTAAGAAGGGTGGAGCAGCTGATATCACAACCTTCTGTACCATCATCAAGGAAGAGGCAGAGGCAGAAGGAGTAAAAGCAGAGGTTCTCTATGCACAGGTTATGATCGAGACAGGATGGCTTAAGTTCGGCGGTCAGGTTAAGATCAGTCAGTATAACTTTGGCGGACTCGGAGCAACCGATGGCGGAGCCGGTGGAGCAACATTTAAGGATGTAAGAACCGGACTCAGAGCTCAGACACAGCACCTTAAGGCGTATGCATGTAAGGATGCATTAAAGAATGAGTGCGTGGATCCGAGATTCAAGTATGTATCCAGAGGCTGCGCTCCTTATGTCGAGTATCTCGGAATGAAAGAGAACCCTTCCGGTAAAGGCTGGGCTTCGGCTGAAGGATATGGACAGCATATAATTGATCTTATAAAAACGATCAAAAAGTAAAACGTAAAGATTATAAGTATCTGATAAGAAAATATACTTGCAATTAATTACTGCAGGGTATAGAATACCAAGTACGTATGAGACCACATTGACGGAGACCGGATTTACATGCGGAATGCGACAGGGAGCGCGGGTCATGGACTGAGAGCCGGCGCAGGTTCCAAAAGAAGGGTAACACTCCTGAGTGGAAAAGTATAATCATATATTTGAGATAGAAATGCGGGTGGTACCGCGGTTACTAAGTTTAATCGCCCCGGAATGTTTATTCATTCCGGGGTTTTTTAGTACAAGGAGTAGAGTAAAAATGAGTAACATCTACAGAGACAAAACAATTAATTTGATGTCTGAGAAGGACGTGGGGTCGAATGTGAGGCTTGCGGGCTGGGTTGAGAATATCCGTGACCATGGCGGAGTTTCTTTTGTCGATCTCAGGGATATGTATGGCGTAATGCAGATTGTTATGCGTGACACATCTCTTCTTGACGGAATCACAAAAGAGCAGGCTATATCGGTTGAAGGACTTGTGGAGCATAGGGATGAAGAAACCTACAATCCGAAGATCCCTACGGGAACGATAGAGCTTGAGGCTCACAGCGTTGATATTCTGGGTAAGGTTTATACCCAGGTTCCGTTTGAGATCATGACCTCAAAGGAAGTAAGAGAGGATGTACGTCTTAAGTACAGATATCTCGATCTCAGAAATGAGAAGGTTAAGGATAATATCCTTTTCAGATCAAAGGTCATCAGCCATATAAGACATAAGATGGAGGATATGGGATTTGTCGAGATTCAGACTCCTATTCTCTGTGCATCTTCACCGGAAGGTGCCAGAGATTATATCGTTCCTTCACGTCGTTTCAAAGGAAAGTTCTATGCACTTCCCCAGGCACCTCAGCAGTATAAGCAGCTTCTGATGGTTTCGGGCTTTGATAAATATTTCCAGATCGCACCATGCTTCAGAGATGAGGATGCGAGAGCAGACCGTTCTCCGGGTGAGTTCTATCAGCTCGACTTTGAGATGAGCTTTGCAACTCAGGAGGATGTATTCAAGGTTGGTGAAGAGGTGCTGACAGACGTATTCGAGAAATTCGCACCTGAAGGATATACAGTTACACAGGCTCCTTATCCGATAATCAGCTTTAAGGAAGCAATGCTGAAATACGGTTCCGATAAGCCGGACCTCAGAAATCCTCTTATCATAATGGATCTTTCGGAGTTCTTCCAGAGATGTACCTTTAAGCCTTTCCATGGACTTACCGTAAGAGCGATAGTCATCAACGAAAGACTTACAAAGGGACAGCATGAGAAACTCCTGAAATATGCCCAGGGAATCGGAATGGGCGGTCTTGGTTATCTTGAGGTTCTGGATGACGGAAGCTACAAGGGACCGATCGATAAGTTCATCCCGGATGATATGAAGGATGAGCTTAAGGAGAAGGCCGGACTTAAGATCGGTGATACGATCTTCTTTATCGCAGATAAGGAAATGCAGGCCAGCCTCTATGCAGGTCAGATCAGAACAACTCTCGGCGAGAGACTTGATCTTATAGAAAAGAATGCTTACAGATTCTGTTATATAAATGATTTCCCGATGTTCGAGCTTGATCCGGAAACAGAGAAGATAGGATTTACTCATAATCCGTTCTCAATGCCTCAGGGCGGACTCGATGCACTGATGAATAAGGATCCGCTGGATATACTTGCTTATCAGTATGATATCGTATGTAACGGCGTTGAGCTTTCCTCAGGTGCCGTAAGAAATCATGATATGCAGATAATGGAGAAAACATTTGAGATAGCAGGCTATTCAAAGGATATCCTTGAGAAGAAGTTCGGAGCACTCTATACGGCATTCCAGTTCGGTGCACCGCCTCATGCGGGAATGGCACCGGGTGTCGACCGTATGATCATGCTTCTCAGAAATGAAGAAAATATCCGTGAGGTAATCGCCTTCCCTATGAACGGAAACGGACAGGACCTGATGTGCGGAGCTCCCGGAGAGGTATCCGAGGAACAGTTAAGAGACGTACATCTCACTCCTGATGATATAGCAAAGACTTATGGAATGGAGGTTTCTTCCGGTTCCGGTAAGGATGAAGAAGAAAAGGGCCAGGGTCCTTCGGCAGTTACCATTACAGATGAAGTCATCGAATATGTAGGTATCCTCGGAAAGCTTGAGCTCTCCGATGAGGAGAAGGAAAAGTCCAAGAAAGATCTTACCGAGATGCTTGAATATGTCGGTAAACTGAATGAGCTTGATACCAGTAATGTAGAACCGATGAGTCACACATTTTCCATTTCAAATGTAATGCGTGAGGATGAGGTTATCAATGGGGACGACAGGGAGAACATGCTGAAGAATGCTCCCGCGAGAAATGACCAGGCATATATCGTACCGGAAACATTCTAGTTAGATAAAGGAGATTAAGATGAGTGATATATTAACTCTCTCAGCAGTAGAGCTCGGCAAGAAGATTGCTGCCGGAGAGATAACTTCAGTAGAAGCTACAACCGCTTATCTGGACAGGATAGAAGCTGTAGATAAGGATATCAATTCATATGTGACCGTGGACAGAGAGGGCGCTCTTAATGCGGCTGAGGAAGCAGATAGAAAGATCGCTGCCGGAGAATTAAAGGGACCTTTCGCAGGTGTACCTGTTGCCATCAAGGACAACATGTGCATCGAGGGAATGCTCACAACCTGTTCATCACATATACTGGACGGATTTTATCCGCCCTATACATCAACGGCAGTTCAGCTTCTTATGGATGCAGGAGCGGTAATACTCGGACATACGAATATGGACGAATTTGCGATGGGAAGTACGACTGAGACTTCTTATTACGGACCGACAAAGAATCCGTGGAATCTTGACAGAGTTCCGGGCGGATCATCAGGTGGTTCCGCAGCTGCAGTTGCTGCAGACGAATGTGCTATAGCACTGGGTTCGGATACAGGTGGATCGATAAGACAGCCTGCATCATTCTGCGGTGTTACCGGAATCAAGCCCACCTACGGACGTGTATCAAGATACGGACTTATAGCTTACGGTTCATCTCTTGATCAGATAGGACCTCTCGGTAAAAATGTCGAGGACTGCGCTGCAATGCTGGAGGTGATCTCGGGACATGATCCCAAGGATTCAACCTCTGCCATAGAAGAAAACAGCAAGGATAAGACTGATTTTACATCAGCACTTATAGATAACGTTGAAGGAATGAAGATCGGTGTTCCGAGAGATTATTTCCTTTCGGGTATCGATGAGGATGTCAAGAATACCGTACTCGCTGCAGCCGAGACATTAAAGGCTAAAGGCGCGATCGTTGAAGAGTTCGATCTCGGTATGGTTGAATATGCAATTCCGGCATACTATGTAATAGCCTGTGCCGAAGCTTCTTCAAACCTCGAGAGATTCGACGGTGTTAAGTATGGTTACAGAACAGGTGAGTACTCCGACCTTCACAACATGTATAAGAAGACAAGAAGCGAAGGCTTCGGAACAGAGGTAAAGAGACGTATAATGCTTGGCTCATTTGTACTTTCATCGGGATATTATGATGCTTACTACGTAAAGGCTTTAAAGGTAAAGGCTCTTATAAAGCAGGCCTTTGACAAGGCATTTGAAAAATATGATGTGATACTCGGACCGGTCGCTCCGACAACGGCACTTAAGTGCGGCGAGTCATTATCTGATCCGATCAAGATGTATCTGGGAGATATATATACCGTATCCGTAAATCTTGCGGGACTTCCGGGAATTTCACTTCCCTGCGGATATGACAGAAACGGACTTCCGATCGGATTTCAGCTTCTGGGACAGACATTTGATGAGAAGAGTATCATAAGAGCTGCCTATACATTTGAAAAATGCTTTAACGAAAATAATGAGAAAAGGAGGCCGGAGCTTTGAGCAGAGAATATGAAGTTGTAATAGGTCTTGAGGTTCATGTTGAGCTTAATACAAAGACCAAGATATTCTGCGGTTGTTCCACAGAGTTCGGCGGCGCTCCGAATACTCATGTGTGCCCCGTTTGTTCGGGAATGCCGGGATCACTTCCGGTACTTAACCGCGAGGTAGTTAATAAGGCTATCAGTGTGGGACTCGCAACCAATTGTGAGATAACAAGAAACTCAAAGTTTGACAGGAAGAATTATTTCTATCCCGATAACCCACAGAATTATCAGATATCGCAGTTATATTATCCGATCTGCCGTAACGGACATGTGACCATATCCGTTCAGGGTAAGACTAAGGATGTCAGGATCCATGAGATACATATGGAGGAGGATGCCGGAAAGCTTATCCATGATCCGGTAACTGATGATACATATGTTGATTTCAACCGTTCGGGCGTACCTCTTATCGAGATCGTATCCGAGCCCGATATGAGATCCGCAGATGAAGTGATCGCTTATCTTGAAAAGCTCAGGGAGACGATCCAGTATCTGGATGCATCTGACTGCAAGCTTAATGAAGGTTCGATGAGAGCCGACGTAAATATATCCATCAGAGAGATGGGAAGCGAGGAGTTCGGAACCAGAACAGAGTCCAAGAACCTTAACTCTTTCAAGGCAATCAGAAGATGTATCGAGGGCGAGGTCAAGAGACAGAAGGATATCATCGAAGGCGGCGGAAAGGTGGTTCAGGAGACCAGACGTTGGGACGATGATAAGGGAACTTCTTCTCCGATGCGTTCCAAGGAGGATGCACAGGATTACAGATACTTCCCGGATCCCGACCTTGTACCTATCATGGTAAGTGATGAATGGATCGAAGAGATCAAGGCATCTCAGCCTGAGTTCAAGGATGAGAAGAAGGTAAGATATAAAGAGATGTACGGTCTCTCAGACTATGATATAGACCAGATTACCGGAAGCAGAAGACTTGGCGAGATATTCGAGGGAGCGGTCGCTGAGGGCGCAGATCCCAAGAAGGTTGCCAACTGGCTGATGGTAGAGACACAGCGTCTCATGAAGGAGACCAATACGGATGCCGATAAGCTTAAGTTCTCGGCAAAGAATCTTGCCAAGCTGGTTATGCTTGTTGATTCGAAAGAGATCAACAATGCACTTGCAAAGGAAGTATTCGAGAAAGCAGTATTCTCTGATGACATCGATCCCGCTAAATATGTGGCAGACAACAATCTGTCCATCAAGGGCGATTCAGGAGAACTGGAAGCTGTTGTTGAGAAAGCATTTGATGCTAATCCGAAGGCTGTTGAAGATATACTTAACGGCAAGGGTAAGGCGGCAGGTGCTATCGTCGGTTTCGTAATGAAGGAAATGCGCGGCAAGTGTGATCCTGCCGAAGTTAATCGCCTTATCATTGAGAAAATCGAAAGTATGAAGGAGTAAAGTATGAAAACATATTTAGTAACCGGCGGTGCCGGATTCATAGGATCAAACTACATTCATTACATGTTTGATAAGTATGGTGATGATATCCGTATAATCAACGTAGATAAACTTACTTACGCAGGTAATCTCGAGAACCTTAAGGATATCGAGAATAAGCCTAATTACACATTCGTAAAGGCCGATATCTGCGACAAGGATGCTATTGATAAGATTTTTGCCGAAAATGATATCGACAGAGTTGTACATTTC